>CAWVSY010000015.1:0-67259 GCA_963933055.1 uncultured Oleispira sp.
GATGCGTTCGCTAATTCCATTCCCGTCATATCGCAAACAAGCTGTTGGAAGTTTAATAGCGCTTCCAAACGACCTTGTGCAATTTCTGGCTGGTAAGGCGTATACGCCGTGTACCAACCTGGATTTTCCAATACGTTGCGCATGATAACAGGCGGAACAATCGTATCGTTATAACCCATGCCTATGTAGCTTTTGAAAACCTTGTTCTGGTCAGCGAGAGTACGCAAATAATTGATCGCTTCAAATTCAGTGCGGCCATCTTGGATTTCCAAGAATTCTTCACGCAAAATATCAGCAGGAACGATCTGCTTAGAAAGGTCTTCTAAGCTAGTAGCACCAACGGCGGCTAGTAGGTCGTTTTCTTCAGCGTCATCAGGACCAATGTGGCGACCAATAAAGTTGTCGCGTTGTTCCAGTTGTACCAGGGTTTCTATGCTCATGTGCTTGCTCATATTGTTCTAATTTAGCAACTTTAAACGTGCTAAACAGTTTACGAAAGTTAGGGAATGAACGAAAATTTCTTTACATATAAAATGTAAAAAGCCCTGATGTTTACATTATAAAAACAACAGGGCTTTTTTTTGCTAATTAGTCACACTTTGCAGCGTATTCGTCAGCAGATAACAATGTATCAAGAACGTCTGCATCAGCAGGTTCCATACGGAAGAACCAAGCATCGCCATAGGGGTCTTCGTTAGCTTTTTCAGGAGCGTCTATTAGCTCTTCGTTAATCGCAATAATTTTACCGGCGATTGGTGCGTATACGTCGGAAGCGGCTTTAACAGATTCAACAACGGCGATGTCGTCGTCAGCTTCTACTTCAGTACCAACTTCTGGCAATTCGATAAATACTACGTCACCGAGTGCTGCTTGTGCGAAGTCAGTAATGCCGACAGTGATAGTGCCGTCAGCTTCTTTACGCAACCATTCGTGAGATTCAACGTATTTTAATTCAGCAGGGATGTTGCTCATAATTTTTCTCCATTCGATCTAGCTAACGATCTTTATTTTATATGATTATAATTAATAATAATTTAATGTAATTATTCGAAAACTTTTTTGCCATTACGTACGAACGGCATTTTTACAACGCGGGCTGGAATTAATTTGCCACGCATTTCGATATTACATTCGCTGCCGGTGTCATAAGGAACACGCGCCATGGCGATTGAATGCTGAAGGGTTGGTGAGAAAGTACCTGAGGTAATCTCTCCCTCTCCAAGACCTTCAATAACAACCTTCTGGTGAGAACGCATTACGCCGCGAGTCTCAAGCACGATACCGACGAGCTTACTGGGTATACCCGCGGCTTTTTGTGCTTCTAAGGCTTTGCGGCCAATGAAGTCACGATCAGCAGGTTCCCATGCAATCGTCCAGCCCATGCCAGCTTGTAGTGGCGAGATGGAATCGTCCATGTCGTTGCCATACAAATTCATGCCGGCTTCTAAACGCAAGGTATCACGTGCTCCTAAACCTGCTGGTGCTACGCCAGCGGCTAGTAATGCTTCCCAAAACTGCGCAACTTCTGCGGCAGGAATCATGATTTCTAAGCCGTCTTCACCGGTATACCCTGTGCGCGCGTAGAACCATTCGCCAACAGGCAAGCCTTGGAATACTTTTAATTCGCTAATCAAGTCAGCTTGTTCAGTGCGAACCTGCTTCACTTTTTCGATAGCGTTAGGGCCTTGAACAGCAACCATTGCCAGTTCAGGACGCTCTGTTAATGTCGCGTCGAACGCTTCGATTTGCTTGTTCATCCAAGCCAAGTCTTTTTCACGAGTACCGCAGTTAACCACCGTGCGATACCAGCCATCCATTTTGTAAACGATAAGGTCGTCGATCACGCCGCCTTCTTCGTTCAACATGCCTGTGTACAATGCTTTACCGGTGAAACCCAGTTTAGATACGTCGTTCGCAAGAATTTTTTGTAGGTAAGCCAGCGCTTCTGGACCCGCGATATCAACGATGGTCATGTGCGATACGTCGAACATGCCTGCGTCTTCACGCACTATATTATGCTCTTGTAGCTGAGAACCGTAATGAATCGGCATATCCCAGCCACCAAAATCGACAATCTTGCCATTAGCATCTAGGTGTTGTTGGTACAGAGGTGTTTGCTTACCCATATTTTTATGATCCGTAAAAGTCGCTGAGTTTAAAAAGTAGCGCTAAAAAAGGCCCGCAAGTATACCGATAAAGTGTTGGTTTGGCATCTTGCAGATTAATTATGAGCGTGAAAAAGCGCATTATTGGTACGAAAGTACCTCAAATGTTGCCAGAATTCTAGTTTGCCACTTATCTGAGGATAAAAAAGTCCTTAAATACTGATGGTTCCTGACTTCTTGGTCAGTTTTTATTAGGCCGTATTCTGTTTTTACAGAGCTTATTCTTTAAAAATAGGTGTTGGATTAATTAATAGTGCCCGAGTAATTATGTGAATTTGTGCTTTTAAGAACGCCTCAAACGACATCGGCAATTCTCTATTTTGATAAAAGCCATCAAGAATAAGAGAGGCTGCGCCGTGCACATGGGTCCAGAGTGTATTGGCTAATAGAAGCGAACAGTTAGGGATAAAATCTCCCGCTTCAATGCCACGCTCAACTTGATCGATGAGAATTTGGAAAGATTGTTCCCCTGCTTCAACCATACTGCTATAGCTGCGCCGATTTTGAATGGTGCTACCAAACAATAGGCGATATTTTTCTGGGTTCTCGATGGCGTATTGAAGATAGGCCATTCCTGCTGCTTGGATATTTTCAATAGGGCTAGCGTCAGGATCAATTAAAGCATTGCTGGATTCATACAGTTCGGTAAAGGCTTGTGCAGCGACGTCAGCGAGTAGTTGGTTTTTATCTTTAAAGTGACGATAAGGTGCCGTTTGTGAAACGCCGACTGTTCGAGCAATACCCCGCAGACTGAGTTTTTCAATCCCGACTTCTTTAATTTGTGCAATTGCAGCATCAAGTAGGGCAAGTTTTAGATTGCCATGATGGTAGCGGTCATTTTCTGTCGTCATTCCGTTGCCTTAATTAACAGCTGTTCTTTTTCAGTGTTGACGGTGAACACATAGCATGAGTAGAATGTAATCTCATATGTATACAGTGTCAACATGGGTTATCCATACAGACTCCTAGATAGGTCTTTTTTATGAATCCTTTAATTACTACAATTAAAGTACGTACTAATGCATTTTTTCGCTATATCGCGGCTTCCTTTTTATTAGTTTCTTTGACAGTGATTGCAGAGACGTCTTCTTCATTGCCTGTCGAAGTTGTGAGTGCTCACTATAGCGAATACGCGAAGGCTATCCGCATTAGTGGTTTGTTAGAGAACAAGTCAGAGCAATCTCTTGGTTTCAAAATTCCTGGTTTGGTTAGCAAAATATACGTGGATGAAGGTGAGTTTGTTGAAAAAGGTCAGCTGCTAGCCGCGCTTGATTTAGAAGAAATTGATGCAGAGGTAGCGAAAGCAAAATCAGTTTTAGCCAACGCATCGCATAATTTACAGCGCTTTGTTTCTTTGCAAGGGCGTAATGCTTTATCGATAGATCAATTACAAGCAGCGCAAACTCGTATGGATGTTGCAAAGTCAGATTTGACGGTTGCTGAATTTAATCGTCGTTATGCGGTTATTAGAGCACCTGAATCAGGGCGTATTTTAGATCGTAGCCTAGAGCCTAATGAGTGGGTTAACGCAGGGCAGCCGGTATTTGTTTTCGCGGCCAAAAAAACGGGGTGGGTATTAAGTACTGGGATTACCGATAAAGACATTGTGCGTACGCAATTGGGTGATACCGCCGAATTGTATTTTGATGCCTATCCTAATCAGCAATTTCAAGCGGTCGTTTCTGAAGTTGCTGGGCGTGCGGATGCCAGTACGCAAACTTTTGAAATTGAATTACGACTTACAGGTATTTCAAAAGCTAAGGGTTCACAAAAGACTGAAGCGCGTAATTTATTAGCGGGTTTTGTTGGGCATGGTCGAGTTTATCCTACGCAAAAAGAAAATTTAGCGTTATTGCCGCTAACGGCGCTATTGCGCGCTGATGGCAAGCAAGCCGAGGTGTATGTATTGGATGAGAATAATCAGGCCCATTTGCGATTAATTGATGTGGCCTTTATTGAAGGCAGCCGTATGGCTGTGCGCAGTGGCATTCAAGAAGGTGAGCGTGTGGTTACTCAAGGTGCACCGTATTTATCGGAAGGACGAATGGTCGTTATCCATTAATTGTTATAAACCCGTCATCGATAAATAGCGTTTATTTTTAAAGGTCATAAATATGCAATTACCTGCATTAGCGATTCGTAATCACCAATTTACAACCGTATTATTTTTACTGTTAGTGATGTTGGGGGTGGTGTCTTTTTTTACCATGCCTCGCTCTGAAGATCCTCAATTTGATTTTTCTGCCGCGGTTATTAAGGTGGTTAGTCCAGGCACCATTCCGATGGATATGGAAAAACTGGTCGTCGATCCAATTGAAGAAGCATTGAATGAATTAGAAGATATTAAGAATATAAAAACCAATGTCGAAGATGGTTTAACGGTTATTCGTATTGAGTTTTTATACGGCACCGATCCAGATGACAAATACGATGAAGTTGTGGCCAGTATTGCGCGTATTCGTGGAGATTTACCCGCCAGTATCGTGGCGTTGAAAATTGATAAAATTTCTCCTGCCGATGTGAGTATTTTGCAGTTGGCACTGGTATCAGAGCAAGCCAGTTATGCCGAGTTAAAACGCCATGCAGAAGCCCTTGAGCAACGCTTAGAACGGGCTTCAGGGGTGAAGCGTGTCGATGTCGAAGCTTTGCCACAATTAGAGGTACAAATTAAAGTCGATCAGCGTCAGGTGAATGCGCTAGGCATTAGTTTGGATGAAGTCTTTAGTGCCGTGCAAAACGCCGCGCAAAATTTACCCGGTGGTCATGCCAATGGCGGTGATCGTCGCTTTACCGTTAGAACCTCGGGTGATTATCAATCATTGCAGCAAATTGAAGATACCGTCATTCGAGGCTCGCAAGGTAAGTTCATTTATTTACGGGATATCGCACAGATCAGTCTTGGTGAAACAATACCGACTTACCGCGCTAAATTAAATGGAGAGAAGGCGGTATTTGTTTCTGTTGTGCAGCGTAAAGGCAGCCAAATTTTTAATGTGATGGAAGGCATACAGGCGCAGATTGATAAGTATCAGTCACGAATTCCAAGTGAGATAAAACTGCTGACGGTGATGGATCAATCAAGCAGCGTTGAACGCCAGATCAGCGGCTTCTTTGATAGCTTAAATCAAGGGCTTATTCTGGTCGCAATTTTAAGCATTATCGTTTTAGGCTTTAAACCCAGTCTTGTGGTTGTGTCAGCGGTGCCGTTATCCATTTTTATTGCCATTGGCTGGGTTGATTTGGCGGGCTTTGGTTTGCAGCAAATGTCGATTGTCGGTTTGGTGATTGCGCTAGGTTTATTGGTCGATAACGCGATTGTGGTTGTGGAAAATGTATCGCGTCATTTACGGGATGGTGATACGCCGACGGAAGCGGCAGTGAAAGGCAGTTCGCAAGTTGCTTGGGCGGTGGCGAGTGGCACATTAACTACAGTCTTATCCTTTTTGCCGATGCTGATTATGCAAAATGGCTCGGGTACGTTTATGCGTGCGATGCCTGTCACTGTGGTAGTAACTTTATTTGCGTCGCTATTAATTGCACTAACGTTAACGCCTTTATTGGCGAGCAAGTTAGGCAACTCGGCGAAGAAAACAACCCGCGCACAAAAAAAATTAGAAGTGATTGCGGATACCCGCTATAGCAGCGTTTTGATGTGGGCACTTGATCGTCCTGCCCAAATTATCACTATTTCTGTATTGATGCTGGTGGGGAGCTTGGCACTATTTCCTTTTATTGGTGTGAGTTTATTTCCAAAGGCAGAGAAGCCAATGATTTTGGTGAACATTGATATGCCTGAAGGCTCAACCTTTGCTCGTACTCAAGACATTGCTGACGAAGTCAGTAAGCGTGTTCGCCAGCACGATTTGGTTACTGATGTTGCGCAGAATGTGGGGCGTGGTAATCCGCGTATTTATTACAATATTATGCCAACCCGTCAGACGGTGAATTTTGCTCAGTTATTTGTGACGTTGGATGATTTTCAACTGTCCTCTGTTGAGCCGTTAGTCGATACCATTCGACAGCAAGTCAGTGATATTGCGGGTGCAAAAATTACAGTAAAAGAATTTATGCAAGGGCCGCCTTTGGTGGCCCCGATTAGTATTCGAATTGTTGGCGAAGAGCTTAACGATATTCAACGTGTTGCGATAGAGGTTGAGCGGTTAGTTGCTAATACCCCAGGCACTATTGGTATTGATAATCCGGTAGGCAATTTTAAGGTAGATTTAAAAGTTGATATTAATCGTGATAAAGCGGCCATGTTAGGCGTACCTTTACAACTTATAGATCGCACCGTTCGTACCGCACTGGTCGGTACAAATATGGGCAGTTTTCGCGATGATGAAGGTGAAGAATTTCCGCTGGTGCTTAGACTGTCTCAGTACGAACAGCCGCAAGTAGAAACGTTTGAAGATATTACGGTGCTTTCTAATACCGGCCAATTAATTCCATTATTACAAATTGCTGAATTAAATATGGAAACCAGTATTGCACGCTTTCAACATTACGATTTAGAACGTATGGCGCGTATTACCTCCGATGTGATGCCTGGTTTTACTGCAGAAAATGTCACGAATGAAATTATTGCTAAATTGAATGCTTACAAGTTCCCTGATGGGGTTCATTACGCCATTGGTGGTGAGCAAGAAAATCGTAAAGAAGCTTTTGGTGGTATGGCGAAAACGGTGCTGTTAGCTGTGTTTGGAATCTTTGCGGTATTGGTATTGCAGTTCCGTTCTTTTGTGCAGCCTTTGATTGTTTTTGCCGCGATTCCTTTTGCTTTGATCGGAGCGTTTATTGCCTTGTTTATTAGTGGGTATACCTTTAGTTTTACGGCGTTTATCGGCCTAACATCGCTGGTGGGGATCGTAGTAAATAATTCGATTATTTTAGTCGATTACGCAAATCAAATGCGCCGTAATGGTATGGAAAAAATGGATGCGATTATGGCGGCGGCGAGAACGCGCTTTGTTCCGATTGTATTAACGACGCTCACCACTGTTGGGGGATTATTACCGCTAACATTGTCAGGTTCTAGTATGTGGTCGCCCATGGGGTGGGCGATTATTGGCGGACTTTTGGTATCAACACTGTTGACGCTGATTGTTGTGCCAGTGCTGTATAAATTGTTGGGTAAGATGCCAGAAGAGGTTGAAGTTTAAATTAATTTAACCAAGTATTAGAAGCGCTATAACTATAGTGCTTCTAGTTCGCCTTTAAAGTTGTTATGAGTTTCTAACAAAAACGCATTGAGCTTTCGTTTCATAGCTTCACCCGCCGCTCTTCCTTCTATACCTTCGACCAGTTTTATTTCTTTTTTCACCAAGCCATTCTGAGTGTTGATATCGACCTTGGCATAGATGCCCATGTATTCTGTGTGCTTACCATTTGTGGTGCTCGACATCGTACTTTTAAGTATGACTTGATCGGGAGAGGTTAGCTTACCTTGACGAGTATAAAGAATCCGGCCAAATACGCTGCGTCGCACATGGACTTGGTCATCAATAATTTTGCATTCAAGTTTACGGCCAACTAGGAAGATACCAAAGGCTAATATACCAGCGCCAATAGCGAAAAATATTGGGGCCATAATCCACAGGATAGCTTCACCTTGAAAAGCCTGAAAGAAAAGAAAGCAGCCGACTGAAGTGAAAATAGCGCCAAACAAAACCAAGAACCAGCTCATGGATTTGTTGCGTCCTTGTTCAGAGGTTATGTCTAGGCCATTGGATGTTTTTTGTGCATGAATTTGTTTTATTATACTGTCTTCGGCCTCTTTGCGCTTTGCGCTGTGAACGGCTTCTTTGTGCTGGGCAGGGATGACGATGGTTGATTTTTGCGTGCCTACTTCTGTTGGAATAGTCCAGCTTCGTTTAAAATTTTTCTGGCTGACAATTCCTTCGATAGAAACAACCCAACTAATGCTGCCACGGCCGTTATGAGTCTCTTTGGTTGGTTTCCCTGAGGGAACGTCGAAGCAAAATTCTAATAGGCTGCCGTTGTTATTTGGGCGATCTAAAGGCTTATCGTAGTCTTGCCAAAGAATGTCTTTGTGAGTACTGGCGTTTTTTCCACTGCCTGTGGTGTAGGTATGAATGCAACTTAGGCTTATGTTTAGTGAACGTTTCTCCCATGGATGAGACAGCTCTACACAGCCGCCTACTTGTCCACCGATTTGGCCAATGCTTGGAGAAAGTATTAAGGGAGTTGGCCCAAAAAATAAAAACTTTTGACGCATTTTCCAGCTGGCGAATATCATGCCTAAGCCTGCTAGGGGAAAGATAAGAGAGATGAGTATTTGATAATCGCCTACCTTAATAGCGTTTGGTATCTCAAGTACAATAGGGGCTGAGATTAAGAAGAACAATAGGCCGATAATCAGCAAAATCCAATAGCTTGATTTTTCAGAACTGTTGATTTGGGTCTTAGTATTGGTCTGACTCATGACGATTCCTGGTAATTAAGCGCGTACTTGTTGAGCTTAGATTATCAGAGTCATCAGACGTTTAAAATAGAAGGGAGCAGCGCCCCAGAGAGAGGCGCTAGGTGGTCAGCATAGCTTAGGGGCTATTACTTGCTGCCATTAACTAAATGATTAATGCGAGCTTGAGTTTCTTCGCTTTGCAATAGCAGAGAGAAAGCTTCAAGTTCGTCAGTAACTACTTCTTCGATTACTTCAGCGTTACCAACGTTTAATAGTTGCTTGGTCGCCATCAAAGACGCTAATGGTTGTTTAACCAATTCTTGTGCAGTAGCCATTGCTGTTTCTAGGGCTTGGCCATCTTCAGTCGCTTTGTTGATGATGTTCCATTTCTCAGCTTCACTACCGCTGAAAAAACGACCCGTTAACAATAATTCATTGGCAATTTTAGGGCCAACAGATTCTGTTAGTAGCATAGAAGATGCACCTTCAGGGCTAACACCTAGGTTAGCAAAAGGTAGGCGGAAGCGTGTGCTTGCCCCCGCAAATGCCATGTCGCAATGTAATAGGATGGTTGTACCGATGCCAACCGCTACTTTTTCAACGGCGGCAATAACCGGCTTCTTAACGCGGCTTAATGTTGTGAATATACCAGAAACGCCGTCGATCACATCTTGACGAATTTCATCACCAGCCACTAAATCTGATAAGTCGTTACCAGCGGTAAATTTACCACCTGCACCTGTAATGACAATCACGTTAACATCATCAGAAGCATCAGCTTCTTTAAAGGCAGCGATTATGTCTTGATAAGTCTGTACGCGGATGGCGTTTAATACTTCTGGGCGATTGATTTCGATAACAGCAATTTTGTTATCGATGGTCAAATTAATATCTTGGTAATCTTGGCTCATAGTGTTTCCAGAAGGCTCTGTGAAAAATAAGGTTATGAAGGCAGGGAGTGTACTCTCAACACTAAGAGCTGCCAATCGATATGATGCAGTTTAGTCTAACGTTATTTCAACCATCAAATCATTTGAAATCTCTTCTAAGGCATCGGTTAGTGCATCAGCATCAAAGCCTTGTGGAACTCGTAAGTGGGCTTCGGTTTGAAATAACAGATCCGCTGACATCGGTGCGCTCACACAGTTTGTTGTCAGTTCCAGTACGTTAACGCCCATTTTGGCTAGCGATTGTGATACTTCTTTGACGATGCCAGGGCGGTCATTACCGATCAGGTTAAGTGTTAAGTCTTTGGTTATGCCAGATTCGCCAGCTTCAGTACTGACTTCTACGCCAACACTGATACCTTGTGTGGCCAATAGTGATAGTCGAATTTGCAGACTGTTAACATTTTCCTCGGCGATACTGATGCGCAGTATGCCGGCGAATTTTCCAGCCATATGAGACATGCGGCTTTCTAGCCAGTTGCCATTTTGCTCAGCAATGGTTGCCGCTAGCGTTTCTACTATTCCAGGTTTATCGTCTGCAATAATGGTCAATACTAAAAACTTAGACATCTTTTTTTCCTTATGTTGTCTGTATTTAAGGTTAACGCTACCAAATAATCCACTAGCTGTCTCGCATCCCTTACGATCATTAGTATTTACGGCATTAATTAGTACGTATTTAGCGCAGCTTTGCTGTGTTTAAACTTACATTACTCAGGTTCTCGTGTAGAATATCCCGCAATTTTGAACTATCTATAAGCTATGTTGGAGAGACGACCTTGAAAGCGGTAAAAGTAGGTATCTGTGGATTAGGTACAGTAGGCAGCGGCACTTTCAATGTGCTAACCCAGAATGCACAAGACATTACTCGCCGTGCAGGTCGTGAAATTATTATTCAGCAGGTGGGTGCACGTCGTGATAACTCAGCGGCTGATACTTCTAATACAGACGTTACCCGTGATATTTTTGACGTTGCAACTAACCCAGAAATCGACATCGTGGTTGAATTGATCGGTGGCTACGACGTTGCTAAAAAGCTTGTGCTTTTGGCTATCGAAAACGGTAAGCACGTTGTTACCGCAAACAAAGCGTTAATTGCTGAACACGGTGCTGAAATTTTTGCCGCGGCTGAAGCCAAAGGCGTTTCAGTTATGTTTGAAGCGGGTATTGCAGGGGGTATTCCAATCGTTAAGGCGTTGCGTGAAGGTTTAGCGGGCAACAAGATTAACTGGTTAGCGGGTATTATTAACGGCACGGGCAACTTCATTCTGACGGAAATGCGCGACAAAGGTCGCGATTTCGCAGATGTTTTGAAGGAAGCGCAAGAGCTTGGTTATGCAGAAGCTGATCCAACGTTCGATGTTGAAGGTATTGATGCGGCGCATAAACTAACGATTCTTGCTTCGATTGCTTATGGTATTCCGTTGCAGTTTGAAAATTGTTTCTGTGAAGGCATTGGTGGCATTACACCAGAAGACGTTCAATACGCCGAAGAGCTTGGCTACCGCATTAAGCATTTGGGTATTAGTAGCCATAATGCTAACGGGATTGATTTACGGGTTCATCCAACGATGATTCCTGAGAAGCGTTCTATTGCTAAAATTGATGGCGTATTAAACGCGGTGATGGTTAATGGCGATGCCGTTGGTGATACCTTGTTTTCTGGCCCTGGTGCCGGTGCGGGTCCAACGGCGTCTGCTGTGGTTGCTGATATTATTGATCTGGCACGCACGATTGATGCCCCCGCGTCTAGCCGTGTGCATCACTTAGGTTATAAGCAGGTTGACGATACTAAGGTATTGTCGATTGAAGAAATTGAGACAGCGTATTATTTGCGCATTCCTGCTCTTGATAAAGCCGGTGTTTTAGCCAAAATAGCGTCTATTTTGAGTGAGCGTGGAATTAACATTGAAGCCTTGATTCAGAAAGAACAAGCTGAAGGTGAAGAGGTTGTGCAGGTTATTTTGCTGACTCACACCATTCAAGAAAAAGTAATGAACGATGCTATTGCGGCAATTGAAGCATTGGAAGAAACTGAAGGTAGCGTTACACGTATTCGTGTTGAGCACTTGGTTTAAATGCTGGGTATAAAAGATTAAGAGTTTTTAATTATGATGAAATATATTTCAACTCGCGGCAATGCGCCAGAGTTAACGTTTGAAGAAGTACTTTTAACCGGCCTTGCGACTGATGGCGGTTTGTACGTGCCGAAAGAAGTGCCGACTTTCTCAAAAGAAGAAATTGAATCTTGGCGTGATCTTCCTTATGCCGAACTTGCACATAAAGTTATTTATCCTTTTGTTGAAGGTTGTGTTGAATCTGACGCATTAAAAACCATTCTTTCTGAAGTCTATGGTGGCTTTGGTCATAAAGCCGTTGCGCCATTGCAGCAGCTTGATCATAACGAATACGTTTTGGAATTGTTCCACGGTCCTACCTTAGCGTTTAAAGATTTCGCACTACAAACGTTAGGTCGCTTGCTTGATTACGTTTTAGAGCGTCGTCATGAGAAAGTTGTGATCATGGGCGCGACCTCTGGCGATACCGGTTCAGCTGCGATTGAAGGGACTAAAGCGTGCAAGAACGTTGATATTTTCATCTTGCATCCGCACGGTAAAGTGTCCGAAGTTCAGCGCCGTCAAATGACGACGGTAACCGGCGATAACATTTATAACATTGCTATCGAAGGTAACTTCGATCAAGCACAAGACATGGTTAAGGCGAGCTTCGGCGATCAGTCTTTCCTTAAAGGCGAGCGCAAGTTAGTGGCTGTTAATAGCATTAACTGGGCACGTATCATGTCGCAGATTGTTTATTACTTCTATTCTGCCTTGAACTTGGGTGGCCCTGTGCGCCCGATGGCTTATTCTGTTCCTACTGGTAACTTTGGCGATATTTTCGCCGGTTACATGGCGAAGAAAATGGGTTTGCCGATTGAGCAGTTAATTATTGCTACTAACAAAAACGATGTATTGCACCGTTTGATGAGTAAAAATAAATACGAAGTTCATCCATTAATGCATACGATTACGCCGTCTATGGATATTGCAGTATCGAGTAATTTTGAACGTTTGCTATTTGATTTGTACGATCGTGATGGCGCAGCCTTGTCTGAGCTTATGGGTCGTATGAATGCTAAAACTGACGTTGTTGAATTAGACGAAGATAAGTTAGCGAAAGCCCGTGAGTTGTTCGACAGCTACGCGGTTGATGAAGACGCGACGATCAAGATCATGCAAGAAGTTTTTGATGAGACGGGTTACTTGCTAGATCCGCATACAGCGATTGGTGTTAAGGCCGCACGTGAAGTGCGTCGTAACAAAGATATTCCAATGATTACGTTAGGTACTGCGCATCCGGTTAAGTTTGAAGAAGCGGTTTTACGCGCAGGTTATGAAATGCCTAAGCTTCCGCATCACTTAACAGACTTGATGGAGCGTGAAGAACGTATGGATGTTCTTCCTGCCGATATTAAAGAAGTACATAAGTTTATTGCTGAAAAAACGTTCGGCTAAATTTTTGTAGTCTAAATGAAATAGCCGCTGCTTATTTTAATAAGCAGCGGCTTTTTTGTATCTGAAAGATTTTTTAAGATTAGTTTACGAAACCAATGTTGTTCGGTTGTAAAGTGCTGGCGACATGCGTGTTAATGCAAGGTTAGGATGAAAGGTGAAATTTTTATCAGTAGCGCTTATGCTTATATGAACTGGACGGTACTGTATTTAACTTGGAAGAATTTTTTATGAATATCTGGCGTTTTGCCCAATGCGCGTTTTTTTTCATTTTCTCACATTGGACGCTTGCTGAGGCCCCTTCCGCTGAATCTGTACCATCCGTGCCACATAATTTGGTTATGGGTCTAAAGCATCAATCTTATGATTTTGCCTCGATAGAAAAAACAGATGCTGAATTAGCGATGGACTATACCTTGGTGAAAGTACCTTTAGGCAAGTTAGAGTTTGGCAAGAGCTTCTTTATACCCACACTGTCATTAGAGAAAACAGCATTTCGTTTTGATCATACTGATGTGGATAATCAAGAGGTTTATACGCTTAAAACACAGTTTATGGTCGTTACTCCACGTGATGATAAATGGACGCGTATTATTCAGGTTACTCCCAGTTTGCATACTGATTTAGACGCTGTTGATGAAGATGCTTTCTCTTTGATGGGGCTTGCAATATGGCGTTATCAATTAACAGATGCTAGTGCATTAACCATGGGGGTTGGCGTTAACCGTTTATTTGGTGACTATAAACCTATTCCATTAGTCTCGTATCAATATAATATCGCCAATAACATTCAGCTTGATCTAGGCTTTCCAATAAGCAAGGCTGAATATCGATGGCAGAACAATTGGTCTGTATATGCATCGGCCGCTCCTGTAGGTGGTAACTGGCGATATGAGTCTGAACAAGAGGAAAAATTAAATATTTCTTACTCTAGTTGGGTTGCTGCCACCGGTGTTCGCTATCAATTTAATCGTAAAATGTGGGCAACACTTGAAGTTGGCCAAAGCTTCGCTCGACAATTGAATTTAGACGCAGATAACAGAGCAGATGAGAATTTAGACGTTGCTAATACACCTGTTGTGATGCTTTCTATTGGGTTACGTCGAAAAAAATAACGGATTTTAAAGCATCAAAAAATAAATGTGAGCATAAACACAGTTTATGTTTAGATAAAGCAACTGAATCCGCACAACGGCAAGGATGCCTATAATGATTAAAAAAATGCTGAGGGCATGCTTGTGTATAAGTTATGTCCTCTTGACCTCTCATAGCTGGGCAGGCAATCAGCCTGAGTTAATGTTAGCCAGTGTTTTTAAGCCAAATTCAGGCATCGATCTCAGTCATTATTGGGTCAGTGAAAAATACGATGGTGTACGCGCTTTTTGGGATGGTAGCCGCTTAATTTCACGACAAGGTAATGAATACCATGCTCCGTCATGGTTTGTAAAAAACTTTCCCAAGATCGCTCTTGATGGCGAATTATGGCTCGAAAGAGGCCGATTTGATCAATTAAGTGGTATTGTTCGAAAACAGATTCCTCATGATAGTGAATGGCTTCAGGTACGTTACATGGTATTTGATATGCCAACCCATTCAGGCACTTTTGATCAACGCTTACACCAACTCGCTTTGCTTAAAGAGCTACCTTCTTGGCTTGAGATCGTTAAACAATGGCGCGTAGATAGCGAAGCTGTGTTATTACAGCAATTGGATTCTTTGGTAGAGCAGGGCGCTGAAGGATTGATGCTTCATGATGGTCGCTCTTTATATTCTGCCAAACGTAATGATGATTTAATTAAGTTGAAACCCAGTCTTGATAGCGAAGCCGTAGTGCTTTCTTATGTGGAAGGCAAAGGAAAGTATCAAGGTAAGATGGGAGCACTCTGGGTGGAAGCTGTGATTACAGACTCCAACGGTATGAGCACAACAAAAAGATTTAAAATAGGTTCAGGTTTCAGTGATAAAGATCGAGAGCAGCCGCCAGCGATTGGTGCTGAAATCACCTTTAAATATTCGGGGTTAACGTCTCGAGGAATTCCAAGATTTGCACGCTATTGGCGTATTCGAAATTAAAAAAAGCTAAGCAATTCATTATGTGAAATGAATTGCTTAGCTTAGCCTTGGGGGAAATGATTAACCGTTATAAGTAGTGATTAAAAGGCAGGATCGGCTTTCGCTAATTCTTTTACTTTGCCTGAAATCAGTATGTAAAATGCTGGTACGATAATAATGGTCAGTGCAGTACCTAATGTCATCCCTCCTACAATCGTCCAACCAATTTGTTCACGACTTTCAGCGCCAGCGCCGCTGGCAAGAGCTAATGGAATAGCCCCCAATACCATGGCCGCGGTCGTCATTAAAATAGGGCGTAAGCGCAGCTTAGCGGATTCAATAACGGCTTCCAGTTTCGATGAGCCTGACTCTTGCAGTTGGTTCGCAAATTCTACAATCAAGATGCCGTGCTTGGTAATCAAACCCACTAGAGTGATCAAACCAATTTGGCTGTATACGTTGATTGATCCGCCAGTCACCCACAGTGCTAATAAGGCACCTAACATCGCTGTTGGTACTGAAAACATAATGACCAATGGGCTGCGGAAGCTTTCAAACTGAGCGGCTAATACTAAGTAGATAAAGATCAATGCCAAGCTAAAAGCGAAAGTTAAGCTGCTACCTGTTTTAATGAATTCACGCAGCTGGCCACCGTAGTCAACTTGAATACCAATTTGCCCTTCACTTAATTCGGCAACTGTCATATCCAAAAATTCTCTTGCCTGTTTTTGGCTGAAACCTGGGTTTAATGCGGCTTGAATGGTCGCTGACTTTAATTTATTAAAGTGGTTCAGCTCTTTTGGCGCAATAGTTTCACTTACCTTAACAAGATTGGCGAGCTGAACCATGTCACTATTATTAGATTTAACATAGACGTTGGTTAAATCTTTTGGGTTAGAGCGATCCACATCAGCTACTTGGACGATAACGTTATACTGTTCACCTTCACGTTTGAAGCGTGTAATTTCACGCCCTGCAATCATGGTCTCTAAGGTTCGTCCAATGGTTTCAACACCCACCCCCATAGAGGCTGCTTTTTCACGATCTACATCGATGGCTAACTCAGGTTTATTAAGTTTTAAATCGATATCAGGTTGGGCAAACATCGGGTTTGACCATACCTTCATCATTACTTTAGCGGTTAACTCTTGTAATTCTTCATAAGATCCTGTGGTTTGAATTACAAATTCAACAGGGCGCGAAACAATACTTTGACCTAACGATGGAGGGTTCATCGGGAAAGACATAACCCCTGTTACGCCACCAAACATCGGTCCCATTAAACTGCCAGCAATTTCTTGTTGAGAGCGTTCACGCTCTTCCCAAGGCGCAAGCTGAATAAACTGCATGCTGTTTGTGCTTGTAGGAAAGCCGACAACCGAGAAGTAACTTTTTGATTCAGGAACTGTTTTAATAACTTCCTCGATCTTTTTTGTATACTTATCGACGAATTCTGTTGATGCGCCTTCGGGTGCTAACGCAAAGCCAATTACAAACCCTCTATCCTCAGAAGGAGATAGTTCTTGTGGTAATTGGGTATATACCAAAGCGCTCAATAAAATTGTGACTAAGCCAAGACCCGCGACAATTAACGGGAAAGCTAATACTTTGCGCAAAAACTTTTCATAACCATTGGCCATTGAGTCGAGGACTTTCTCGCCCCAAAGATAAAATTTACCTGGGTTTTTATTATGTTTCAGCATGCGTGATGCCATCATTGGAGAAAGCGTTAATGCAACGAAACCAGAAACAATAACGGCACCCGCTAAGGTGAGTGCGAATTCAGTAATTAGCTTGCCAGTACGACCCTCTGTGAAGGCAATGGGGGCAAATACGGCTGCTAACGTCAGAGTCATCGCTATTACGGCAAAGCCGATTTCTTTCATGCCTTTAAAGGAGGCCTGGATCGGATCCATGCCATCTTCTATGTGGCGATAGATGTTTTCGAGTACCACAATCGCATCATCTACCACTAAACCAATGGCTAATACCAACGCTAATAAGGTGAGTGTGTTAATACTAAAACCAAACAAGCTCATGATGGCAAAAGCACCAATCAAAGAGACAGGTATGGTCAACAGAGGAATTAATGTAGCTCGGGCATTACGCAAGAAAACGAAGATTACGAGAATAACTAACATCACAGCTTCAAAAATCGTTGTTTTTACTGACTGAATTGATTTATCAATGAAAACCGATGAGTCATAAGCGATATTGACTGCAACACCTTCTGGTAATTTCTTGCTAATGTCTGCAAGTAACGATTGAATGCCGCTGGATACGTCGAGTGGGTTTGCCGTTGATTGCTTAACAACACCTAACGCCACAGCGCTGCGTCCGCTAAAGCGAGAGATAACACGTTCGGCTTCAGGACCTACTTCTACGTTAGCAACATCGGCTAAGCGAACGAGATAACCATTTTCATTACGCAGTATTATGTCTTCAAATTGTTTAGGTTCGTTTAAATCTGTTTGCGTTAATACCGTGAATTCGCGTTCTGTACTTTCAATTCGTCCTGCTGGCACCTCTAGATTCTGGCTGCGTAAGGCTGATTCAACATCTTGGCTGGTAATGCCATAGGCCGCCATACGAGAACGATCTAACCAAATGCGCATGGCATATCGGCGTTCGCCTACAATCGCAACACTCGCAACACCTGCAACCGTTTGCAGTGGATCACGCACTTGGCGTTCGGCAATGTCGGTAACTTGTAAAGCACTGTGACGGTCACTGGAAAATGCGATCCAAATGATAGGCTGCGCGTCGGCTTCTACTTTCGCAACAATCGGTTCTTCGATATCTTCCGGCAATTGTCCACGTACACGACCTACACGGTCACGCACATCGCTAGCAGCAGAGTCAGGGTCACGATCAAGCTTGAAAGTCAGTGTTATTTGAGATTTTTCAGAGCGACTTTTTGACGACATAAAATCAATGCCTTCAATACCGGATAAAGAATCCTCTAAAATTTGTGTAACCTGACTTTCCATAATTTTTGCGTTGGCACCAGGGTACGCAGTTTCAACCGTTACTACGGGAACATCAATGTTAGGGTATTCACGTACTGGTAAGCTTTGATAGGCAATGATGCCGATTAAAACAACCAAGATGTTCATCACAGTTGCTAATACTGGCCGAGAGATGCTTAATTCAGAAATTTTCATTAATGATTACTCCTGAGTCTCTAACGGCTTTTCGTTGGCTTTAGGGCCGCTGCCATCAACGAAAATAGGCGTGATTGGTGCGCCTGGTTGAAGCTTAAGCTGGCCTGCTGTGATGACAACATCTCCTACGTTGATGCCCGTCACTGCGATTGTTCCTTTTTGACGTTGTCCTAGTTGAACAGGAACAGGCGTTACTTTTTCATCTTTGTACAAGTACACCAAAAACCCTTTGCCTTGAGGTATCAGTGCTTCTTCAGGAATAACGATCAAGTCTTCCTGTTTAATCAGTAGTTGTACTTTTGCGAATAGACCAGGGCGCAATTTTTTATCGTTATTGGGCAATGTTGCTCGAATTAAAATATTGCGACCTTGTTCACTAATTTGTGGGCTAATAGCCGTGACCTTTCCTTCAAATTTTTCGCCAGGGAAAGCGGTTAAATTGATTGACAGTGTCTGCCCTTGAGCAATTTTTGGTAGATAAACTTCGGGTACTCTAAAATCTAATTTCATACTATCAATATCGACAACTTCTAGCATGTCTGCACCCGCGGTAACGTAATCACCTGGGCTGAATTGGCGTAAGCCAACGATGCCAGTGAACGGTGCGCGTAACGTCATTTTCTGCAATGAAACACGTGCTTGTTCTAATTGTGCTTCGTTAATTTGCATTTGTGCTAAAGCAGAATCGCGTGCAGTTTCAGAAATGGCTGCACTCTTGAACAGTTTGTTAACGCGCTGATATTCTGATTTGCTCAAGGCTACTCGCGCTTTCGCTTCATTAACTTGCGCGGTATACATAGCGGCATCAAACTCGACTAAGGTTGTTCCTTTCTGAACTAAGTTACCTTCGGTGAATGCTATTTTTTCAATTCTGCCAGTAATTTCAGGGCGTAAAATAAGTGATTCATTAGCCTTTAATGTGCCTACAGCCTCAATATACGTTGGGACATTTTGCTTACTTGCGGTGATAACCTCAGCAGGAAGCCCTTGAGCTTGTGCAACAAGAGGTATACTGCTGGTGATCAGCAATGCCGTTAGAGCGACTTTTGATAATGTTCGTTTGGGGTTTAACAATCGTAAGTTCATAGTAGGCCTAAAGTAAGTATAAGAATGCAAATCTAGAATTATGTGCCATTAAAGCGACTTTTATGCCGCAGCACTAGCCCCATTTTCGGGAAGGGTTGTTGATTAATTTGGAACAATGATAGCAAAATCGAATAGCTTATTTCACTTTTATGAATATAAGTTTGTTTTACAGGCACTTTATGGACTATTAATGGTCCATATGTGCCAATTTTTCTGCAATTTTAACAAAAGGCCGGTTATGGTTTTATTTATGTACAGCGCTATTGCGCTTCTGGCCTTCGCTGCAAATTCATTATTGTGTCGAATGGCACTGGTTGATGGGGCTATTGAGCCGCTTCCTTTTACCTTGCTGCGGATTATTTCTGGGGCTTTATTGCTGAGTTTGTTAGTACGCCCTAATCGTGCAGAGTTGCAGCAGATGGTGAGTATTAAGCAAAGTAAGGTCGCGTGGTTTTCAGCGCT
Source organism: uncultured Oleispira sp. (assembly GCA_963933055.1). Lineage (GTDB taxonomy): Bacteria > Pseudomonadota > Gammaproteobacteria > Pseudomonadales > Oceanobacteraceae > Oleispira. The sequence continues at coordinate 19,810 of CAWVSY010000015.1, forward strand.
GAGTCTATCGCTTTATGCATTTGCATTTTCTTGGGCCTATCTCGAAATGGATACTGGTATGGGTGCTTTGGTATTATTTGCCACCATTCAATTGGTATTAAATGCAGTGGCTTTGTTATTAGGCCAAAAAATTAATCGATTTATGTTGGCGGGTATTGCGCTGGCCTTTATCGGGTTGGTTATTCTATTATTGCCTGGACAATCTACCCCAGACTTCAGTGCGGCAGCGATTATGATGTTATCTGGATTAGGCTGGGCAGGATTTGTCTATACGGGTCGTAATAGCCAGCAGCCGTTAAAAGAGGTGGCGATCGCGTTTCGCTGGTCTTTAGTTTGGTGTTTGCCATTGGTCGCATTTATTAACTGGCAAGGGAGTACCTTTAAAGGAGTCTTGTTAGCTTGTTTGTCAGGAACGTTGGCGTCTGCTTTAGGCTACGCCCTTTGGTATAAAGTATTGCCTAAGTTGGGTTTGCAAAATGCAGCACAAGCGCAGTTAGTGGTGCCAGTATTTGCTATGCTAATGGGGGTTGTGTTTTTATCAGAGCAGTTATCAATTATTCTTTTGTCAGCAAGTGCTTTGATTTTATTGGGAATTACACTCGCGATTCGCAGTAAAAATATGTAATAACCGTGTTTGAAAGGTTGTATTTGTTAGTGCTCTATTATTACTATGTGGTTAATTCCCCCTTTGCTCCTCTATTTAATAAGGAACGTTTATGATTGCTATGTTAGCCAAGCTGCTAAAGGCATTAAATTCAGACTCAGCACCCGGACAAATTGCGTTAGCATTTTCGTTAGGCCTTATCACAGGATTAACGCCATTATTTAGCCTTCATAATGTCTTTGTGATTTTTATTGCTTGTATCGTTCGAGTTAATTTCAGCGCGTTTTTATTAGCAACGGCGTTTTTTAGTGGTATCGCTTATTTGCTCGACCCAGCTGCGATTGCATTAGGGGAATTTTTATTAACACATGAACATTATCAAGCGTTTTGGACAGATTTATATCAATCAGAATTATTCAGATTATTAGCGTTTAATAATACGTTAATTCTAGGCAGTCTGGTGATTACAATGATTGCATTTGTGCCAGTATTGTTGATGAGTCGCTGGCTTATTTCTACTTACCGAGTGAAGTTTATGGTATGGGTAGAAAAATTGAAAATCACCAAAATATTAAAAGCCAGTAAGTTTTATAAAGTTTATCAGGCACTTGCGGAATAAGGATAAGAAGATGAAACAATGGATTCGCTGGTCAGGTTTATTAGGCTTTATCGCTATCATCGCATTACTGGTTGTCGGTTGGATGTTTGTCGCTGGGCCGTTAATTAAATACAGCATTGAAACGTTTGGAAGTAAGGCGGCTAATGCAAAAGTAGAGGTCGAAGATGTATCACTCAGCTTTGCTCCTATGGGAATTGAGATTACGGGTTTACAGGTCGCAAACGCAGACAAACCGATGGAAAATATTTTTCAGTTTGATCGCGCGGTCGCTGATCTAGAGTTTTTACCTTTATTATTGGGCAAAGGTATTGTTAATGAGGTGGTCTTAAGTGGTGTTGCATTTTCGACGCCTAGGCAATCTTCAGGAGCTTTACTAGATGATCGTGACGATGATGCTGAGAAAACATCATCCGCTAAAAATGAGTCATTTATCAATCCTGACAGCATTAACCAGGCGCTGCCGAGTGCTGATGAGTTACTTGCGCGTGAGCCCTTATTAACCGAGCAGCGTGGACGCGCATTCCAGCAAAGTTTTAAAACGATTAAAACCGATTCAGATAACGCGATTGCTGCGTTGCCTGGCAATGAAGATTTTGCGGCTTATGAGGATGAGTTTAATCGTCTTACTTCTGGAAAATTTGATTCTGTTGAAGACTTTCAACAGCGTAAGAAAGAATTTGATGCGCTTAAAAAACGTATCAAACAAGATCAGAAAGCCATTAGCAAAGCAAAAGAAGTTTTGACGGCCGGTAAAGAGTCATTAACGCAGCAATGGGCAGATTTAAAAGTTGCTCCTACAGAAGATTTTAAAAATTTAAAACGTAAATATAAGCTAGATGGTGCTGGTGTTACTAACTTAAGCCGTTTAATGTTTGGTGATGCGGCAGGTGAATGGTCTGAAAAAGGTGTGTATTGGTATGAAAAAATACGTCCATTTTTAATCTCTGAAGAATCAGATGTTCGCAGCGAGAAGGCAGACGTTGAGCATATTCGCCAAGAAGGCCGATTTGTTCATTTTGAAAGCGATCGTCCATTGCCAGATTTATTGATTAGACAAATGTATTTAAGGGTGAAACTTCCTGAGACAAATGCTCAGTCTATGGGGGATGTTGCGGTCACTGTTTATGATATTACGCATCAGCAAGCGGTTATTAATAGACCCACTCGTATAGTCGCCACTGGAAAAAACTTAAATAATATACAATCGCTGGATATTAATGGAACCTTGGATCACCGCTCTTCTCCAGGTAAAGATAGCTTGCAGATGAAGATTAAAGGCGTGAATTTAACAGATTATAACGTCGGTGCTATGGGCTTAAAACTGAACAGCAGTTTGGTGGATATAACCGGTGAAGCAGATATTGTTGCCGGTGATGTTGATGCTACCAGTAAAGCACAGTTTTCTAAGGCTGTTTTTAGTAGCAAGGATAAAACCTTGGTAGCAAAAGAGTTGGTGCGAGCCTTACAAAAAATTGATCGTTTTGATATTGATGCAAGTGCGGAAGGTTCTTTAATCGCTCCTAAGGTAGGAATCAGTTCAGACTTAGATCGCAAGCTCAATAATGCGTTTAGTCAGCGAATAGATGAAAAACAGCAAGAGCTGGAGCAGCAGCTTAAAGGTAAGTTGAATGATAAATTATTAGCTTATGGTGGAGATTATCAACAGCAATTGAAAGCGCTTGATATTCAAAATGGTTCTTTAACGGATAAACAAAATACGCTAAAAGAACTAGCGAAATCTGAATTGTCTTCCTTTGAAGATCAGAAGAAAAAAGAATTAGAGAAAAAAGCGAAGGATAAATTTAAGAATTTATTTTAGTGGTTTATCGGCATGTTTTATTGTGAATGCATGCTGAATGGCAGTCTAGGCAAAGGAATGCCTTGCTATCACTTCGGCTAGTGTAGACAGCTGCGAATCAATTAAAAAACTGACAAAAATATTACTAGCGTATCCTGCAAAAAAGTGTGCGTTGTTTACTTTCTTTTCTTCAATCCTCAACTATGCTGTAAGTTCTTTTAAACTTATATGACACTAAAAAGAGCGTATCTTTGGTGGCATATGCAAGACTGCAGATACAAGGTGTAGAGGTGAGTATGAAACGAATTCTCTTTACGACGATGGTATTGTTTTTCAGTATTTCAAGCATGGCAGATCAGCCAGAATTTGAGACGTTACTGCAAAATACATCTGATCAGCAAGTAATGACATTAATTGAAGATAAAAATCACGATCTTATGTCGAGTTATGATTATTATCTGAAAGCTCGTCAACAAGGGCAGCAGTTGAAAAAAAACCGTGTCCATAAGCAGTACAGCCAGTTCATTCAGAAAAAACAAGCGCTTTAGTTTTTCTTTTCTCACGAGAAGCGAGCGCCATTACCTTGTAGCATCGCTAGCACTTCTAGTAAACTAGCGCTATTCATAGGCTAGGCGCTTACTCATGTCCGTTAGAATTGAACGTTACGTTCAAGCGACAGCTTCTTTAGCAGAAAACTGTCATCCTGTTTTATCCTCTATTTATCAATCTCGTGGTATTCAATCAGCTGAAGAATTGCAGTATGAATTATCCGGCTTGCTGCCGTTTCATCAATTACACGATATCGAGAAAGCGGCCAGTCTTATTGCTGATGCGATCATGGCTCAGCAGCGCATTCTTATTGTGGGCGATTTTGATGCCGATGGGGCAACCAGTACCGCTTTAGGTATACGTGCTTTGCGTCAGTTCGGGGCTCACGAGGCCTGTTATCTGGTTCCTAACCGTTTTGAATATGGTTATGGTCTAACCCCTGAAATAGTCGAAGTGGCTCGTCACATGCAGCCACAACTTTTGATCACCGTGGATAATGGCATTTCGTCGATCGCAGGCGTTAAAGCCGCAAAAGACGCAGGTATGACGGTTATTGTTACTGATCATCATTTGGCCGCTGATGAGTTGCCGGAAGCGGATGCCATTGTTAATCCTAATCAACCTGCGTGTGAGTTTCCATCCAAAGCGGCTTGTGGCTGCGCGGTAATTTTTTATGTCATGACCGCTGTGCGTACTGAGCTGCGTAAACGAGATTGGTTTGTCAATAAAGTTGAGCCCAATATGGCTCAGTTTCTTGATTTATTGGCGTTGGCTTCTGTTGCCGATGTGGTGCCGTTAGATAAAAATAATCGTATTTTTGTTGACCAAGGTCTAAGAAGAATTCGTGCAGGAAAATCCATCGCGGGCATTCGTGCATTGCTAAACGTTGGGGGTAAGCAAGCACACAATCTAGTAGCCAGTGATTTAGGTTTTGCTATTGGCCCAAGACTGAATGCGGCAGGGCGCTTGGACGATATGGCAACCGGAATTGAGTGCCTTCTAACTGATAACGATGATCTAGCACAGCAATATGCTGAAGAGCTCAATAGTCTGAATGAAGAACGTAAAAATATTGAGCGAGAAATGCAGCAGCAAGCCATTATGGGTCTGCAATCGCAGGCATTAGTCGCAACTATTCATCAGGCTGATACTGAAGTAAATGCCTTGCCTTGGGGGTTGTGCATTTATGATGCGCAGTGGCATCAAGGTGTGATTGGTATTTTGGCTTCTCGGATTAAAGATAAGGTGCATCGTCCTGTTATTGCATTTGCCAATGCCGATACAGACTTATCGATGGCTGAGCAAGAAATAAAAGGCTCTGCTCGCTCCATTCCAGGGCTGCATATTCGGGATGCATTAGATCTGATGGCTAAGCGTCGTCCTGATATTCTCACTAAATTTGGTGGCCATGCTATGGCGGCAGGGTTAAGTATCAAATTGTCTCATTTTGATGAATTTCAACGACTATTCGATCAAGTTTGCAGTGAGTTATTAACCACAGAGCAATTAGATCAAGTAATCTATAGTGATGGTGAGCTAACGGCGCAAGATTTAAATTTAAACCTTGCGGGTATATTGAAATACGCTGGACCTTGGGGTCAGATGTTCCCTGAGCCCGTCTTTGATGGACGCTTTAATATTATTAACCAGCGTATTGTCGGCAGTAACCACCTTAAACTAACGCTGGGGGTTATTGGCAGTCCGGTATGTGTTGATGCAATTGCTTTTAATATTGATCTTGACGAATGGCTGGATCATTCTTGCCAGCAAATACATTGTGCGTATCAATTAGATATTAATGAATTTCGGGGCAACCAATCTCTGCAGTTTATTATTCGCCATATTGAAAAAATAAAATCTGAGTGATCGAATATGAAATATTTAGAACTAAAATGTCCACCGCCGTTTGTGATGATCATTGCGCTAATGATTGCGGTAATTGCATCACAGAGAAATTTAGAATTCATTCTGCAACAAGCTGCGATACTTGAGAATCTTGTATGGCCGTTGCTCTTTGCGATTGCTGGAGCTGCTATTGCCCTTGCTGGGGTTAAAGAATTTAAGCAGCGCCATACAACCCTTAATCCGATTCACCCAGAAAGAACATCAAGCTTGGTTACCTCTGGGGTTTACCAGTTGACCCGTAATCCAATGTATCTTGGCATGTTATTGGTTTTGTTAGGATGGGCTGATTTTTTAGATTCGTTTTTGGCCTTCGGTGGCGCTCTTGTCTTTTTTGGTTATATTTCGGCTTTTCAAATAAAACCGGAAGAAGACATGATGAAAGAGAAATTTGATCAGGGCTTTGTCCAATATTGCTCACAGGTTAGGCGCTGGCTATAACCTGTGGCAATAACATTCGATCGGTTTGCTGACATTTCCGTGGAGGAGATTATTATTTCGGCTCTTGGTAATTCTTGATCAATTTAACGACCTCTCCTGCTTTACGTCCTTGCATGGCACAGGTTGTCATCATTCCTGCCATCAATGCACCACCAACCCCTGCGGTCATAATATCTGAACCTGTCATGTACAGGTTTTTAACTGGTGTGATTGGGTGCAAAAAAGGTTGTTTAAAACGATCGACGTAATGGTCGAGTGCTAGCATTTCTCCTGCACTGGTCTTTTGATACCAATTGGTTGAAAGCGGCGTTGATAGTTCAAAATAGTCGAGCTTGTCTCTTAACTGAGGATGGCGTTCGAATAATTTTTCCATTAAACGCTCAGCAAACTGAGCTTTAAAGGCTTCATAATCTTCGCCGCGTTTTTGCCACTGGCTTTCATCCCACTGCTTGAACCAATCCATATTTGCGGGTGTGACGACTTCGACGGTTGATTTTCCGGGGTAGCGATTTTCCCAATCAGGATCTTTTGCTGACGGAAATGAAATATAGACCAAAGGAAATTCTTCATTAGGATTGGCTTGATAGTTTTTTAAATTATTATCATGATCGCCACTAGGATAAATCCATAAATTGGTGGTGCTTAAGCCTAATTCTTCCGTGGTGCCCTTAAAACCTGCATAAATGCAAAAGTGCGCAGATGAAGGCGATACTTTTTTCAACCACGAATCAACGCCTAAGCGGGCTTGAACCGCTGACGGTAACAACTTTTTAACGGTATTGTAGAAACCTGCATTACTGACGATGTTATCGGCGTTTATTTCTGTACCGCATGCCATGCGAACGCCATAAGCCTTATTGTCTTTGATGAGAACTTCTGCAACATCGGCGTAAGTAAATACTTCACCGCCATTTTTTTGAATGGTCGGAATAATGCTACGGGCAATTTCGGATGAGCCTCCGACGGGGTAAGCTCCGCCTGCCAGATAGTGTTTTGCGATTAAAGCATGCATTAAAAAAGCGGCATCGATGGGGGCTTGGCCATAATTTCCCCATTGCCCGGTTAGAACAGATATTAATTCTTGATTAGCGGTTAAGCTTTCTAAAACATCACGGGTCGTTTTAAAAAATTCTTTAGGGACTAGCATCGGGCGGATTTTATTGTACAAGCCTGCTAACCAGCGAGGCATGCCTTGGCCAGCAAAGAATTTAGGGGTGTATCGACTAATGTCACGTATCAGTTGGATGTATTGATCAATGGCTATGTCTTCACCAGGGAAGCGTTCTTTCAGCATCGTGGAAAAATTATCGCGACCAGCGACAAAGCTGTATTCGTCTTTCCCAATAATCACTCGGTCGTATTCATCTTCCATGGCAGCCCACGTTAAGCGACCTTCGCTGATGACATCGAATACCCGTCGCAGGGTAGAAGGTTTATGAACTTCGCCCACATAATGCACGCCGACATCCCATTCGTAACCTTCACGCTCATAGGCATGGGTATAACCGCCAGCCGTATAATGCTGTTCTAAAACACATACTTTTTGGCCCAGTAGTGATAAGAAAGCGGCATTGGCTAGGCCTCCCATACCCGAACCAATGACGATGGTATCGTAATGTGTGTCGACGCGATTTGCGCGGAAGCGTTTGCCCGTTTTAACTTTTACCTTCGCCATTGATGATGACCTCAATATTGTACGTATCGTATTATTATTGTTATGCAATTTGTTGCATATTAAGAAATTTAGATTACCGCCTTATTTAGGGATATGCAAATAATTGCATAAACACGTTATACTGATAAAAAATGAATTCAGAGTAGAGAGCGTTTAGTGTCTTTAAAACACGCGATTATGGTATTGCTAGAAACTGAGCCAGGCAGTGGTTATGATTTGCTTAAGCGGTTTAAGCAACGATTAGGGTTTTTCTGGCAAGCCAGTCATCAGCAGATTTATCAGCAATTAAAAATTATGCATAAAGATGGCTTCATAAATTGCCAACTTGATGCTCAAGAGGGTAAGCCTGATCGCAAAGTCTATTCGATGACAAAAACAGGTCATGCAGAATTATTGGCGTGGCTGAACCGTGCTTCACAGCCACAAAAGATAAATGACAGCTTGCTGGTTAAATTATACGGTGGTCATTTAGTAGACAAAGCGGTACTGTTAGGCGAAATTAAAAATCATAAAAATCAGCACGATAAGGCCTTAGCAATCATGCTAGAGCTGCAGCATCAGTATCAGCAGCTACCGGTAGGAACTGAAAAGGATGCGTTAGCACTGCCTTTTTTGACATTACGCCGAGGTATTTTGGGTGAGCAAGCTTGGCTTCAGTGGGCGGAAGAGGCGGAAGTATTGCTGGGCAGAGATGATTAAATTGCTGTGTTAACTATACTAAGTTTAATGATGTGAACTAATTATGTGAACTGGCTTTTCAGGATAAGTAAGAACAATAATAAATAAGAACAATAAAGGAATGCTAGGTTCGTGAACTTAGCTAATAACTTATTAGGCAGGTTTACCCGCAATATGAATACGCCGCAATATCATGATCTTCAGTTTAACCGCAGTCAAAGTGATGTTGCCGAAAGTCAATTTTATGGTAATGCTTATCGTCGAAGCGTATTGCGTGCGCTGTTATTGATGAGCGCCGCTTTTAGTCTTATTTTCAGCTTATTGAACTGGCCTGAAGAAGATTATCTCGCTTTTTATGAATTATCATTCACCGTTTATTGTTTATTACTCTTTTCATTCTCTAAACAGTATAAAAATCAGTTTAAACTGTCATTTTTATACTTATTACCGCTTTATTCTCTATTTTTATACGCGTTGAATTTGCATCGAGAAACAGATACTTCCTTTGTTTGGATATTGGTTATACCCGTATTGTCGCATTTATTATTGGGGCGCTGGGTAGGCTTGTGGGTGTCTTTGCTTTTTATGTCGCGGCTTTTGTTATTTATGTCCTTCATGTATTGGCTGATCGACGATCAATAGAAGCACTTGAGATCACCAATTTGGTTCTGGCTTCTAGTGCCGTGCTGGTTTTTGCTCATGTTTCTGAAGTTAGCCGGATACGCGTTCATCGTAAGCTTCTGCACCTTGCGACTACTGATAATTTGACGTCGTTGGCTAATCGCGCTCGTTTTCTAGATGTATTTGAGCGAGAAAGAAATCATGCCGCCCGTAATAATTCAGATTTATCTTTGCTATTGCTTGATATTGATCACTTCAAAAACGTCAATGATAACCACGGACACGATGTTGGAGACGATGTTTTAAAATATATTGCTGCCGCCATAAACCATCGCTTAAGAAAAACAGATTTAGCCTGCCGTTTAGGTGGAGAAGAGTTTGCTGTGCTATTACCCGGAGCTGACTTGAATCGTGCAATCATTGTGGCAGAGGCCATCCGCAAAAGCATCGCTGATTTGCCTTATACGAAAGCTGAGAAGGTCATTCCTTTAAGTATAAGTATTGGTGCATCCGAGTACGGATCTGATGGCTATGATTTAGAAAACTTATACGCCGTCGCTGACGAGCATTTGTATAAAGCGAAAGCGGGTGGTCGTAATCAAGTCTGTTATCGAATTATTATGAGCAACGGCGAGCTTGATCTAAGTCTCGCCGACTAGTTTCGTAATAGAATGGATGGCATTGAAGCCTAAAGCCACTGTTGTGGTGTGATATGCAAGCTGTGTTGGTCATCACTCAGCCACAGTTCAGCATCTTGAATGCTGGCATTAAGCACTAAGTGGCGCTGCATTAATTGGTTAAGAGTATTGTATTGTTCCGTACTGATGTGAAAGACGGAAAGGTTCTTAAAGCCTTTTGCCTTGTTCTCTACGCTCTTCCACCACATTCCTGCAGCATTATCACCATAACTCAGAATGATTACCTTCTTGGCCTTGTGACAGGCTTTACGGATGCGTTTTTCATCAGGCTGGCCAAGATCAATCCATAGCTCGACATCATCGATTAAATTTTTCTGCCACAAATCAGGCTCGCTATCTTCGCTTAGCCCCTTGGTAAACTGCAATCCCTCACAGGCAAACAATGTAAATGCAATGGTACGAAGAATTAAGCGTTGTTCCGTTTCAGATGGGTGCTGGGCCATCGTCAGGTTGTGCTGCTGGTAATAGTCTCTATCCATATCACTAATGGTGAGATCTAATTTAATCACGGTCGCTTTAATCGCCATAAGGCTTGTTCGTCTCTGAAAAAATAAAAGGCAAAAAAAACCGGGCAATGCCCGGTTTTTACATGTCTTACTGTTTTATCCCCAAATTGCTTTGAAGATAAAGAAGAAGAAGATCGAAAGTGCAGCGCCTGCGGGTAGGGTAACTAACCAGGACATAAAAATTGCACCAATTTGACGGTAATTTAATGACTCTCTGCCGACAGCCAAACCAACGCCTAGAATAGCGCCGACTAAGGTATGAGTCGTTGAAATTGGTAAACCTGTACCTGACGCCACAACAACCGTTGTCGCCGCTGCTAGGGTTGCGGCAAAGCCTCTGCTAGGAGTTAATTGCGTAATACCCGTACCAACGGTAGCAATTACGCGGTGACCGTAGGTTACAAGACCAATAACAATACCAAGACCACCGATTAATAAGATCCAAGCAGGAACCGTTGCTTTAGCGGCAATTTCACCTGCGCTGCTAACAACACTGTAGATTGCGGCTAGAGGACCAATCGCATTAGCAACATCGTTAGAACCGTGGGCAAAGGCCATGGCACAAGCTGTGAATACCATTAATACGGCAAAGACTTTTTCTACGTTGGCGAAATGAACTTCATCATTCGTTTCAGGGTCGGCATGAACACGATTAACAAAGAAGATGCCGATGAAGGTAATCACGATGCCTGCGGCAATCGATAACCATATTGACTGCTGAAAATCGATGTCTAAACCAATGTGCTTTAGGCCCTTAACTAAGGTAACCATAGAAATAATAAAGCCCACTAAGAAAATATAAAAAGGAACGACTTTCTTAGATTGCTCGAAGGGGTTTTCAGTATCATGAATCCAGTGCTGGACTGTTTTATACAAGATAAAAGCAATACTACCCGCTAGCATGGGAGAAATAATCCAACTAGCCGCGATGGTGCCTACTTTGCCCCAAGCAACGGCTTCTATACCGATACCGACGGCGGCAAAACCAACGATGGCACCTACGATGGAATGAGTGGTTGAAACTGGCCAGCCTTTAATCGAGGCAACCAATAACCAGATCCCCGCGGCTAATAAAGACGCTAGCATACCAAAGACGAGGAGTTCGGGAGAGCTGGCAAGAGCGGAGGGATCGATAATGCCTTTTCGAATGGTCGCGGTTACTTCGCCACCTGCGAGGAAGGCACCGGCAAATTCAAACACAATAGCAATCAAGATAGCTTGTTTGATTGTGATTGCTTTGGAGCCTACAGAGGTCCCCATTGCATTTGCAACATCATTGGCACCAATACCCCATGCCATGAATAAACCAAAAATACACGCTAGGGCGATAAAAATATGCCCTTGTTCGGCTAGAAGTTCCATAACTCCTCCGTCGGATGAAAAACGCGCGAATTCTACCCTAGTGAACTCTCAGTTAATAGACTGAGTTGGTAAAAAAATGCATAAATTAAACTTTAGCCCAGGCGGGCTAAAAACAATACATAAATAGTAGCAAAAAACTGATAAATATGAGTTTGATTTAATCTGTTTTTATTCGCTCAAATTAGAGTGTTATTTGGCCAATTCTAGGCGATTAGGCTTTAAATTGGCTTGTGATATGTGAATTTGAGCTTTTTCTTATAAAATCATATCTAAGCGATTCATTTTGGGTTAAGACTTACGTTTTGGTGTCCATGCCCAAATCATTGTAGCTTTTACCGTTTCAACACCTTTTTCATCGGTAATGACGACAGGAACATTGATATCGGCTTTTTCATTATTTTTAATGAACTCTACTTGCTCATCACTAAAAGTAGCAACGGCTGTCATATCGCCTTTGGCTTGCTTTAAATATTCTAAGTGCATCGACTTGATAACGATAATGCGATTATCTGGAACGGTAAGCCCTGTCATAAATCCCGTGGCGGTTTCTGCCAATAAACCCATTGCGGCGGCATGCACACTGCCAATATGGTTTTGAACCTTTTTACGATTAGGGATGACGACAATGCATTCATTCGGCGTTAATTTTTCAAAGCGTAGACCTGACGTCCCAACGTATTTAATGACCTTTCCCATCGCCTTTGAGAGCGCAAAGGTGCGAATCGGAGAGGGCATTTTCTGAAAAGTATTCACAACGGTCGTTAATCGGTTTGGTTTAGACATAATATAAGCCTTATTTTTATTAAGATGTTAGGCCCTACTTATCGAACAGGTGCAATGTTGGTTGATAATATTAGGGTGGATCAATGTAAGGATTCACTAAAGAATCAAAGATAGCGCATCTTACCCGACTACAGAATTAATCACCATGACTCTAGTGCCATCATTACCTTGCCTAAATCGTCTATAGAGCGTTAATAATGGCTGAGGTATTTCTGCTTTGGCCACGGTCACAAAACCCAAACGCTGGTACAGAGAAATGGCCAGTGGGGTAGGAAGAGTATAGATAGTAGAAGGGTGTTGCTGAAGGGCGTAGCGAATAAGATTATTGGCTACGCCTTGGCCTCGATGTTTTTCTGTCGTTAATACGCTGCGCAAAAATAAAAACGTATCATATTCTAATAGTCTTAAAGCAGCACAGGTTTCGCCGTTACTATTAATTGCGACGTACATTGAATCTTGTGGTTTCGCTCTGGCCTTATCTTTATTAAGCTTATAAAACTGATTCAGCTGTTGGCAACTTGCCGCTATGTACTGCATAAGACCACTCAAAACTCTCATGATAACAATCTTGTAATAACTCACAATAAATCTGCAATAAATAATGTGAGTTATTCAACAAGTTTGTTGATGGCGAGTCAGCACTTGTGCTTTAGGTATGCAGTTTTCCTAACTGTTGATCCAGAGAATCGACTTGCTTAATCAAATGCTGATTACTTTCTTCAGACTGCTGGGATAATTCGGCTAATGTATCGGCGGCATCTCCGATAATCGTTAGGTTTTTATTAATCTCTTCTGCAACTTGGCTTTGTTCCTCTGCGGCGGCGGCAACCTGATCAGCATTGTCGTTAATAGAATCGGTGGTTGCGACCACTTCATTCAGTGAAGTAAAGGCTAAATTCGTCTGTTCAACACTTTCTGCGGCTTTGCTGCTGCTATTATCAATGATTCCAACAGCCTTAGTGACTTCTTGCTGTAAGCTTTGAATCATAGAGTTAATTTCATCGGTTGAATTTTGCGTTTTTGAGGCAAGCGTACGCACCTCATCTGCAACGACGGCAAACCCTCGGCCTTGTTCACCGGCTCTAGCCGCTTCGATCGCGGCGTTCAACGCGAGTAAGTTGGTTTGCTCGGCAATGGCTTTAATAACATCGATAATCCGTGTGATTTCCTCGCTGCGAGCGGCAACTTGAGTAATCGACTCACTAGCATTGCCCATATCTGTCGATAAGTTTTTGACCCCCTGTACCGCTATGGATAATGCGGATTGTGATCTTTGAATGATCTCTTGGGATTTTTTAGCGTCGTCGGCGGTGGATTGAGCGAGGCGTGCTACTTCGTGTGAGGTTGCAGACATCTCATTCGTGGCGGTAACAACACTGGATATCTCCATTTGTTGCTGGCTAGTTTGGTGATTGGTATTGCGGCTAATTTTGTCGCTGGTGGCCGATGATTCGCGTACTTCATTACTGACATTCTTCAGTTCGTTAATCATATCTCGCAGTTTCTGCAAGAACAGGTTAAAACCAGCGCCTAGGGCAATCAGTTCCGCGTGAGTATTGAGTTTTAGCTGCTGCGTTAAATCACCATCAGCACTTGCAAGATTATCGATTCTATTACGCAGCTCATAAAGAGGTTGAACGATGGATTTTATAATCCAAGCCATGATTAGACTCGCTAATACAGTTACTACCAGAGCCAATAATACTTGTTGAGTATTAATACTGGCGAAGCTGTCTTCGAGTTCGCTGACAAGGGCTTTAGCTCGTGCTAAAGCAATATCTTTTGGCAATTCAATAATGAATTTCCAATGATTATTGGATGCACTTATATCGATACTTTTGCTGATGACAAAATCACTGTCTGTTTCTAATAAGTTATTATCATCGGATAGCGCTAAGTAGGAACTGGCACGCTCAGGCAGTATTTCTTTGAGTGGTCTTGATGTTTTGGCGCTGTAATGACTGCTGCCTACAATTAGGCCTTTTTCGCTTAATAGCGTTACTTTTGCGGCACCTGAAAAAAGTGATTGGCTTAATTTTTCTGTTAATTTTTGGAAATTGGGCAAATTCACATCGACCCCAACCACACCTCTAAATTGATTATTAACCAATACTGGCACGATTAGACTGGTCATTAACTCTTGATAGCCTTCTTCAATTTCGTCTAAATATGGTTCCATTGCGCAAGGCTTTTTAGTCTCTTTCGAGCATAAAAACCATTCTGCTTCACGGATGCCAAATTCATTAAGGTTATCTAAGTATTTCTCTTGAGCGTTTTCGACACGATATTGGACCAGATTTTTATCTCGGTCTCGCACCCAATAAATTTCTAATGAACCTGATTTCATCGCATTATAAGCTGCATCACTGTCTTGATAGGCAATGTCATTATTATCGTATCCGTTGGCTTCAAACTGAGTATATATCGAGCTTATGCGTGGGTTAGCCGCCAGTTGCGCCTTGAGTAACATGTTTATTTGGCCTCGACTAAGAGATACCTGCTCTGAATTGATGCTGTATTCAAGACTAGAGGCTACTCCTAAAGGGGTTTGGTAGGCCGAATTAATATAGGCTGCGACTTTGGCGCCATAGCCTGCAGATTCTGCTTTTAGTTGCTCATAGACAGCGTCTTTCAAATCAGATTTTGTACGTTGGCTAAGTGCTTCACCAGAATTGCTTAATGCTCGATTAACATTAATGCTCAAAACCAGCGCCATTGCTAAAAGCATGATTAGGCTTGCGACCATTAATTTAATGCGAAGAGAAGAAGATTTCATGTGGGTCCTACTAAGACTAAATGTGTATTTAATCAAGTATAGTCGCATCTAATGAATCCGCTATTTAACCAGCTGATGAATTACCTTGGCGATATCGACATGCGAATAATGAGCAATCTCTCGTAGTCTGTCTTTTTGCTGGTTGCTTAAACTTGATGAATCTAAATTAGTGAGAATGGCATAATTTACTAAATCGGAGGGTTCATTGGATAAATGCAGCAGCAGGTCATCATTGTAATCAGGGTTTCTAGCCAGAATGCTGGCCGCGGCGTAACGCTCTTTATTATTGCTTGAGCTAAGTTTCGCTGCAATTTGTGCATTTAAGTCACTCAGCTTCGCATTACCCGCGGCGAGAATCGCGGAAGAAGCATTATCTCCCGCGATGGCTTTACTGAGTGACGATACTAATTGATTTTGAAGCCTGGCTGAATCTTGCCCTTGGTTTTTTAATTGCTGTAATGTTGAGCCTAAGTTAATGAGAGCATTATTTCGCACATTATTGCTTTCATTAGCATCTTCCGCCAAGTTAGCCAGCATTTGAAAACCTTGTTCAGAGACTTTGCCATTACCTGATAGCGCGACCATTAAACGAACTTTTTGTAAATCACTATCGATATCGTTATGGTTACTTTTTGATAAATTTAATAATGTTTCTATAAGGTAATCTTCGACATTGTCATGGGCACTTAAGCTTAATGAAAATGCTAGCGCTCGTTTGCTTGTATCGCCGATTTCATCACTGAGAATTTTTTCTGCTAAGTCGTTTGAATCGATGTGGTCAATTAAATAGTCAGCCGCTTTGATTAACTTTGCACTGTTTTTACTTTCGGAAAAATCTGCCAAAATTGACCAAAGCTCAGCCTCATTTTTAATGACTTTTTCGAATGCCGAAGAAGAAACCGATTTAATATTCCAAGTATTGTGTGTATTTGAAAACGGATGTATGTCGACGTGAGTCAAATCGACATACGGCGCTATTTTCTCAGCGGTAATTGTGAAATTGATTGATCCACGATAACCGGCAGCGGAAATACCTTTGTATTCTTTTGAATACAGAGAGCTTGGCATGCAATCATTATCAAGTACCACATGCCAGCTATTACTGCCGTTATAGTTATTGCTGCTATGGTGCAGGCTGGAAGCCAGCTGATTGATATTAGCCGTCGTAATGCTCGCCTTACGGTTAACAATATTATTTGCATGGTGATAGGTATATGTCCTTTGCAGAGAGTCATACGCAAAGTGATATTTGTTGCCTTGATTTCCTATTGAAAGGGCTTTTAAGAGTTGCGCAAGAATTTTCATAGGGTGCTTTTCGGTAAGTCCTAAGTCATTAAATGCGGTAAATACGGCAAAAGGTTGTGATTCAACGCGACTCAGGTAATAAACATTTTTGATGTCGATATTGCCTTGCCCTTCGTTAATCAAAATGTCGCTAGCGATGCCTTTAATAATGGCATCGTTAGCTTGAGTAAGCTGGGTATTGAAATTCAATGTTGATTGATAAACCGTTTTATCATTTAAAATGGATTCAATATTCACTTCAACCCGGTAAGCATAATTAAAGGCGGCTTGGTTCGTGCAACTAAAAGTTTTTGCAGGTTTATTATTGAGGTCCGCGTGATTGACAAAATCTGGTGGTGCCGTAGGCAGCGATTGAATGTATAAATATAAAATTCCTGCGCTTATTAATATCAGCAAAAGAAAAAACAGGGATAAGCGTTTAATAATTTTCATGAATTTTATTATAAGAACCGTTGAGATCACTAAAACATGTTTAGCCGTAGCTGACCGTATTTTAGTGATCGTATTTTAGTAATGTATTGATTGATATTATTGAATGCTTAGATATCACTCCATGCTAATGGGGGTCGATTCAGTTGTGGAGAAATTTATTGAGTGATGGCGAGTGCCTTGCCAATGTATATCTGCTTCGTCACCAAACGCATTCACATCAAAACCAAGCACTTTGAGAAATGTATTTACAAAGCCTCGACCGGCTTCGATATTGGTTTGTAATGATTCGTTTTTGTAAACTTCACTCACTCCAGCTACGGTATGAATGCCTTCCTCTAAAGAATAAGGCATTATCAGTTCCATCACCCATAATTTAAACTCTGCCCCAACTTGCAGTAAATCAGGAATGAAACTTAAAAAACTGGTGATGCGAATATAGGCTTGCGATGACAACCAAAAATCCATTGATGGCGTCACCTTTAGATGGGTTGCATTCGCATGCTGGCGACCATTGATAATCACCGGTGGCTGAGTGCGATCAACGATTGAGCTAAGGGTTGTATCGGTGCCTAATGTTGTACCAACGGTGCCATAAATACGAAAAGGAATAAGCTCGTATAAAGATACCTGCATAATGCCAACATCTACGCCACTCAAACTGTGCAGTGCCGTATCAAACATGCGTGTACTCGCTTGAACGGTGATGCTGGGCTTAAAGTTAAGCGAAGCTTTGGCAATAGTGCCATCATCTTCACAGTGAGTCGCCGCTGAAAAATCGAATAATACGGTTTGTGATAATGACGGAATAAACCAAGCACTATTAGTCTCCTGTGCGATGCTATCGGAGACAGCGCCAACAATGCCATCGCCTGCTGCATTCACAATACTGCCTCCGATGTTGATAGGATCAGGAATGGGTAAGCCGAATGCTCCGTCAATGGCATCTAACCCACAAATAATTGGGGTAAAAGACATATCCGTTTTTAATTTGGGTACTTGATGGTCACCAATAATGATTCCGCCTTGGCTGGACGTGGCCATCGCTGCAGCTTGTTGAGACTGCGCTTGATCAAGAATTTGGTGTTGGTCGGCCACTCCACCAAATTGACCAAAACACAGTGGCCCAACTCCCGTAAAGGTTTCAGCACAAGGCTGATAGCATAAGCCTGCTTCATTTTGCATATCGGCTTCACAGCGCATGCCAACCCTTGGCTGAACCCAAGACTGTTTGGTTATGGTTTGAGGTAACCAGCCCCACTGAGTACAAAATGCCCCACCATTTAAATAGCCTTCGGGGCATTGTTGCCAGCAAACCCCAGCGACCGAGTCAAATCCAGCGGGGCAGTCTTGTGCACACATACCAGCGCTTGCACTATAGCCTGTGCTGCAACTGCTGGGTAAATGACCGATCCCTCGGCTATAACTCCATTCTTCAAAAGGCGCTGTGACATCGGTAATGGTTGTGCTTATTGTGTTTTCGATGGTATCAAGAATATTGGCAGTTAAGGATAAGAATTTATTACCTTCTGACTCACCGCTGATGGCTTGAACAGTGATGGGATTGATGGCACCTGAAGCGACATCTCCAGGCAATGAAGCACGGCCTGTATTGGCCCAAGTGGCATGACTCGCCATGATTATCAAAAAGATAAATCCTACTTTAATACGGTTGAACATCATGTAATTATCCTTTGCGTATTTCATTGAAACATCGCTGTTTTATTGGACGACTCTTCAAAAGCGTTGCTCTTTGGCAACTACTTTTGCTGACGGTAGGTCGCTCTTATTAATGTGAATGTTCAATATGACCGTCCGTACAGAATGGCGGGATTAATTGGAACAAACGTATCACTAAGATAGTTACACTTTATTACAAAATGGCATAAATGCTACGACACTCTGAGCCAAGCTTTGCTTTATGCATGATTTAGAGGGCTTATATCGGTGCAGTACTTTTTTAGTATCGAGGCTAGCTCATGTAAAAAGGGCAATTAATGGCGATTGAACATGAAATTGATTCATATCAAATATTAAAAGCTTGAAAAATAATAATTCATCTCCATTTCTAATGCAGAACAAAGAATTTATTTCTATTCTTCTTGTAATCGTTATTTAGGAGTCACCTTGATGAGAATGGATCGATTAACTACCAGTCTACAAAATGCCTTAAGTGAAGCGCAAAGCATTGCTTTGGGTAATGACCACAATCAAATTGATAGCGTGCATTTATTGCTTGCGCTATTACAGCAAACGAACAGTTCAGTGCGTACTTTGTTGCGTAAAGCGGGTATTCAAGTGCCAGGCTTTGAACAAGAACTGAATACCATATTATCCGACCAACCTAAGGTCGCGAGTCCAGATGGCAATATACAAATAGCGCCAGAGCTAGGGCGTTTATTGAACCTTATTGATAAAGAAGCGCAAAAACGCGGAGATCAGTTTGTTTCCAGTGAATTGTTTATCGTTGTTGCATTAGAAGAACGCGGTGCGGTTGGTAAATTATTAAAGCAGCAAGGTCTTGATAAAAAGACGTTAGATAAAGCCATTGATGAGATCCGTGGAGGAGAGCAAGTGAACGACGCTAATGCAGAAGATAATCGCCAGTCATTAGATAAATACTGTATTGATTTAACCGAGCGGGCTGAGCAAAACAAGCTTGATCCGGTGATTGGACGTGACGATGAAATTCGCCGTACCATTCAGGTATTACAGCGTCGCACAAAAAATAATCCGGTATTAATCGGCGCACCTGGTGTGGGTAAAACTGCGGTTGTTGAGGGGTTAGCGCAGCGTATTATTAATGGCGAAGTGCCAGAAGGTTTGAAGAATAAACGCATTCTTTCTTTGGACATGGGCGCGTTGATTGCGGGGGCAAAATTTCGCGGTGAATTTGAAGAGCGTTTGAAGTCTGTATTAAAAGATGTAGCCAAAGATGAAGGTCAAATCATTCTTTTCATCGATGAACTTCATACCATGGTAGGTGCAGGTAAAGGTGATGGTGCCATGGACGCAGGGAATATGTTAAAGCCTGCGTTAGCCCGTGGTGAACTTCATTGTGTTGGCGCGACGACGTTAGATGAATATCGTGAATTTATTGAAAAAGATGCTGCGTTAGAGCGTCGTTTCCAAAAAATCATAGTGGATGAGCCTAACGAGGAAGATACCGTTGCGATATTGCGTGGTTTAAAAGAACGCTACGAAGTGCATCACGGCGTGCAAATTACAGACAGTGCAATTATCGCGGCCGCTAAGCTGTCGACACGTTATATTCCAGATCGCCAGTTGCCGGATAAAGCGATTGATTTAATCGATGAAGCGGCGTCTGTTATTCGTATGGAAATTGATTCTAAACCGCAAGAGATGGATAAGCTTGAGCGGCGTTTGATTCAATTAAAAATGGAGCGTGAAGCGCTGCGCAAAGAAACAGATGATGCTTCGCAAAAGCGCTTGAGTGATCTAAACGAAGAAATTAATAAGGCGGGTCGTGCTTATTTAGAGTTGGAAGAGGTCTGGAAGCATGAAAAAGCTTTATTAGAAGGGGCTTCTGAAATTAAAGAAGCGCTAGAGACAGAGAAAGCCAATTTAGAAGCGGCTCGTCGTGCAGGTGATTTACAAAGAATGTCTGAATTGCAGTATGGCATTATCCCAGAGTTAGAGAAAAAGCTAAGCTCGGCGGATGAAGCGGAAGCGCAAGGTGGCCATGAATTTAAATTGCTGCGTAATAAAGTAACCGAAGAAGAAATTGCAGAAGTTGTTTCGAGGTGGACAGGGGTTCCTGTTACTAAGATGCTGGAAGGCGAGCGTGAAAAATTATTGCGCATGGAAGAAGAGTTACACCATCAAGTCGTCGGTCAAGAGCAGGCGATTGCTGCAGTCTCTAATGCCGTACGTCGTTCTCGTGCAGGGTTAAGTGATCCGAATCGCCCTAATGGTTCGTTCCTATTTTTAGGCCCAACGGGGGTCGGTAAAACAGAGCTGTGTAAAGCGTTAGCTAACTTTTTATTCGACAGTGACGATGCCATGATCCGCATTGATATGTCGGAGTACATGGAGAAACATTCGGTTGCACGTTTAATAGGTGCGCCTCCAGGCTATGTGGGTTATGAAGAAGGTGGTCATTTAACCGAGGCTGTACGTCGCAAACCGTATTCCGTTATTTTGTTAGATGAAGTCGAGAAAGCGCACCCTGATGTTTTCAATATTTTGTTACAAGTATTGGATGATGGGCAGCTAACCGATGGCCAAGGCCGCCGTGTTGATTTTAAAAATACAGTATTGGTAATGACTTCAAACCTTGGTTCGGATGTTATTCAAACCATGGCATTAGGCGCCGATAGCAGTGATCTCGATAAGAACTACGATGCGATGCGTGAGGCGGTAATGGAAATTGTAGGGTCGCATTTCCGACCTGAATTTATTAACCGTATTGATGAATCAGTGGTTTTTCATCCATTACTTAAAGATCAAATTGCGGGTATTGCCGATATTCAATTAGAGCAGCTGTCGAAACGTTTAGCGGAGCGGGAGCTATCTTTGGTCTTAACGGCTGAAGCGAAGACTAAGTTAGTTGAGCTAGGTTACGACCCCGTATTTGGTGCTCGTCCTCTGAAACGCGCCATTCAGCAGTGGATTGAAAACCCTCTTGCGCAAGCCATTTTGGCTGGAGAGTTTATTTCTGGGGATAAAATTGTTGCTGGCGTAAAAGACGATCAATTCTCATTTTATACTGAATAGCTTTTTCTGTAATGACGCCATTCTATTTAATAGAATGGCGTGCCATTAAAGGGCTTTATTATCAGTGGCCGTAATTACTTTATTGCGGCCTTTTTCTTTTGCTTTGTACAGCGCAATATCGGCTCGTTCTAAAATACTGTGGCTGCTATCTTCGTCGCCAAGCAATGCCAAGCCGCCACTATAAGTGAAAGGGATTGGCAAATCAGATTCGTTATCTTTAATGTATTTTTTTAACCGTTTGCAGGCGAGTTGCGCGGTATCGGATTCGGTACTTGGAAAAATCACTAAAAACTCTTCTCCGCCGTATCGACCTATAATATCGCTTTCGCGAAATACCTTTTGCATGCTGCGGGCAAAAAATTTAATTACCCAATCACCAATCGCATGCCCTTCACAATCGTTAATCTTTTTAAAGTGATCAAGGTCTAACATTGCTACCGTCAGTTGAGTTCCCGCGCGTCGGCTACGTGATATCTCCTCATCTAAACGCCGGATGCTCTCGCGTCGATTGAGTAAGCCGGAAAGGTGATCTTTGGTCACAAGATCATTAAGCGCGCGACCACGTTTAATCCGTGACTGAACGGTTAATAGTAAATCATCAGATGATACAGGTTTGGTTAAAAACGCATCGGCCCCGGTTGACATTGCACGTAACTGTAAATCCGTACTGGCCTCGGCCGATAGGAAAATGATGGGCACACTTAACAAGTTATCCATTTGACGAATAATGCCCGCAAGATCTTGGCCGTTACAATACGGCATATAGAGATCTAATAAAATAAGGTCTGGAACGAAGTCAGTGAGTGCGGGCATTAATTCTTGCTGAGGGTCATTAACCGTCATTACCTGAAAGCCTGCATCTTCTAAAATACTGGCATAATAATCTGATAGTGATTTTTGATCATCGATGATTAATACACGAAACTTTTCTACCAATTGACGTTCAGTCAGTGTATCAATTGCTTGCAATAGCAATGTGTAGTCGATCGGTCTGACGATGAAAGATTGCCCTCCCGCTTGAACCGCTTTTAAGCGTGCATCAATACTGTTGTCCTTAGAGATAAAAATGAGCGATAAAGCCGAGCGTACCTCTTCAATATTTTCTAATAATGCGAGTTCTTTATGATCTAAATTATCCAGGTTAGCAATGATGCAGCAGGTATTTGCTTTTAAGCTAGGGACAAGTTCAGCAATGCTGCTAATCACACTAATTTCAAAGTTGGTGCTGGTGAGCTTTTGTGCAATATTTTGTGCTAAGCGAGTATCTTCTTCGATCAGTAATATATGCATTAATGCATTATCAAATACTTTGGGTTTGAATAACACTTCGCGAATCTGTGTATTCTGCCCTCCATTAGGCTGCATCATCATACTGATCAGTTGCTTGGTGATGCCTGCAATATTGTTATTGGCTTCAGCACTGGGTAGTTCATGCGATTTAAAAAACTGAGACATAGCGGTCTGAAGAGATTTTGCCACAGCACCAATAGCAACTTGGCCAAACATATCAGCACTACCACTGATGTTTAGAACCTTGGTAAATAGTAGGTCAAAGGTCTCGCGGCTGGGGGCGCTTTTCCAATGCTCCGCTGCCTTTTCCAGCTCTGATAATAAGTCAGGAATTTGCTGTAGATATTGCTTCTGTAATTCTTGGTTCTGCACTCGTACACTCCGTATGAGCCGTTATAAATATTGCAGATGTCGTTCATGATCATCCTATTCATTGTGACCATGATGAAAGTTTAGACCAATGCTATTGATGTGGCTGATTTTATTAAATTTTTATCGATGTGGCTGATTTCCCTCAAAGTCGGTTGCAAAATCTTCAACTTAATGCTTGAATGATAATTATTCTCATTTAAAAGGGGTTATTATTATGCTTAAATTTTTCATGGGTAAAAAAGTAAAATCTGAAAAATACTTACAGGGTGTATTAGCTGATTGGGAATTGGCCACGTGTTCGGGCAGTGAATTCTTTAATCAAGGGGACTATAAAAATGCAATATTGCAATTTGAGAAAGCATTAGATCTTGCCACGACGGGCTTAGCTATTAATAAATATCGATCAACCTTTATGAAATATTATACGCTGGCGAGTATGAATCTTGCGCATGCTCTTAATACCTATCAGAAGCAGCCACAGTGGGAGCGTGTTTTATCGGATGCGCATTTTAATATGTTATCAATGATGGTTGATGCATCGGAACCGCTAAACTTTCGTCAAGAGGCAAAAATACAAGCAGAGGTATTATTGAAAAGCTTAATGGGATATTTAGCTCATGTGGGGCGTCAGCAGGTCGGTGATAGTTTGGAGGAGGAGTTTGCTCGACTAAAAATCAGTCATTAGTGATTGCTCTATTAATACCTATGTTTATGCGTAAGCGTTATGTGAAAGGCCAATGACGGTTTAGAATAGGCCAATCTACTTACGTTAAGACATACTATATGGCGATTATTTTAGGCATAGACCCGGGTTCACGCATTACTGGTTATGGTGTAATCAATGCTGTTGGTCAAAAAATAGAATACATTGCGAGTGGTTGTATTCGTATTACCGAAAAAGAGTTGCCACTACGTTTGGGGCAGGTGTTCGCAGGTATTAACGAAATTATTGAAACGTATTGCCCACAGCAGTTCGCCATCGAACAGGTCTTCATGGGAAAAAATGCAGACTCTGCTTTAAAACTAGGCCAAGCGAGAGGCGTCGCAATCGTTGCTGCCGTTCAGCATAATCTTCCGGTTTCTGAATACGCTGCCCGTTCTGTGAAGCAAGCGGTCGCTGGCAAAGGCAGTGCTGAAAAAGAACAAGTCCAACACATGGTTCAGCTATTGTTGAAACTGCCAGGAAAGCCTCAAGAAGATGCCGCCGATGCCTTGGCAATTGCCATTACTCATGCACATACCTCAGCCAGTTTATTAGCCAATGTGGGGGCTCGAAAATTCAGTCGTGGTCGCATGCGTTAGCGATAGCTGTTAGTCTAACGTCTTTCATATTAGTACGAGAAATTAGCGCATGATCGGACGTTTAAGCGGTGTTTTGCTTGAGAAACAAGCCCCAGATTTACTCATTGATGTCAATGGTGTGGGCTATGAGGTTCAAGCACCTTTATCGAGCTTTTTAGACATTGGTCAGGTTGGCAGTAATATCACGTTATTGACTCACTTTGTTGTCAGAGAAGATGCTCAATTATTGTACGGTTTTAGCGACAAGATGCAGCGTACGATGTTTCGTACCTTGATCAAAGTCAGTGGTGTTGGTCCTAAGTTAGCACTGGGTATTCTTTCGAGTATGGATGCTGATACATTTGCTCGCTGCATCCAAAATCACGAAGTCACTGCGTTAACAAAACTGCCTGGGGTGGGTAAGAAAACCGCTGAGCGTCTCATTGTTGAAATGCAAGATAGGTTGAAAGAATGGCAGACTCAGGCACCATTATGGGCGGCGGTTGAACAAACTGAAACGGATAGCCGTAATTACTTATTGGCTGACGCTGAATCTGCGTTAATTTCATTAGGCTACAAACCACAAGAAGCCGCGAAAATGCTCAGTAAAATGCCGGCAGAAATAAACAGTTCAGAAGAAATGATTCGTCGTGCTTTAAAAGGCATGATGTAACCCTATATTTAAAAACATTATTTAATAATAAATCGACATAGCAAACAAAAGAGTAAACGGAAATTGTATGATCGAAAGTGATCGTTTTGTAAGCGCCACCCCGATGGGGCATGATTTATCACCAAAGCGCGAAGATAAACAAGACCGAGCGATTCGTCCTGATACACTCGCAGATTACGAAGGTCAGCCAGCGGTCAGGGAACAGATGGAGATTTTCATCGGTGCCGCTCGTGCTCGTGAAGAAGCTTTAGATCATACCTTGGTCTTTGGCCCTCCTGGTTTGGGGAAAACCACGTTAGCGAATATTATCGCTCATGAAATGAACTCCGATATTAAAAGTACATCCGGACCGGTATTAGAAAAAGCGGGTGATTTGGCCGCGATGCTGACCAATCTGGAAGAGGGTGATGTATTATTTATTGATGAAATTCATCGCTTAAGTCCGGCGGTAGAAGAGGTGCTTTATCCGGCGATGGAAGATTATCAGCTGGATATCATGGTGGGCGAAGGCCCCGCCGCACGTTCCATAAAACTCGACCTACCTGCTTTTACATTGGTAGGGGCGACAACAAGAGCAGGGCTATTAACCTCGCCATTACGTGATCGATTCGGCATCGTTCAACGCTTAGAGTTTTATAATGTGGCCGATTTATCTCACATCGTTTCTCGCTCTGCTCGTTTAATGGGGCTTGAGTCTGATTTGGAAGGCGCAGCAGAGATTGCTCTTCGCTCTCGAGGTACGCCACGAATTGCTAACCGCTTATTGCGACGCGTGCGAGATTATGCGCAAGTGAAAGGCGATGGCAAAATTACCAAAGCCAGTGCCGACGCCGCCTTAAATATGTTGAATGTTGATAGCCAAGGTTTTGACCATATGGATAGACGTTTACTGTTGGCCTTATTAGAAAAGTTTGATGGTGGTCCTGTTGGTGTTGACAGTTTAGCGGCGGCGATTAGTGAGGAACGAGATACCATTGAAGATGTCTTAGAACCGTATTTGATTCAGCAAGGGTTTATGATGCGAACATCCAGAGGGCGCATCGCTACTAAGTCGGCTTATCGCCACTTTGGTTTGCCAGAACCGACAACGGATCAGTAAAAAAATCAGTAAGTATCATTATTTAGAATACCCGCGTATGAATTGAATTTTAAAATCGCGGGTGTATAAAAATAGAAAATTTAACAACTTTTTAGAGTTTTGAAACTCACATAGAAATAAAGGTTTAGGGGAATATTGTGGAACAAGCATCTATTGAACAATCCATGTCGATTATTTCGTTAATTGCCAACGCCAGTTTTGTTGTACAGCTGGTAATGTTGCTGTTAGTACTTGCATCCATTGCTTCTTGGGTTGTTATAGTACAGCGCTGGCGTTTATTAGCGGCAACGCGAGATCAGCTCAATGAATTTGAAGAGCGTTTCTGGTCGGGCATCGATTTCAATCAGCTCTATAAAGAGTGCCAGCAAAACCCAGAGCCAAGAGGGGTAGAAAATGTTTTTACCAGTGGTTTAAAAGAATTTGGAAAAATTCGTCAGCAAGCTCCCGACGAACCAGAAACCATCATGGAAGGTACGCACAGAGCAATGCGCATCGCGATTAGCCGTGAAACAGAAATATTAGAAAATCATCTTTCGTTTTTGGCGACCGTGGGTTCAACCAGTCCTTATATCGGTTTGTTTGGTACGGTTTGGGGGATTATGCACTCATTTCAAGGCTTAGCCGTTATGAAGTCCGCTACGATTGCATCTGTTGCCCCAGGTATTTCAGAGGCTTTGATTGCAACAGCCATGGGGCTACTCGCAGCCATTCCTGCGGTGATTTTTTATAACCGTTTTGCGACTAGGGTGGATCAGTTAGTCACCGGTATGCAAACGTTTGGTGAAGAATTTTCTTCGATTTTATATCGTCAAACTCACCGTATGAAAAAACAAAATAAAGGTAGCGAATAATGCCAGGAGCATCACCTCTCGCTTCTCCAGGAGGCGCTAAACGTAAGCCAATGGCTGAAATTAATGTCGTACCTTATATCGATGTAATGTTGGTATTGCTGATTATTTTTATGGTGACTGCACCAATGCTTAATCAGGGGGTTGATGTTGATTTGCCTAATGTTGATGCTAGTCCTGTAACGGTTGAAGACGATGAAAATCAATTGATCGTTTCGGTGGCGGCGAGTGGATTGTATTATTTAGAGCGTGGCAGCGATGACCCTAAAGCCATGGCGCTGGTGGATATAAAGCAATATGTTGCGACCTTATTAAAAAGTCAGCCTAAAACCGATGTATTGGTGCGTGGCGATGAAAGTGTTCCTTATGGTGTTGTCGTTGCCCTAATGGGGGCATTACAAAATGCAGGCGCGGCATCCGTTGGTTTAATTACGGAAGCGCCCGATCCTAAGGCGAGCTTATAAGCATGAAGGATAAGCAGAATCAGGTAATGGATAATTTATTGCCTGAAAAGAACACTTTTCTGAAAACATTACTCGATCCTCAAGGGTATGGTTTAGCCGTTATTATTGCGCTGGTTTTACATGCTGTTGTTATTGCTTTGTTTGCAATAAAGTGGCCTGAAGAAAAGCGTCAAGTTGCTGAGCCTACGCCAAAGAATATTCAAGCAAAAGTGATTCAAGTTGAAAATAAAGCGGTTAAAAAGCGTAAAGAAACAGCGCAAAAACGTTTAGCGAAACAGCAGCGTGATGCCAAGCGCCGCCAAGAAGCTCAACGTAAAAAGAAAATCGCAGCCGCTAAGGCAAAAAAAGATAAGGCGGCGCGTGATAAAGCGAACAAGGCCAAACTTGCCAAAGAGAAAGCAAAGCAAGAAAAAGCTCGCCAAGATAAGACGAAAAAAGATAAATTGGCGGCTAAGAATGCGGAGGAATTAGAGCGTCAAAAGCAGCAAGAGCGTGAGGATGCTTTGTTTGAAAAACAGCAAGAGCAGGAACTATTAAATGCCCTTGCGGTCGAAGAGCAGCAGCGCTCGATGGAAAAAGCATTAGCGGAAGAGCAGCGAGCTCAGAAAAATGCGGTAATAACGAACAGTATTGTTTCGCAAATACAGGCCAAGATTTATGAGGCGTGGCGTTACCCACCGAGCGCGCGGCCAGAGATGGAAGTGATTGTTAGGATTGCTCTTGTACCTACGGGGGAAGTAATTCAAGTTGTTCTAGAGAAAAGTAGTGGTAACCAGGCGTTAGATCGCTCTGTGCTAGCGGCGGTAAAGCGTGCCGAGCCATTGCCTGTACCTAGTGATAATCGATTGTTTGAACAACAGTTTAGAAATTTTGTCATGTCATTTAAACCAGAGGATGCAGTGTGGTAATGAAGTTTATCGTTAAGTTTATATTTTTGTCTGTGTTAGCAATGCAAGCACGTGCTGAGCTAGTTATTGAAATCACACAAGGCAAGCAGTCGGCCATTCCGTTGGCGGTCGTTCCTTTTGAATGGAAAGGTCTGAAGGCATTGCCTGAAAATGTTGCGCAAATCGTTGCTAGTGATTTAGGTCGCAGCGGCTACTTTAATAGCTTGCCTACTTCGCAAATGTTGAGTTTGCCAAATGCCGAAGAAGAGATTTTTTATCGTGATTGGCAGTTGCTTAAGCAAGATTATTTAGTCATTGGTAGTATTAAAGAGGATGGCAGTAACGGTTATGTTATCAACTTTAAGCTTGTTGATGTGAATACTAAAACAGTATTAATGAATCAAAAATTAACGGGAGGCGCCTCGGCACTGCGAGATATTGCTCACTTTATGAGTGACCGTATTTTTGCCGCTTTAACAGGCATCCCAGGTGCTTTCTCTACCAAGCTGGTTTATGTTACGACCAATCGTGAGCGCACTCGCTTTAATTTAAGTTATGCTGATGCTGATGGTGCGCGCGAGCAGAATATATTCTCTTCCAAGCAGCCAATAATTTCACCATCATGGTCTTCTGATGGCAAGAAAATCGCTTATACCAGTTTTGAAAAAGGGCGTAGTGAAATATACATCCAAGAGATTGCTACCGGTAAACGCGAGAAAATCGCTTCTTTTAAGGGTTCTAATAGTGCCCCAGCATTTTCCCCTGATGACAAAAGAATGGCGATGGTGCTATCGAACAACGGAAATCCAGATATTTACGTGATGGATCTCGCAACCCGTAAACTTCAACGTATCACAAAGCATTATGGTATTGACACTGAGCCACAATGGATGCCTGATGGTAAGAGTCTTATTTTTACTTCCAGTAGAGTAGGTAAACCTCAAATTTACCAAGTCTCTTTAAGTAATTTAAAACCTAAGCGCATTACCTTTGAAGGTAATTATAATGCGCGTGCCAGGGTGACACCTGATGGCCGAAAAATGGTCATGGTGCATAGAAATGATGACAATTTCCACATAGCGGTGCAAAATCTTAAAACGGGCGTTTTACAAGTTTTAACAACAGAAACGCAGTTGGATGAATCTCCTAGTGTTGCACCGAATGGAAGTATGGTAGTTTATGCAGCAAGTGAGGGAGATCGTAGTATCTTGGCCGCGGTATCGTTAGATGGGGAGGTGAAGTTTCGCTTACCCTCTAAATACGGTGACGTTCGAGAGCCTGCTTGGTCGCCGCTACTAAAATAGCCGTCTATTCGTTATAGTAGTGTATTAATTTAAAATTTAAAAAATCAAAAGGAAAAAATTATGCAAAAGCGTGCATTAGTTAAAACATTAGGTCTTACCCTTGGTGCAGTATTAATGACTGCATGTGCTAGCAATGGCGATTTGGAAGAAGGTTCTGAAAACCAGCCGCTTGAAGCCGCTCAAGAAACTCAAGAAACCGTAGAAACTCAAGCGGTTGAAGCTGAAAAGATTGCTATGGAGCAAGCTGATGCAGCAGAAAAAGCCGCTCAAGCAGCTTTGATGGAAGCGACAGTATTTTACTTCGATTTCGATAACACAACGATTAAAGCCGATAGCAAAAACGCTTTGATTGCACATTCTCAATACCTAGCGGCTAATTCTTCAGCTCGCGTAGTATTGGAAGGTCACGCTGATGAACGCGGTACTGTTGAATACAACCTAGCTTTGGGCGAGCGTCGTGCTTTGTCTGTAAGTCGTTTCTTACAAGCTAACGGTACTTCAGCTTCTCAAATCGAAACAGTAAGCTTCGGTGAAGAGCGTCCAGCTTTGATGGGTCATAGCGATGCCTCTTGGTCTAAGAATCGTCGTGTTGAGATCAAATACCAGAGCAAGTAATTGCAAATGAAATATACCTTCTTATCTCTAGCGCTGACTGTTTCTATGGTCAGTGCAGCGGAAGACGGTTGGGTAGCAGTAGGCCAAGCGCCTGCTGCTAAGCCAGCAGTTCAAAACAACGTTTCTGCTCAGGCTAGCCCATCTGTTCAGCCTAATGTGTCTGTCCAATCTAGCGCTTCCAGCAGGCCTAGTCCTTCTTTTTCTAATACATCCTTTCCGGTCGCTCAAGAATCAGCGTCGCTACAAGTTGAATTGCTCACTATGGTTGAAACCATGCAGCAAGAAATTGCAGAGTTGCGAGGAACGGTTGAAGAACAAAATCACAAAATTGATATTTTGCAGAAGCAGCAACAGCAGCGTTATTTAGATTTAGATAAACGCTTGTCTGAATTGACCCAGAAACCATCCTTCAAGCCAGTTGTAAATGCTGTTAAAGGTGTTTTACCCGCGGATGATTTGTATGCTGATGCGATGTCGTTAATTAAGAAAAAAGACTTCTCGAGCGCTTTGGCGCAGCTTGATGTGTTTGCTAAGACTTATCCTAATCATACATTAGCCGCGAATGCTTTATATTGGTCGGGTGAGGTTCAGCTTGCTGAAGGAAATTATGCACTGGCGATTAATCAATTTACACAAGTGGTTGAGCATCATAGTGAACATAATAAAGCAGCAGATTCACATTATAAGCTTGCGGTCGCTCATGATCGTAATGGCGATGCCGAAAAAGCAAAGCAGATCCTAAAGACCGTAATTAAGCAGTATGCGGGTAAATCGGACTCTGTTGTACGGTTAGCAGAGCGCTACCTAAAGCGCTTACAGGCCGCGGGTTAATACTTAATTCGATGACTCTGGTACTGTGTTTTTTTGCAAGTGCTTGTCTTTTATAGATTATTTTTAAAAAAGTGCTTGCCAAAATAAAATAAAACAGTATTATATGCGTCCTCACTTAAGGGGTCGTTAGCTCAGTTGGTAGAGCAGTTGGCTTTTAACCAATTGGCCGTGCGTTCGAGTCGCACACGACCCACCATTTTAAAGTGAAGCGTAGAAATAAAAAATTGAATGTAAGTTGTTGAAAACGTTGACATTTATTTTTAACTCAGTATACTACGCAGCATAGAGATCGGGTAAGGAAACTTACTGCCAAGTTCTTCAAGAATTTGGGCCGTTAGCTCAGTTGGTAGAGCAGTTGGCTTTTAACCAATTGGCCGTGCGTTCGAGTCGCACACGGCCCACCATTATATAGAAAGGGGTAAGCGTAGAGCTTACCCCTTTTTTATTGCCTGTCAAAAAGTCAAAGCCATCTAGGTGCTCTTGACGATATTCATTGTGATATACTTTGCACCTCGAAAATTTCGTTATTTTAAATTAGCTCAGCAGGAAAGTTTGTTTTTATGACTACCTCCGTTATCAATGAAGAATCACAATTTGTTCGTGATCATCTGAATTCTAAGATTGAGGCCGTGCAATACAGCAGCGATGAAGATAAAGCTGCTCTTATCATTGAAATCAAGCAATTGCTTGAACAAGAAAATGCGGTCATGGTTGCTCATTATTATACTGAGCCTGAATTACAAGCTTTAGCAGAAGAGACGGGCGGGTGTGTGGCCGACTCTTTGGAGATGGCGCGTTTTGGGCGTGATCATCCAGCAACAACCCTTGTGGTTGTAGGTGTGAAGTTTATGGGCGAAACAGCAAAGATTCTTAGCCCGGAAAAGCGCGTTTTAATGCCGACTCTTGAAGCGACGTGTTCGCTAGATATTGGCTGTCCTGTTGATGAATTCTCACAATTCTGTGATCAGCATCCTGAGCGTACGGTTGTGGTGTATGCGAATACGTCTGCCGCGGTAAAGGCGCGTGCTGATTGGGTGGTTACGTCGAGTATTGCTTTACAGGTTGTTGAGCACCTGAAAGAGCAGGGTGAGCAGATTATTTGGGCACCGGATAAGCACCTAGGCAACTATGTGGCTAAAGAAACCGGCGCCGATATGTTGCTATGGGACAGTGCCTGTATTGTTCATGATGAGTTTAAGGCGAAAGCTTTGCTTGATCTTAAGGCTGTTTATCCTGATGCGGCTATTCTGGTACACCCGGAGTCGCCTCAGAACGTTGTTGATCTAGCCGATGAGGTAGGTTCAACGTCTCAGCTGATTGCGGCTGCAAAGAACTTACCGAATAAGCAGTTGATTGTGGCGACGGACAAAGCTATTTTTTATAAAATGCAGCAAGCCGCTCCTAATAAGCTTCTTATTGAAGCCCCTACCGGTGGCAATGGCGCAACGTGTAAAAGTTGTGCTCATTGTCCTTGGATGGCGATGAATGAGTTGGGCAATTTGCGTGATGTATTAAAGCAGGGTCATCAAGAAATCGTTGTTGATGAGGCGGTTCGTTTAGACGCTGTTAAATCATTAAATCGCATGCTGACGTTTACGCCGAATAAATAACGTTTTTATTCGATAGCGGCGCAAGTCACTCGGCTGATTTACAAGCTGAGTGACTCTTTAGATTCTGACATCTGTTTTAGGCGCTGTTGCAGTCCTGACATTTGTTGGAAGTCATTTTGTTTTTCCGCTAAATCGACCGCTTTTTGCAACTGACGCAGTGCGTTATTCTTCTGTCCATAAAGAAAAAAGTATTCACTTCTTGCTCGATAGGCCAGAATCAAATTGTCGGCTTTATGGGCTGTATCAGAAAGCTGTTTCCATATTACGGGATCCGTTCCTCTGCGTTCTGACCAGCGTTTAATATCAGTAATCGCTTGTTTTGCACGGCCATTATCCGTTTTGATTTGCGCCAAACTAATAGCAATAGGATAGTGATCTGGACGAAGTGCATAGGCATCTTCTAATAAGTTGATCGCTTCATTTTCTTGTCCTAAAAGACTCAAAATTTCTGCTTTTAAAATACTGACCGCGGGTTGATCTTCATTTAACGCGGATATTTTATTAATCACCTTTAAACTTTGTTCATACTTTGTATGCTGCTTATGAATCCAAGCTTGAGTATAGAGGAGGCTATCGCGCTCTTTTTGATCGCTGGTCTTATTGTAGAGATTGCTGAAGTAGGGAATTTGCTCGGCATCAGGCAGACGATAAAAAATACGCG
The DNA here is from genome assembly GCA_963933055.1 of uncultured Oleispira sp. Classification (GTDB taxonomy): domain Bacteria; phylum Pseudomonadota; class Gammaproteobacteria; order Pseudomonadales; family Oceanobacteraceae; genus Oleispira. The sequence goes on from CAWVSY010000015.1 coordinate 53,228, forward strand.
CGCGATGCTGCAGAATTAAAAAGTTAAAACTGCGTGTGCGCGGTTTTCTAGGGTAGGCTTCAGCTCTGTTGGCGGCATCTGAAATACGGCTATCGGTGACGGGGTGTGTTAATAAGAACTCCGGTGGACGTTCGTTATAGCGGTTTGTTGCTAGCATTTGTTGAAACATGGAAGGCATGGCAAAAGGATCTAGGCCAGATGCGGCCAGTGTTTTTATACCGCTGCGATCGGCTTCTCTTTCCCAGTCTCGGCTATAGGCAAGCTGACTTTGGGCTGATGCCGCCTGACTTCCAATTATTCCAGCAAAACCTGCATCGGCATTATTGGTTGCGATGAGTAGTATGCTGGCCAGTATGCTGGCAATTGCAACAGGGGATTGGCGCTCGGCATTTTCTATTTGGCGGGCAAAGTGACGTTGGCTTAGGTGGGCGAGCTCGTGAGCGAGTACGCCAGAGATTTCATCTTCATCGTCTGAATACAAAAATATTCCAGCATTAATACCAATGATTCCACCAGGAACGGCAAAGGCATTGAGCTCGCCTTGGTCGATCACAACAAATTCAAAACGGCTATCTGTGACTTCGCTATGTGGCGCTAGGCGATAGATTAGCTCTTCAATAAATAACGTGGTGAGAGGATCGCTAATAATTTTGGCTTGGGCGCGTAATTGTCGCAGCCACGTTCGGCCAAGCAGATATTCTTGCGATTTTGAAACCAGTCCAGAGCTTGAATCACCTAATACTGGCAGCTCATTATGGGCTGCATGGCTACTTTGCAAGGCAAGTAAGCTATAAATGATTACACACTGTAAATAACGGGTTAAAGTACGGCAGGGCGTTGATAGTAAACGCCATGGCGAAAAAGTAGCCATGTATGATTTAATTCCTTTATTTGCATACGAATTTATCAATTGATCTGTTAATGATAACTCATTCTTGGACGTTAGCTTTGCTATAATGTTCCCTTACTATTGCCATGGGTACCAATGTGTCTGATTTAACTACACCACAATTTTCACAGCAGCTTGATCTTAAGGGGCTCGCTTGTCCTTTGCCGTTATTAAAAATGAAGCTAGCATTAAAGCAATTGGAACCTGGGCAGGTTATTTATGTCGAAACCAGTGACTCAGGATCGTGGCAAGATTTTCATAAATTCACCGAAATAACCGATAACCAACTGATAAGTGCACAGCAATGTGATTCTCATTATCAGTTTGTTATTAAGAAGGGATCTTAAGACTTATGTTAAGTGTATTCAAGGGATGGATAGAGCGTTTCTTTTCTGACGAAGAGGCGTTGATCTTTTTACTCATACTGATTTCAAGTTTTGCCATTATTATTGGCTTTGGTCAGGTATTGGCCCCTGTTTTTATTGCACTCATTATGGCGTATTTGCTGAAGGGGGGGATGCAATTCTTTAAAAGCAAAGGCCTTGGGCACTTATTTTCGACCATTATTATGTTCACTTTGTTTGTGGGCTTGTTTTTGGCGCTGTTATTAGTGGTGATACCGGCAACAATTTCCCAGGCTGGGCAGTTATTTTATGAATTGCCTAAGATGTTGAGTCAAGGGCAGAATTTGTTAATGCTATTGCCAGAGAAATACCCTGAATTAATCACCGAGCAGCAGGTGCAGGATTGGATGAAACAAGCCGGAACGGAATTGGCTTCGTTTGGGCAGTGGTTATTGTCTTTTTCGATTCACAGTATTCCGGGTGCAATTACAATATTAATTTATGTGGTGTTAGTGCCTATTTTGGTTTTCTTTTTTCTTAAAGATGATCAAAAAATCACAGGCTTCTTTTTGTCATTTTTGCCTCGTGATCGCAAACTAATGAATACTATCTGGGCCGAAATGGAACAGCAGATTGCCAACTATATTCGGGGTAAAGCGTTAGAGATATTTATTGTTGGTGGGGTAACCTATATCGGCTTTATTTGCTTTGGTTTGGATTACGCCGAGCTGCTCGCCATATTGGTCGGATTGTCGGTGCTTATTCCCTATATCGGTGCCGCGGTTGTCACTGTACCTGTCGCGGTCATCGCGTATTTCCAGTTTGGTTACACTGAAACGTTATTTTATTGCTTGCTTGTGTATGGGATTATTCAGGCTTTAGATGGCAATGTATTGGTTCCTTTGTTGTTCTCTGAGGTTGTGAACCTGCACCCTGTCGCGATTATCGTGGCTGTTTTAGGTTTTGGGGGGATTTGGGGATTTTGGGGGGTGTTTTTCGCTATCCCTTTGGCGACCCTATTTAAGGCGGTAATAACCGCTTGGCCACAGGCGATAAAAATGGCGGCCCCGCAGCAATCCGCGGATGACGTATGATTGGCGCTTGTCAGCAAGAGCGCTGATGAGTAATATGCGCCCTTAGTTTTATTGAAAGTTTAATGAATATATTTTGGAGTCTCGCAAGATGATTACGGGCAGTATTGTTGCGCTGGCAACACCTATGCACGATAACGGTGATGTTGATTGGGAAAACTTGGATCGTTTGATCGAGTTTCACATAAAAGAAGGCACCGATTCTATCGTAGCGGTAGGCACTACAGGTGAATCTGCGACTCTGAATACGAAAGAGCACTGCGCAGTCATGGATCGCGTGATCAAAACGGTTGCGGGTCGTATTCCTGTCATTGCTGGCACAGGTGCTAATTCAACCTCTGAAGCGATTGAATTGACTCAAGAAGCCAAGAATTTAGGCGCTGACGCCTGCTTGTTGGTTACTCCTTATTATAATAAGCCAACTCAAGAAGGCTTGTATCTTCATCATGAAGCAATTGCTAAAGCCGTTGATTTGGGTCAGATTCTTTATAATGTACCAGGTCGTACTGCGGTTGATATGCTGCCTGATACCATTGCGCGCATTGCTGAAATTGACCAAGTCGTTGGTATTAAAGAAGCGACCGGTGACCTTGTTCGTGCACAGCAAGTGATTGATTTAGTAGGCAATAAAATTGCCGTGTATTCTGGTGATGATGCAACCGCCTATCAGTTAATGTTGATGGGTGGGCACGGCAATATATCGGTGACTGCGAATGTATTGCCGAAGAAAATGGCTGAATTATGCCGTTTGTCTCTCGCGGGTAAAGCTGAAGAAGCTGAAGCATTAAATGCTGAGCTGATGGCGATGCACAATGTGATGTTCTCGGAATCAAACCCAATTCCTGTTAAGTGGGCTTTGCATCAGATGGGGCGCATGAGTGCCGGTATCCGGTTACCGTTGACGCCACTTGCTGAGCAATATCGTGATGGCTTACAAGAAGTATTAACCTCATTTGGTTTGGTGAAATAATTGATGTTACGCGCTGTATTTTTGTTATTGGTAACGAGCTTAACCGCTTGCAGTACTATTTTTGGTGATACCTTTAGTGATAAAGCTAAAGGCTATCAAAAGGCTAAAGTCAGTGCTCAAATGCAGCAGCTTGATGGACAGCCAGAGCTTCCTATTCAGGATTTATTGGTGATTCCTGAATTGAATGTTCAGCCGCAAGTCCATTCAGGAGTTGATGCGCAACGCGATAGTGATGATGAAGATGAAACGGATAAAGATTTTACGACACCTGCACCGCAGCAGTTATTAGCGCTTGAGGATGAGCAAGAAGTTGCTTCTTTATTGCAGAGTCAAAGTCAGGATCTTAATCCACGCTTGGAAAGAGACGGTGCGGGTACGCAGATATTGCGCTTAGATGGTCGTTTTGATTTTGCTTGGGCTGCGATTGCCGACGCTGTCGCTAAAACAGATTATACGCTTACAGATTTAAATCGCTCGATAGGAACGTATTATATTTCTATCTTTGATCCAATGGCGGAAAAAGAAGAGAAAAGCTTTTGGGCTTGGCTTACTAATTCTAAAGAGCTTGGTGAAAATGTTGATTATTTATTAAAGCTGAATCGCTCTCGTATCGGTGTTTATCTATCTCTTCAAAGTGATACTGAAACCTTGGCCGATGATGAGTTGGCGGTGAAGGTATTGGCTGATATTGAAAAAAATCTTGCGCAGTGAGATTTGCTTCATTAGGCAGTGGCAGTAAAGGTAATGCCACGGTTATCGACAGTAATAATACGCGTATATTGATTGATTGCGGATTTAACCGCAAGCATACGCGCTTGCGCCTGCAAGAGCTTAGCTTAGAGTTGAGCGATATTGATGCTATTTTGGTTAGTCATGAGCACAGTGATCATGCCAAAGGTGTGGTATTGGTTTGTGAGTCTATTAATAAGCCTTTTTATGCGACTTATGGCACGGCACGTTCTGCTGGCTGGTTAGATCATCCTCTATGGCACTGCATTGATGGCAACCAATCTTTTAAGATAAATGATTTATCGATTCACGTTGTTGTTGTTCCCCACGATTCTCAAGAACCTGTTCAGTTTGTCGTTTCTGATGCTCAATATAAAGTTGGAGTCTTGTCAGACTTAGGTTCGTTAACGTCTCATGTTATTGATGCCTATCAGAATTGCCATGGTTTACTTTTAGAAGCTAATCATGATTTGCAATTGCTTCAGCAGGGCCCTTATCCGCCCGCGCTAAAGCGTCGAGTTGCGGGTGATCATGGCCATTTAAATAACCAGCAGGCTGCCGAATTATTATCACGGCTATTATGGCCAGGCATTCAACATGTATTAGCCAGCCATATTAGCGATAAAAATAACAATCTTGAGTTGGTGCAAAAAGAATTTGCTCACGTTTTGGGTTGTGACTGGCAGGAGGTGGATGCCGCGATACAGGGAGAGAGCACAGGGTGGCGGCAGCTGACAAGTGCTGCCTGATAATTAATACGCAATCTAATGATAACTTCTTATTTTTAGCCTTCTTGCCGGTCCTTATTAGTAAATTATTTAATTCTGTAAAAAGTTCTGCTAAAAAGTGATTTATTTCCAAAAAATGGTGGATGCTTGTTGAGTTTTGCCTGTAAAACGGGGCAAACTAGGGCTAGTGCTACAGTGCATCCTTTAAGTTTGATGATATTAATAAGAATTATCCAAGGAAATACCATGAAAAAACTATTAGCCAGCGCGATTATTGCCGCTACTCCAGTGATGGCTCAAGCCGATTTGCTGTTTACTGTTGATGCGGGTGCTAGTGTTTGGAATGCAGAAATATCAGGTGAAGTGGATGATGATATTGACGTCGGTAATGATGGTTTAAACTTGGACTCTGAAAAAAATAATGTATTTTTTGTCTCGTTTGAACATTCAGTCCCTGTTCTACCAAACTTTAAAATCAAAAAAACAGACTTGGATTTTACGGGCACGGGTACGGCTAACTATGTTTTCTTAGATCAACCTTTTGTTGGTCAAACAGATACGCAGGTTGATTTATCGCATACGGATTTAACCTTATATTGGGGTGTGCCACTGCCGATCCCATTCTTCGATATTAATTTTGGTTTAACGGCTCGTCAATTTGACGGTGTTATATTAGTTACTGATAAAACATCTGGAACCACTGAAAAAGAAGATCTTAATTTCACCATGCCAATGGGGTATTTGAACGTCGATTTTGATTCTCATTTTGGTGTGTATGCGCGCGCTGAACTGAATGCGATGTCTTATGATGGTAATGGCGTGACAGATACTGAGTTTGCAATTGGTTATACGTTACCTGTTCCTGTGGTGGATATTAATCTTGAAGTGGGCCATCGTGCATTTAATGTTACAACCGATGAAGATTCTATTGATATTGAAACGGATGTTGAAATGTCGGGTGTATTTGCGGGTTTGAGTCTTTCGGTTGGTTTGTGATCCATAGCCTAGTTTGAGTACTGTTTTAGAAAGTGCTTCATAAATAAGTGATGCTAAAACCGCCAAGGCTTATCCTTGGCGGTTTTTTTTATGGCTATTCTTCCTCTCTTACAAACTTGGCTAGAATCTTTCCTGTTTCACGATTTCCTACATAGATGCTGATCACTTCGGCGCGTACCGCGTGAGTTTGATGGCCCTGATAATTTATTGTGCTGTAACAGCGATCAGCAAGAGTGCAAAAACGCAGTCCTAATTGCACTTCTAAGGCCCGATTTTCGGTTTGGGCATGCGTAGTTTCGGGTGCTGCTTGCCATTTTATATCTTCAAATACTCCTGGTATCCACTGCCAGTCGCGATTCATCGACTTAAGTGCTGGATAGTTTTTGAAGTTTAAAACAGTTGCTACCCAACGATGGCCATTTTTCATAAGTACTTCTTGGCCTAGGCGGTTTTTTTCTGAGTCTTGGTGCAGTGTAAATTCAACAACCGATTTTGCCGAGTGTCCTGGCGCGTAATCAGCCGCTTCATCTGGAAACAAATCGCTATAGGGGCCGCTATTAGGCAGGCTGCGAATTCCTACAATATTAAAGGGGTGAAATCCTTTTTTATATTGATAGCGTGCAGCTTGTAGAGGGTAGTTTATATAATAGGTATTTTGTTGCTTGAGGTCGTCACGGGTTGCCAAACCTGCAAAGCGTTTGTCTTGCGAGCTAAATAAATTTTGTACATTCTGTTCGGTTAAATAGGCTTTTGTCTGCCAATGTTTATCGGCATTCATTAATCGTGAATTCATTCTTTTTTTGCGTTCGTACGCTGCTTTTTGGGCTTGTTCGGCGGCGATGCGGGCTTGTTCTTGGGAAAGCAATTCAAGTCTCGCTAAATCTTCTTTTGAAGGGCCGCAGGCTGCTAAAAAAACAGTGCTTATGATGATTGCCGCTTTGATTAGGGGGTTCATAAATTTCCTATGTTCTTGTAATTATTGTCTGCATCTATTATTACTGAAAATTAAAAGTTTTTCGATGCCCGTTATTCGATGCGGGTTGTTCTATTACCCAATGGTATGAGTAGGTTGTCGTCTTGTTTTGTCTAGACAATGTTATTGTGGTGTGACAATCTAATAAAAAATATAAGAGTTTAAAAATGTGAAGTATCTCTTTATCTGTGTCGCCTCGCTTTTGGTGTTGGTGTCTCTTTCTGCTTGTGAAAGCTCATTCTCCGACATGAAGGGTGGTGAGCTGAGGGAGCGCGCTTATCTTTGCTTGATTGCGACCGATCAGAGCACCGCTGAAATTCAAGTATGTAAAAACATTCAACGTGAATGCAAACGCCGTCAAAAAGCAGGACAGTTTGACTGTTAGAGTGACTGTTATATTGTTAGTCTTATCTGCAATGGCTTTGTAATCTGCATAAAACGTATTAATTATCTTATTAGCACTTGAAATTGTGACCTATGATGCCATATCCAATGTGGATGCTGTTCCATGATGGGATTTGTTAATTATATGGTGTAGTGTTACTGCGTTTAAAAATAACAAATTAAATATTACCACTGGGGAATTAAAATGAATTTATTCAAACAAGTGCCTGTATTAGCAATGGGTGCTCTATTATTGGTTGGCTGTGGCCAGGAGAAAGAAGTGAAGTTAGAAACTCATGTTGATCAAGCAAGTTATGGTGTTGGTCTAAATATCGGTGAAAGCCTAGCCCGTGATGCGGTTGAATTGAACGTTGATGCGATTGCTGCTGGTATCTCTGACGCATTGTCTGGTGCAGAGAAGCGTATCGATCAAGAAACTCTACAAGCGGCTTTCGAAAAAATTCGTGAAGAGCAAACGCGTAAGCAAGCTGCATTGAATGATGCTGCTGCTCAAGCAGGTATCGATTTCCTAGCTGAAAATGCTAAGAAAGAAGGTATTACTACTTTAGAGTCTGGTTTACAATATGAAGTAATTACGGCTGCTGCAGAAGCTGGCGCTAAGCCATCTGCAACAGATACAGTATCTGTTCATTACCATGGTACGTTAACTGACGGTTCTGTTTTTGACAGCTCTGTTGAACGTGGTACTCCAGCTGAATTCCCAGTTAACCGCGTTATCGCTGGTTGGACTGAAGCACTTCAGTTGATGTCTGTTGGTGATAAGTGGAAACTTTATATCCCAGCTGATTTGGCTTACGGCGCACAAAGCCCAAGTCCTAAAATTCCAGCTAACTCTGCTTTAGTATTTGAAGTAGAATTATTGGAAGTTAAACAAGAAGGCTAAGCCTGCTGTTTATTTGATCGATTGAAGCATACCTTATGTGTCAATCGATTAAGTCCTAAGCGGGCTTCCCTCATATATGATGGATCCGCTTAGGAATACTGATGTCACAATCTCTCTCGTCTTTACCAGATTTTAACCAAGATCTGTTGGGTTTTTTACAAGCCAGTCCTACCCCTTTTCATGCAACGCAGTCCATGGCAGATACATTATTGTCAGCGGGTTATCGCGAATTATTTCAAGATCAAGCATGGTCGTTAGAAGAGCAAGCGGGATATTTTATTCGCCGCAATGATTCTTCGATTATCGCTTTTTGGTTAGCCGATAAATCTCAGCCATTGCGTTTGTTAGGGGCTCATACCGACAGCCCTTGTTTAAAAGTAAAACCGAATGCCAATATGACCGGCCAAGGCTATTTTCAGCTGGGTGTTGAGGTATATGGTGGCGTTTTGCTAGCACCTTGGTTTGATCGTGATTTATCGTTAGCAGGGCGTGTGCATGCGCGTATTGATGGCAAAATTAAATCGGTCATGATTAACTTTGAGCGCGCGATTGCGACAGTTCCAAGTTTAGCGATTCACCTTGATCGTGAAGCGAATAGCTCCCGCACGATTAATAAGCAAACCGACTTGCCGCCAGTATTGGCTATTGTGGGTGAGAATAAACAAGATTTAAATACGATCCTGATGGCAGAGGTGCGCAAGCAGTTTGAGTCGGTTGAATCAATTTTAGATTACGAATTATTCTTTTATGATACTCAGCCGCCAGCGCTGATTGGTTTAGAAAATGAATTTATTGCCAGTGCGCGTTTGGATAACTTGTTGAGTTGTCATGTTGGTTTGCAGGCTTTATTAAGCTCAGGGTCTGGTCAGAATAAATTATTCATCTGTACCGATCATGAAGAGGTAGGTTCAGTAAGTGCCTGTGGTGCTCAGGGGCCTTTCTTAGAGCAAGCTATTGAGCGCATCTGGCCAAGTATTGAAGAGCGTAATCGTCTTATGGCGAACTCTTTGATGATCTCGGTAGATAACGCACACGCGATTCACCCTAATTATTTTGATAAGCATGATGAAAATCATGGGCCGATCATCAATCAGGGCCCTGTTATTAAGGTGAATGCTAATCAGCGCTATGCTACCAATAGTTTTACTGCAGCGGTCTTTAAGCAGGTCTGTAACGACGTTGGTATTAAGTATCAATCGTTCGTCACGCGTACCGATTTAGGCTGCGGTAGCACGATTGGCCCAGCAATCGCTTCAAACCTGGGTGTGGATACGATTGATATCGGTGTGCCAACCTTTGGTATGCACTCGATTCGTGAACTTGCAGGCAGCGAGGACGCGCATGCTTTGGCTCAGGCATTGAAACACTTTTATGAGAAGTCGTCTTTGACGGAGTAATTCGTTAGCTGAAGATTTATTAAGGCATAATAAACAAGCAGTTTACATCAGTCAGTAAGCTGCTTTTTTTATTTGAATTGCGATGGATAAATTCTAGACGCAAAAAAATATAGCATTGATAGTAGTGCTAAATAAAAAATTATAAGGGGTATTTTAATATTTGAAATAGAGTATTTCGAAAGAAGACCATCTTAGATAAAAGATGGTCGGGATAGAGAGATTCGAACTCCCGACATCCTGCTCCCAAAGCAGGCGCGCTACCAGACTGCGCTATATCCCGAACATGTTGCAAGCAATACCAAATCATTACAAAGTAATAAATGGCTCCCTGAGCTGGACTTGAACCAGCGACCAATAGATTAACAGTCTACTGCTCTACCAACTGAGCTATCAGGGAATGTCTTGGCAACGGAGCGCATAATACGTAGCAGACGCTCAGCTGTCAACACTTTTTAAAATAAAATCTGTAATTAATTCAATTGCTTACAGATTTTATTCAAAACGGCTAAAAATTAACCGAATAGTTACTTATTTAACCAAAATTAACCTTTCATCAACGCTAATAATTCAGCCGTTTTAATTTCCATGAGTTTTTGATCACCACGGCTTTCAACATTTAAGCGTACAACAGGCTCAGTATTTGATGCGCGTAAGTTAAAGCGCCATTCACCAAAGTTCATGCTTAAACCGTCGGTATGATCAATCTCAGCGCCAGTATCCGCATAATGTGCTTCTACTTTCACTAAAGTTGCTGGAGCATCCTCTAAAACGCTGTTGATCTCGCCAGAGCAAGGGAAGCGTGCCATACGCTCTTCAACCAACTGAGTTAACGACTTACCAGACTTACTGATCAATTCAACCACAAGCAACCAAGGAATCATGCCGCTGTCGCAATAGAAGAAATCTTTAAAATAATGGTGAGCACTCATCTCGCCACCATAAATAGAATCTTCTAAACGCATACGCTCTTTAATAAACGCATGGCCGGTTTTACTCTGAATGGCTTTACCACCAGCGGCTTCAGCCATTTCGATGGTATTCCAGGTTAAGCGAGGGTCGTGAACAATGCTCGCGCCTGGATTTTTCAATAAGGCCGCTTCTGCCAATAGACCTACGATGTAGTAGCCTTCAATAAAGGTACCTTTATCGTCGAAAAAGAAACAGCGGTCAAAATCGCCATCCCAAGCGATGCCTAAATCAGCACCGGAATCGGCAATTGCTTTAATCGTAGGCGCGCGGTTTTCTTCTAATAACGGATTTGGAACACCGTGTGGGAAGTTACCATCTTGTTCGTGATGAACTTTAACCCACTCAATTGGTAAGAAAGGCTCAATTGCATCAAGGGCAAGACCTGCGCCACCGTTACCGGCATTACAAACGATTTTTAACGGTTTTAACTCATCTGCGGTCACGTAGGTCAAAAGGTGCTGAGTATAAGCTGGGCGAGTATCAACCACTTCTTGTGTGCCGCGCTTGCTAGCATCAACTTCTGGAAAGTCGTTTGCGTGAGCAAGTTTCTCGATATCTTTTAGGCCAGTATCGCCGCTAATAGGCTTAGAGCCTTCGCGCACAAACTTCATGCCATTGTAATCTTTTGGATTGTGGCTAGCGGTTACGCAAATTCCACCATCGGCTTTCAGGTGAGACGTTGCAAAATACACTTCTTCCGTGCCGCACATGCCAATGTTTAAAACATTCGCGCCAGCGTCACGTAAACCTTCAACCACTTGATCACACATTTGTTTGCTGGTTAAACGAATGTCGTAACCAACCACAACGGTCTTAGGCTTTAAGTATTGAGCAAAAGCACGGCCAATGCTGTAAGCGATTTCTTCATTAAGTTCATCTGGCATACGGCCGCGAACATCATACGCTTTGAAGCATGCTAATAAATCACCCATTACTTATTCCCTTTTTCTTTCTCGGCTTGCTCTTTGAGATAAACGTTCTCAAACACATGATTGGTTGCTTCAACAAAGCCTTCAATGCTGCCGCAATCAAAACGCTTACCGCGGAATTTATATGCCATAACGCAGCCTTCTTGAGCTTGCTTCATCAAGGCGTCAGTGATTTGAACTTCACCATTTTTACCGGGCTCAGTATCTTCAATTTTTGCAAAAATATCAGGGGTTAAAATATAACGACCAATAATGGCTAGGTTAGAAGGCGCATCTTCTTTCGCAGGTTTCTCAACCATGTCAGTAACGCGATACAAGCCATTGCCCATATCGTCACCGGCGATCACACCGTATTTATGAACTTGATCTTCAGGTACTTCTTGAATGGCAACAACCGAGCAGCGAAACTGATTGTAGATTTTCACCATTTGTGCAAGAACGCCTTCGCCATCTTCATCGGGAACACATAAGTCATCGGCAAGAACAACGGCAAAAGGTTCGTCACCCATAAGGTTGCGGCCTGATAAAATCGCGTGTCCTAACCCCTTCATATGGTTTTGACGAGTGAAGGCAAAGTCGTTATTGTCGATAAGATCACGAATAGAGCTTAATAAGGACTCTTTACCAGAGCCTTTAATTTCGGCTTCTACTTCGTAACTGATGTCAAAATGGTCAGCGATCGCCCGCTTACCTCGACCGGTAACAAAGCCAATAGTAGAAAGACCGGCTTGAGAGGCTTCTTCTACGCCATATTGAACAAGAGGCTTGTTAACAATTGGCAGCATTTCTTTTGGCATAGACTTGGTTGCCGGTAAAAAACGGGTTCCATATCCTGCAACGGGAAAAAGGCATTTTTTTATCATGATTCAATCCTTGTAAAAATAAGTATTTGAGGCCATTTAATTAGGCTGAGTAGGTATTTGCACGAAATAGACCAAATATTGAAATGAGAAGAGGGTTGGCAATTCCATTTCGCCATATTTCGTCATAATGTTATAACGCACAATGTAAATAAAGATGCCGCATTGTAGCTTGTTGTAAAGGAATAACAAGGCTCATTAGGGGGAATAAAAGTCATTTAATCGTTAACTTAATTGTTATGTGGGCACGAATACTGCTCTGTAACAAACATAAGAGAATCTAATGGATTTCTCTTTAATATCACTGGTAAATGCTGACTTATGGTGCACACTTAATTGAAATGATGCACAAAAGTAGCACTAAGGATGGAATCGAATGCAAATTGAACAGCCGTTCGAGTTAGTCTTGTTTGGTGGGTTAGGGGATTTGGCTTTGCGTAAGCTGTTTCCTGCTCTGTACTTATTAGAGTCGGATAATCGACTGCCTAAAGGGCGTATTATCGCAATTGGGCGGAGTGAGGTTGCGCAGGCAGAGCTTTTAAAAACCATCAAGCAAGCTGTCAAAGTTCAAGATGAGGATGTATGGCAAAAATTTCAGCAACGATTGACCTATGTATCAATCGACGTCTATCAGTCAGATGATTTTAAAAATCTAGTCAGTGAGTTAGAACCGACGTGCCCTAATCGACTGTTTTATTTGGCGACAGCGTCTTCGCTTTACGCAGAAATCGTTAAAAACTTACACGCCAATCAATTAATTCATGCGCCTTCTAAGGTCGTTTTAGAAAAACCTATTGGTCATGATTTAATATCAGCCAAAGCAATTAACAAAGCGGTTGCAGAATACTTTGATGAAAGTCAGATTTATCGTATAGATCATTATTTAGGCAAAGAAACCGTTCAAAATTTAATGGTACTGCGATTTGCCAATTCGATTTTTGAAAGCCAGTGGAATCAAAAATACATTGATCATATTCAGATTTCCATTTCAGAATCTTTAGGCGTAGAAAAACGGGCTGGATTTTATGAACAGGTGGGTGCATTCAGAGACATGATGCAAAACCATTTATTGCAACTTTTATGCATCGTTGCAATGGAACCCCCCTCAAAAATGGAACCAGACGAAGTTCGTGATGAAAAAGTAAAAGTTATAAAAGCCCTGAGAGCGATAGAGGGCAAAGACATTCACGATAAAGTTATTCGCGGCCAGTATGGAGAAGGTGTTTCTGAAGGACGTCCAGTTCCGCGCTATCGTGATGAAGATGGCGTTAATAATCAAAGCCAAACGGAAACCTTTGTGGCGATGAAGGTGGAAATTGAAAACTGGCGCTGGGCGGGTGTCCCTTTTTACTTGCGCACAGGAAAACGACTAGCAGAACGAGCGTGTGAAATTGTTGTGCAGTTTAAAGAAATTCCTCATTCGATTTTTGATATGCAGCATAAAGAAACCATGGCAAATAAATTAATTTTTCGCCTTCAGCCTGATGAAGGTATTCGGTTGCAGTTGTGTGAAAAGAAATTAGGCGGTGGGATGAATGTGCGGCCTATGACGCTGAGTCTGAATCCCGATAATCCAAGCCAAGTCGGTGCTTCGCAATATGCGGGTGCTAAAAAAAGCGAGCGTGATTTTGAGAATAAAATGACGCGCGTGCCTGAGGCTTATGAAAGATTATTATTTGATGCATTGGCCAGTAATCCAACACTGTTTTTACGTGATGATGAATTGATGCAAGCTTGGCGTTGGGTTGATCCTATCTTAGCTGCATGGCAAGAATCTGAAAGTGCCCCCGAACCGTATACTTCTGGAACATGGGGTCCCGCGGCTGCTACGTTATTGTTAGCCAAAGATGGGCGGCTCTGGAATGAAAA
>CAWVSY010000016.1:0-64450 GCA_963933055.1 uncultured Oleispira sp.
CGAGAACGATTCCCATATTGGCTGCGGATAAGTTGATTAGGCTATAGCTTAGTAAGTATGGAAAACCAATCACAACCCCAGTCCCCGCTAATAGTAACCAGCCGATTGTGGTTTTATTGGGTATTGGCCAGCCATTGATATGAATGATAAGCAAAGCCAATAATCCAGCCAAAAAGGCGCGGCTAGCCGCGATCAATTCAGGGCTGAATAATGGCAATGCTAATTTTGTCATTGGCACTGTTAGGGCGAATAAAATCACCGCAAACATCCCTTTTATAACGCCCGTGGAAGTCGATACGCGGTGCGGCGAAGCAGAATGTAAGGTATTTGTCGGTTGGCTTAGGCTTGTCATTTTTACTCTCCTTATTTAACTGAATTAGTGTGAATCAAATGCAGCAGAGAGCAGAGAGGCAGGTGACTGAACAATAAGCAGTACAGTATCAATAAAAATTCAACTGTACTGCTATAAATAGAAATAACTGTGCTGTAATACAGTACAGTTTAACTGCTAGCATGCCGTTATAAATCAATCAGAAGGAAGCACAAAGATGGGCAGTAATACGACTCTCTATCGGCAAGTTGCATCGCAAGTCGCAAAAGATATCGAGCAGGGTGTCTATCAAGCGGAGCAAAAAGTTCCGAGTGTGCGTAAGCTCAGTAAGCAATTGCAGGTGAGTATTTCAACTATTACTCAAGCCTATGCACTTTTGGAAGACCAAGGTTTAATTCGTGCTAAGCCGCAAGCGGGTTATTTTGTACGCCAAGGCGCAAGTGATGAACCCGTACCACCGCCATTGTCTCAGGGTGCTGAACCCAAAGCGGTAACCAAGATTGATTTAATTAACCATATCTTGGCGAATGCTCACGAAAAAAGCAGTGTGAATCTTGGCTGTGCTATTCCTGATTATTCCTTCTTACCTTATCGCTCACTGCAAACGCACATGCAGAAAGTGACACGTTTTGAAATGGAGGAGGTGTTTAATTATCAATTTTCTCCTGGGCTAGAAAGTTTACGCGCACAAATAGCCTTGCGCATGCGTGATGTCGATTTGCGCTGCCATGCCGATGATATTGTTATTACACAAGGGTGTTCAGAAGCCTTGCATCTCTGCTTAAGCAGTGCGACTCAGCGTGGAGATATTATTGCCGTTGAATCACCTTGTTATTATGGCTTCTTACAGATGGCCAAATTACGAGGACTAAAGGTCATTGAAATTCCTACCGATCCTAGCCATGGCATCAGCCTAGATGCTTTAACGTTAGCGCTAGAGCAGTGGCCAATTAAAGCCATTATGCTCACCAGTCGTTATAGCAATCCGACAGGAGGAAGCATTAATACCGAGAAACAAAAAAAATTGGTTGAGCTGGCTTGCCAATTTGATTGCCAGATTATTGAAGATGATATTTATGGAGAAATACCCATCGACAGCTCGGTGCGCCCTATGGGAGTGGCTAAAGAAGCCGTTAATACGGTGATTAAAACTCACGATATTGACGATAGAGTGATGTACTGTTCTTCTTATTCTAAAACCATCGGCGCAGGCTTGCGTATTGGGTGGTGTATTCCTGGGCGCAACAAAGATGCCGTTATACAAGCCCAAAAATTCAGCACAATGGCGACAAGTAGCTTGCCTCAATTAACCATGGCATCGTATCTGCAAAACGGTCATTACGATAAACATTTACGCAGTTTGCGTTTAATGATTAGTGAGAATATAAAATTATTTTCTCAGGCGGTGCAATATTATTTTCCAAAAGGAACGCGTTTTTCGGTACCCTCTGGGGGCTTTATTTTATGGGTGTGTTTGCCCGATGGTATTAGTTCTATTGAGTTATTGCATCTAGCGCAAGAAGAATCTATTTGTATCATTCCTGGAGAAATTTTTTCTAACAGTGATCAATTTAAAAATTATATTCGTTTGAATTGTGCGGTGCCGTGGGATAACAAAGTAAAACAAGCTTTGATTCGTTTAGCCGAGTTAGTCGTTAAGCTAGGCTAAGCACTGCAATATTAAAAAATACGACAGTGCTTAATTCTCATATAAATTCAGCAATTAATGCTGCGTGAATATTTATTGAGGTTTTAACGGCATATAAATATCAGTAATTAATTCAGCGGGAGAAACGTCTCTGGGATTATTTAGATATTCTTCAAACGCCGGCTGGTCGGCAACTTCACGTCCAGAGCTGGCTAACCACTCGCCATATAACCATTGATAGGCACTGCGCATATTTGAATAAGGCCCGACATGACGTAATACGGCATATTCACCAGCGACCACAGATTTCTTTTCTATACCAGCCTCTAATTCAATCGTTTGCATATCGGGTAAAGCGACACAAGCAGCGCTTTGCAATTCACTTTCTGCAACAGCATCGGGGTCGCTATAATAAATTCCTAGCGAGCGTAGCTGAGGATTAATCAGCCCTCGCATGCCAAGCCAGGCAAAGAGTTTTTCAAATGCATTACCAATATTCATATAAGAACCGGTATGAGGCATTGCTAAGATATCGAACGATGCTAGCGGTTTAATTGTGACTTCCATCATTTCAGTTGACCTTCTTTTATTTGAATCTGAGTGGGTAGGCTGATCACTATTTAAATTAGGATAAGCGTACTTATTAAATAAAGTATGGCTGCCTTCGTTGCGAAATTTTGCCGGTGGCATGCCATAGGTTTCACTGAATGCTCGGTTGAAGGATTGTAGGCGGCTATAGCCTGAGGTATTGGCGATGTCATCAATCGATGTTGTGCTATTAGCCAGCTGGCCAGCAGCTCGGTGAAGCCGCAAGCGCTTTACTGACGCGGCAAGTGTTTCACCACACAAACCTCGATATATACGATGCCAATGGTAAGGTGAAACGCAGGCAATCTCAGAGAGTGAATCAAGATCCAACTTTTCATCCATGTGATCATAAATATAATCAATCACTTTATGGAAGCGGGTTTGATCCAAGTGCATTTGAGTTGCCGAGCGAGTGCCTGTATTAGCCGCCATGTTTGATCCATCAATGAATTATTCAGTGTGTATCAAAACATAGCATGATGACTTTTAACAAATCTTGCGGAGTTCTTTAGCGCTGACAGATTTTAATGATGAGCAGGCTACATTAAACAATTAAAGAGTGCTTATGCTCGCGCAAATACTGGGTTTTGGATTAGAGCCAGAAAACAGATCAAAGCGCTGATGGTTGGTATTGATCGTTTCTTCTGAAGAAATGGCCGCTTGCTTTAACGTCGCATCACTTTCGAGATAAAGAGGGCCTTTAAAAATAACATCAACTTGGCACTTTCCTGCTGATATTTGAGTTTTATTAGCCTGTTCTGATTGATTAATTGCTTGTGCTAAAATACCAAAACCATGTGCAATATCACGCTTGAAGCCAAATAATTTTGCTAAGTATTTTGAAGTATGGATAGGGTTGTAATCACCACTGATACTGGCGTATTTTTTACCGCGATTCTTGGGAACTTCCCAAGAGGCAACATCCGACATGTTATCTAAGCTTGCAAGTTCAAAGCTAGTTTCAGATGATGGATTTTCTTTGCCACCAAATTTACCGGCCATGAAATAAATACTTAGCTCTTCCCATACTACTTCATCAGCAATTTTAACTTGAGTCGTAAAATCAAACTCAACGCCTTTTGCTGTTAAGCGGAAGCCGCCCATTTGTGCATGGATATCCATTTTCTGGTTAATGGCAATGGCTTTGTATTGCGTAATGGTATTTTTTAAATGCACGGCACCTAATAAACCAATCGGGAAAATCTTATGCGTTAGCATGTGCATGTGCATGCCACCCGCCATAACATGTGGATAAAGCACGGGCAGGGTGTCGCTAAATTCAAGGTCTAATGTTTCACAATAATCCTTTAATGCACCCTGGTCGGCTTGCGCCCCAAACCAGCTAGCATTGATTTCAGGCATGCCTTGTTTTGCATCAAACCCCTTGCGGCGCAAAAATAAGGCTTTCGCCATAGGAGCGGCAATGCCCGGAGTATCGTGAAATTCAAGATTGATGGCAGACATGGCTAAACCCTTAAAATAAGAACGCAAAATAATCGCGGTAAATGAATATGGCGTATAGACCGAAGTCTATAAGCCAAATTTGAATGCCATGAGTTTAGCAGAAAGCCATTATCTTTTTCATCTACTTATATTGATGGTTTTTGCTGATCTCTAAGCAGGGTTCTTTTAAAAACTCTATGATTACTTCGTTTCATATTCAATGCGTCTTTGGCTGCTTTTGTGGTTTTAGCATGCTGTGAAGCTGATTCGAAAATGGCGATTAAATCATCCGCTGTTGCATCAACAAAAGAATGGCTTTTTTGCAGAGCGACGGTGATGTCTTCTGCTGAAATAGTTAACGTAGAATCCGTATTAAAAAACAAGGGAGCGGCAGGCTGGATTTTCTTGGCTTCAGCTCCTTGGAATAAATGAGCAGGATAGCGACGCCAATGAAAAAGCCCATTATAGGCAATGGCAATGACCAGTAAAAAGGCAATATTGACCGCAATGACTAACCAGACAAACTCAAACCCTAAGGCGTGAACGTCGGCTCCAGAGGTGACCGCAAAAAATGCTGTAGCGCCACCCGGGGGGTGTAAGCAATTTAGATAATACATCACCAATACGCTGATACTCACCGCAATACAGGCGCTGATTAAGGTATTACCGAGGTATTTATAACAAGTAACACCAATAATTGCAGATAATAAATTCCCCATAATCAGCGGCCATGGCTGAGACAGTGCGCCATGAGGTACCGCAAATAATAACACCGCACTGGCAGCAGTAGAGGCAACAAATAAGTGTGTGCTTTCATCAGAGAGAGAATGCTGAGTAATGAAATAACAGCCTGCCATGCTGATGAATACACCGATGGCTGAAATGAATTTCTCACGGTGAGACAAGGTATTTCTTTCGATTCCTAGTGTTTTTATTAATTCATTGAAGAATTGTATTAGGCCTTCGACTATTGCTTTCATGATGCATTTTTTTGGTTCGAATTTACGATGCGTGCATTCTAAAGGTGCAAGATAGTTGTGTATAATCAATATTAATGAATCTTAATATCATAAATATTGCTATAAATGGTTAAAATCCGCTTCGAGGGAAAAGTATGGATATTCAGCTAGCAAAAACGTTCTTAGAAATAATGAGTGCAGGTAGCTTTCAAGAGGCGGCTAAACGCTTATTTGTGACGCAAACAACGGTAACTGCACGGGTGAAAAGCTTAGAGGAAGCGCTAGGGTGTCGTTTGTTTATTAGGAATCGTGCGGGTGCTTCGTTAACTCAAGAAGGGGAGCGTTTTGTTGAATACGCGAAGGATCTTGTTTTTACTTGGCAGCGCGCTAAATTGGATTTTTCTGTGCCTAATCAAAGCGAACCCAGCTTAATTATTGGCGTAGAAAATAGCTTATGGAATCCACTGCTTGTCGAAACCATCAATCAATTACAGGCAGAGCAGCATACAAAAGACGTCTGCAAAATTATTTTTGATGCACGAATTGAAGCGGAAGCCCGATTAATCGAACAATTAGACCGTGGCATCTTGGATGCCGTGCTGGTACACAAACCCCATTATCGCTCTAATTTTGTTGTTGAATTACTGGTCGAAGAAAAACTTATTCATGTGCAATCAGTCGCCCAGCCGCAACCCCATTTATTCATTGATTGGGGCGATGAATTTAAAGCGCAATACGATTCGGTACTGCCAAGCCCAAGACAGCAGGGATTCAAAACCAACTTAGGGCCATTGGCGCTGAAGGTTATGTTGAGTCAGGGTGGGAATGGGTATTTTAGAACGCGTGTTGTTCAAAAATATTTGGCAAATGGTGAACTGGAACGCGTGAAGGGTGCGCCAGAATTTAGCTACCCCGTATACTTGTTGTACGGTGAAAAAGCCCCTTCCGCTGCCTTAAATCGTTTTATGTCAGCCTTAAAAGAGCAGTCCAAAAGATTAGACTCTTGGACTGTTTAACTTAACGTTTCAGCTCTTTGGGAAAATGTCAGGTTTAATATCGGAGTTATCTTGTCTATCTAGTGTACCTAAATCAAGAACAGGCGATGCGTCGATGTGCTGTGCATCCATCATCTTGGCTACTCGTTGCAAAGACGAAATGATCATCGCTTGTTCCCAATCCTGTAAATTCTCATATTGGCGAGCAAACTGATCTTGCAAAGGAATTGGCGCACTCTTAAGTGTTTCAATCGCTTCATCGGTTAAATGCGCATGTACTTTGCGCTTATCTGTTTTTGAACGTTCACGATAAACCAATCCCCGCTTTTCTAAACGGTCGATAATCGTTGTTACGGTTGCTTGGCTCAAACTCATCTCATTGGCAATTTCACCAATCGTGACCTCTCCCTGATCACGGATAGTCTGCAGTAATAAAATTTGTGGCGATGTGAGCCCCGTCGTTTTAGCAAGGTGCTTAGAATGTAAATCTGTTGCGCGAATAACGCGACGCAAGGCGACTAAAACGGCTTCGATACTGTTCAATTGCGAATCTCTGAAAGTTAATTTAGTGCTAATTATCGACCCTTCCTATTAAAAAATCCATTGATCTCTATTTATCTTTTAACAAGTTGTCTATTTAGTTGGTTGATAACTGAGCTAGATTTGATAAAGTCTTTAGTGTACTATGTTTAGACATCTAAACAACTTTACGGATATTTCGGCCATAACTCCAGTAAAAATGAGATAATTGGCTAGATTGTTATATTGTTTCTGTAAAATTACATTAGTGTACTAAAAATTAGAGTTTCCGAGGAGATACTTTAACTTGTCGAACAATATAGAATTACGCACCCCAAACCTTAGCGATGGCATGGATGTTTACCGCTTAGTTGAGCGCTGTCCGCCACTGGATGCTAACTCCAGCTATTGCAATTTTTTACAGTGCGGGCATTTTGCCCAAACCTCCGTCGCCGCAGAAATGAACGGCGAAATAGTCGGCTTTATCTCCGCCTACAAAAAGCCTGAGCAAGCGAATACCTTGTTTGTATGGCAAGTAGCCGTCGATGAGAAAGCTCGAGGCCAAGGCTTGGCTTCAAAGATGTTGCAACACATATTGCAACGCCAACACTGCCAAAGCATAACTCACCTAGAAACCACTATTACTGAAGATAATAAGGGCTCTTGGGCGTTATTCGAACGTTTGGCAACAACATTATCTGCAGAGCTACATTCATCAATCTGGCTGGATAAGCAGAAGCATTTTGATGGACTGCACGAATCAGAAGCCCTCGTTATTATCGGGCCATTTAAAACGACAAAGGACGAAATTTAATATGAAAATTTTTAAAGAAATCGAATCAGAAGTACAAAGCTATTCACGTTCATTCCCGTGCGTATTCAACCGTGCTAAAGATGAGTTCATGTGGGATGAAGATGGCAACAAGTACCTAGATTTCCTAGCAGGTGCAGGCACACTTAACTACGGTCACAATAACGATTTGTTTAAAAAAGGCCTTGTTGAATACATTATGGATGATGGTATTACTCACGGCTTGGATATGCATACCAAGGCGAAGGGTGACTTCTTAAATACCTTTAATGATAAAATCTTAAAGCCGCGTGACATGGAGTACATGGTTCAGTTTACCGGACCAACAGGCACTAACGCTGTTGAAGCCGCGATGAAATTGGCACGTAACTGTACAGGCCAGCAAAACATTGTAACCTTTACCAACGGTTTCCATGGCGTAAGTTTAGGCGCATTGTCTGCAACGGGTAACTCGCATCACCGTGATGCAGCGGGTGTTAGCTTAAATGGTATTCACCGTATGCCATTTGATGGTTATTTGGGTGAAGGTATCGATACCACAGAATATTTAGACAAAGTTTTGTCTGATTCAAGCAGTGGTATTAACTCGCCTGCAGCGGTTCTGCTTGAGACTGTTCAAGGTGAAGGTGGTGTTAACGCTTGTAGCACTGAATGGTTACAGAATTTAGAAAAAGTATGCCGTAAGCACGGTTTATTATTGATTGTTGATGATATTCAAGCAGGTTGTGGCCGTACTGGTAACTTCTTTAGCTTTGAAGAATCCGGTATTAAACCAGACATCATTACCATGTCGAAATCATTAAGTGGTTATGGTTTACCATTCGCGGTTGTATTGATGAAGCCGGAATTAGATCAGTGGAAGCCAGGTGAGCACAACGGTACTTTCCGTGGTAATAATCTAGCCTTCATTACGGCCAAAGATGCGATTGATCATTATTGGAGTGATGATAAGTTCAGCAACGAAGTAAAAGCTAAGGGCCGTTATGTAAAAGAACAGCTTGATGACATTGTTGCTGAATACGGCGAAGGTAACTTTACGACCAAAGGTTATGGCATGTTCCAAGGGATTAACTGTGTAAATGGTGAAATTGCGGCCAAAATTACCCAGCACGCCTTTAAGAAAGGAATGATTATTGAAACCAGTGGTGCGGATGATCAAATTGTTAAATTATTCTGTCCATTAACGATTAAGCAAGAAAACCTAGAAAAAGGTATCGCGATACTGCGCCAATCCATTAAAGAAGTTTGCTTTAAAGAAGACGGTATTCCGGAAGAAAAAATGTACTTCCAAGCCAGTTAGCCGTTTGAGTGCTGAATGCGCAATTACGCCTCAATTACATGGTATGATTGCGTCAGCGGCACGTATTATTAGTTAGTTTGTATTTTTTAGATGTATGTATTTCAAGATTCATTGCAAAATTTATAGAGGTATCGAATGATTGTTAGAACGTTAGCTGAAGCCAGTGAAAGTAACCGTAAAATAGTTTCACCAGACGGAAACTGGGACAGCACGCGCCTACTATTGAAAGATGACAATATGGGCTTCTCATTTCATGTTACGACAATTTATAAAGGTGCAGATTTTCAAATGCACTACCAAAACCATTTAGAATCGGTTTATTGCATGTCGGGAAGTGGTGAAATTGAAAGCTTAGAAGATGGCTCAGTACATCCTATCGAAGAGGGTACCTTGTATGTTCTTGATAAACACGATAAGCACATTCTTCGGGCTACCGAAGAAATGAAAATGGCGTGTGTGTTCAATCCACCGCTCAATGGTAAAGAAGTGCACAATAAAGAAGGCGCTTACGAACTAGAGGCCGAAACCATCTGATAATGTTTTAACATGAATTTAATAGACTCTGGTTTTAATATTGAATTTAAGCCAGAGCAAAATGTTTAATATTATTATCAGATTAGGTTTAACCATGAACAATCAAAATATGCATACCATCGAAAAAATCGGTGGTACATCAATGTCAGACTACACCTCTGTACGCAATAACATCGTACTGGGTGGTAACCGCAAAACATTGTTTCAGCGAGTTTTCGTCGTCTCCGCTTATGGCGGCATCACTGATCTTTTATTAGAACACAAAAAAAGCAGCCAGCCAGGTGTATACGAATTGTTTGCTAATGGCATGGGCAATGATGGCTGGATGCAAAAGTTTGATGAGTTAAAACAAACGCTTTATGCCATCAACCAAACGCTCTTTATTGACGGCCCGTTACTGCTAAAAGCCAATAACTTTTTAGATGAACGCCTAACAAATGCAAAGCAGTGTTTATTAGATTTACAAAGCTTATGCCAGCATGGCCACTTCGAATTAGAATCACACCTTGCAACCGTCCGTGAAATGCTTGCCAGTATTGGCGAAGCGCACAGTGCTTGGAATACCGCAGAATTATTACGCCGAGACGGTGTAAACGCTTGCTTTGTTGACTTAACAGGATGGCGCACCAATAAGCACATTTCGCTTGATGAACGCATTCGCTTAGCCTTTGACAATATCGACCTAGATACACAGCTCCCCATCGTAACCGGCTATGCTCATAGTGATAGTGGTTTAATGTCATCGTTTGATCGTGGTTATAGTGAAATGACCTTCAGTCGTTTAGCGGTATTGACCGATGCTAAAGAAGCGGTTATCCACAAAGAATTTCACCTAAGCAGTGCTGATCCGCGTTTAGTGGGTGAAGATAATGCCGTCCCCATTGGTCGTACTAATTACGATGTAGCTGACCAGTTAGCCAGTTTGGGTATGGAAGCAATTCATCCAAAAGCGGCGAAAGGCTTACGCCAAAACAGTATTCCTTTGCGTGTAAAAAATACGTTCGAACCAGAGCATACCGGTACCTTAATTACCGGTGACTACGTTAGCGATTCGCCGTGCGTAGAAATCATTGCAGGCTGCAAAGGCATTTTCGCCGTGCAGGTATTCGACCAAGATATGTCGGGTAACCTACACGACTATGATCGAGATGTACTGGCAATTATTACGCGTTTTAAAGCACACATTGTATCAAAAGATATAAATGCTAATACCATTACTCACTATTTGTCTGCTAGTCTAAAGACAGTTAAACGGATTCGTGCAGCGATAGAAGAAAAGTACCCAACGGCTGAAGTTGATCAGCAGAAAGTCGCGATTGTATCCGCGATTGGCAGTGATATGAAAATACCAGGCATTCTTGCGAAAGCGGTGAAAGCCGTAGCCGCAAAAACTGTGAGTGTACTTGCGTTGCACCAAACCATGCGTCAAGTTGATATGCAATTTATTGTGAATGAATCGGACTATGAAGAAACCGTTAAAAGTTTACATGCATCACTAGTAGAAGTGCACGACCACGGAAGAGCAATATGCCTCGCATCTTAGCAAAAGTTACACTTTTAATGTTCACCGCCTTGCTTGGTTTTCAAGCAATGGCGGCGGAAGCTCCAAAAGCCGCATCAGCAGTATCTACTGAAGAAGCCACGCCTGCAAAAGGTGAGCCTTTTGATGTTAATAAATTAGAGGCGCCACTGTATTCGCCTTTTATAGAACGCTACGTACTTGATGAACTCAAGCAATTGCGGGTTGAGCAAGCTGCAACGAAAAATGAGTTGATCCAGCAAATTGTCGACAGAGAACACCGTTCTGTTGATCGAGGCGTTGATTATGCAACCAGCACAATCACTTACTTCTTTTATCTTATTGCGGCCGCATCATCGGTACTGGTTGTTGTTGGCTGGACCTCTATTCGCGAAATGAAAGAACGTGTTCATTCTCTTGCCGATGAAGAAATTTCCAGACTGATTACCGAATACGAAGTTCGACTTGAAACCATGGAATCTTTAATGAAGCAGAAAACGCGACACATTGAAGAAAACCGGGAAGAGATTGAACTCACCCAAGAGCTGCAATCGCATTGGTTGCGAGCTCAGCAAGAACCGTCTCCGGCTAACAAAATATCCATCTATGACGACATCTTAAAATTAAAGCCTACTGACTGCGAAGCGTTAACCTATAAAGCGGATGCCGTATTAGAACTTAACGAACCGCAATGGGCAGTGAACTTATGTCATCAAGCATTAAAAATAGACAAAGATAATAGCCATGCGTTTTACCAGCTAGCCTGTGCATATACTGCCATGGGCCAGATTGATGAAGCCCTGCGTTATTTGCGAGAAGCGCTATATCGTCGAGATAGTTATTTAGTTGATATTAGAGATGACCCAGCACTTCAGCCTTTGGTTGAGCATGAGTTATTCAAAGAACTTGTCGAAACGCTTGAGACTAAATCGTAAACTTACTCAGTTGACGTGTTTGAATGGTAAATGCAGATGATACCACCGAATCTAAAACACAATATTAACGTATGGGATTGGTCCATTCGTGTATTTCACTGGTCATTGCCGATCTTGATCTTTCTTATGTGGTTCTCGCAAGATCAAGACGAGATGGAAAGGCACTTTTTATTTGGCCAACTGTTATTAGGATTACTTACTTACCGTCTTATTTGGGGAATCATTGGCACGCCTTACGCACGCTTCAAGCACTTCCTTTATGGACCTAAAGTATTTATTCATTATGCAAAGCACTTCTTTTCTGCGAATAAACCTCGCTATTTAAGCCATAACCCGATGGGTGGCTTCATGGTCTTTGTATTAATGGGGGCGGTCATCTTTCAGCTGATCACCGGATTATTTACAACCGACGATATCTTTATTGAAGGGCCACTATACGATACCGTTTCTCGATCAATTTCAGCATGGATGACGGGCTGGCACTCGCTATTTTTTGATGGGCTGCTGATATTAATTGGACTGCACTTAGTGGCAATTATCTTGTACAAAATACGGGGTGAAGGTTTAGTGAAAGCCATGATCAGCGGGAAAAAAGAAATGACTGAACAAGATCAAGATAGACTGGTCTTGGAAAATGCAGACAGCTTCCCTTGGCTGCGCTTTGCAATAGCAGTCGCTTTATCGGTATTGCCTGTTATTTGGATTTTCTATTTTGTATAGGCATAAAAAAACCACCTTAAAGGTGGTTTTTTTATTTAACTGGCTAACTACTTAGCACGATAATCTTCGTGGCAGCCTTTACAGCCTTTAAACAGAGCACCTGCCGTTTTGCGCGCGCTTTTAATGTCAAAATCTGGATCAGACGACGCTGTAATCAACTCACCCAATGCTTTACCAAATACTTTACCTTTATCTTGAAAATCCGCCATATTATTCCAAGCAGCTTCTTTCAACTTAGACTCTTTAACATCACGAGTCGCAGGGAAATACGTATCGCCTAGCATAGGCGCAACCTTGCCAATATTAGTTGCACGTTTATTAATCTCAGCCGCATCAAAAGGAATCTCCCCCTTAATCATGCCACCAATAACACCGGCCTGAGCAGAAAAAATCTGATAAACAGACTGACGATACTTAACCGCATCTTCAGCATCAAACAAATCTTCAGCATGAACAGCAGCACTACTTAATAATGTCAGTGAAGCTAAAACGATGGTCTTTTTCAACATAATTAAAACCCTTCAATATGGTGCTTAATAAGCTATGAATTGATAAATAACATTACAACAAAATAATGCTTTAAGCCAAGAGAATTTAGCAATGCTCTGTATGAAAACAAGTCGGGCTAAAGCCGCGACCTACCGTTAGTTGGTGTAGTAATTATAGATTGATTCTTTATTGTAGGTTGGCTGTATCAGTTGTAGGTTGGTCTTTAGGCCAACAGAATCCAGCAATACTCTTCGCTAAACAAAAAAATGTCGGGCTAAAGCCGCGACCTACATTAGAGTATTACTTTATTGGAGTGGTCTCCCCACCAGAACCCGATTTAAAGCCCTGCAGGCCACGTATTTAAAGGGTTCACCTAGTTCGGAATCACGCTGTACCCCCATCTGTACCCCCAGTAGAATTAAACGCTTTGTCTTGCTAGTTCCTACCCTTCTCCGAAAGCTCTTGTTCAATTGTATTTGCAAATTATCTTTCGGTTTAGTTGCTTAATAGTCTATTGATTAAATTGATTTTAATATAACCCAATATTTGCTATATTTTCCCCGAAAATGAATGGACGCAGACTGCAATGATTAAGTAAGTAGCTTAAACATGCAGAGGAACAGTTAAGTTATCTTGATTCATCCACGAATAGTTCTCTTCATAACAGCATAAAAAATACAACTTAAAGGGAAATTCAGTGGATTCAAATAATATAGGCTTATTAGATGGTATTTCAGAACGATTAGCTTTGTTGCCAACCGATTTTGTTTTTGTTTCAGTTGTGCTTTATTTGTTTTGGGAATTCAAAAATTATCTAAAAGCTGATGACGAGCAAGCACTAGAGCACGGACCTGCTGAGCTAACGACCATTGGTGTAATAGGCACGTTCATCGGTATTTCTATTGGTTTAGCAGGGTTTGATGTTAATGATATTAATGGAAGTGTTCCTGTATTGCTGCAAGGCCTAAAAACAGCATTCCTAACGAGTGTTCTTGGCATTGGTGCTGGTTTATATATTAAACGTAAAAAATTAAAGCTGATTGATGCTAGCGAAAAGGAAGATGAGTTTACCCCGCAAATTTTTAAAGCAATGTTTGATAACCACTTAGAATCACAAACTAGCTTAATTTCTAGTATGGAGCGCGTTGCTGATGAGCTAAGTGGTAATAAAGACGATTCTGTATCCAGCGTGCTGTCAAAAATAAGAAACGATGTGAATGACAATCATAAGCAGAGTCGTGAAGATATGAAAGACTTTGTGAAAGAGCTAGCTGAGCAATCAACAAAGGGAATAATCGAAACGCTAGAAGAGGTTATTAGAGACTTCAATAACAAAATCGGCGAACAGTTTGGTGAAAACTTCGCTAAGTTAGAAATAGCTGTCGGCCACTTAAATGAGTGGCAGCAACAGAATAAAAAACAAGTTGCTATATTAATAGAGTCATTCGACACAGCAGCTTCAAATCAAGAACGAGTAGCCGAATCAATAGCGCTAGTAGAGGAATCAACTTCAGTTATCCCTGATCATATGAAGCAGTTGAGTGCTGTATTAAAAGCTAATGAAGATCAGTTAACAGCGCTAACTAAAAACCTAGGTGCCTTTGCGAAAATGCGAGAGAAAGCCGAAGAATCCATCCCTGTTATCGATCAGCATATTGAACAATCTGTAAAAACAATGAAAGAAGCCGTAGAGCGAGCCAGTGGTCACTATCAAACATTGTTAAATGATTCACGCTCAATGATTGATAATTTTAATAAGGCATCGCAAGAATTTAGCAGTGCTACAAAAGATGGCTCACAGTTAATTCGTTCCTCTCTAGATGGTGTGGCGCGAGACGTGAAAGAGAGTGGCGAGAATATGCACCAATCGGTAATGAAAAGTGCTAATACCATGAAGTTGGATATGGAAACTGTAGGAGAAAGTTTAAAACAAAATGTTAATAAGCAAGTTGGCGACATTTTTGAGCAGTTTACAAAGACAGAGCACAAACTCAAGAACCTATTGAGTGAAAACTGGAATCAATGGGATGAGGCGATGCAGAAAGAGGTTGCCCGTGTGATTGGTTTAATGGCAGGGCAGCTAACACAGGTAAGTGGTGCGTTTGTTAATGATTATCAAAGAATGCTGCAGCAAATTAATGGCAGCATGCAACAAACTGCTAAAATCCTTGATAGTGTAGATTCATAATATGAGTAGCTGGGGAAGTTTCTTTAAGAAAAAATCATCTAGCTCGGGTGAATATTGGTTAACAGTATCAGACCTAATGGCTGCACTAATGGTCATATTCTTATTTATTACAATTGCATTTATGCAAAGGGTAATGAAAGTGGTTGTAGCTTGGGAAGATACACAAGAGCAGATATTTGAGCAGCTGGTGAATAGCTTTCAAGACAATATGGATGATTGGAATGCAGAATTTGATAAAGAGCGTTTAATTATACGATTTAAAGATCCTGAAACCTTGTTTGACCAAGGAAAATATACATTAAAGGCTAGTTTTAAAACCGTATTAACTGATTTTTGCCCTAAATACTTTGACATTCTTGATCAATATATTCCTGAAATTGATGAAATTAGAATCGAAGGCCATACTAGCCCTGAATGGAACGAAGGCGATTCATTAGAATACGCATTTTTTCAGAATATGCGTTTATCTCAAACCAGAACTCGTGCGGTAATGGAGTATTGTTTTACCTTAGAAGACGCCTATCAATATACCTGGCTGCCTGTATATATCAGAGCTGTTGGTATGTCTTCGGCAAAGCTTGCGTTAGACGAAAATGGCAATGAAGATTATGACGCATCACGCCGAGTTGAGTTTAGAATAAAAACGAAAGCTGAAGAGCGTATTGCTAGCATAATGGATGGCTGGCAATGAAGCCGTTACCGCTGGATGAGGTATTCTCTGAGTTAGCATTAACACTACAGCCTCTTGCTTATGGAAAGCATGTTGTTGAAATCGATATCGGTACGTTACCTGTATTACCAACGAAAACAGATCTAATAAAGGGCGTTATCGATATCCCTTCAAAAGATATCGATCACGATAGTAAGGGGAGGGCACAATTCGCCAACTCTTTAGTATTGCTCTACATTAAAGATCAAGGCGACTACCTGCCTGATGTGCTAGCAGGGGATATGGAAGCTGGTAAAAAGATACACCTCCGTCGCTGTGCGGCTGTTAACAAGCTAGAAAAGGAAGGAAGAGGCGATCGCTATCATGTCATTATTCGTGATGATGGCTACTTTCCTGTATTTAGACAAGGGTATAACTCAGATTCAAAAACACAATTAGCCAGAAGGCGTGTATGCCTGTCATGCCTGAAGGAATTAGGTATAGAGGTAGACGGCGTAGGTGATTTTAGAAAAGTCAGAGCAGCAACTTTTGATTTTGAAAAGTACTTAAATGGTGAACGAAGAGCCATTGAATTATTTGGACGTATATATGACAAACCAAATTATGACAAGTACCCAGCTGATGGATCCAGTAAGAAAGTAGAGGCTGAAGCATCGGTAAATATTGAGGATCTGCCATCATTTAACCCTGTAGAAAGCTCGCCTTTTGGCTGGACAGGTTTAAGTAAGCAATTGAGAAAAAAAGCTGATTGGCGTTGTTTGGATTGCAATGTGCATCTAGTCAACCACCCAGCACTGCTGCATGTACACCATATTAATGGGAATAAAGCCGATAATAGAGTGGGGAATTTAGAAGTCGTGTGTAAACTGTGCCATTCTCAAAAGCCTCAACATAGCCAGTTAACATTACGTGATAAAGAACTCCAAGTAATCAAGCAGTTACGTGAGGATCGATAAGTCGAAATCAGTCTTTCTTAATTGACTAAACGCATATTAATTACTCGTCCAATTTGTTATATTGGCCACCAATTACAGCGCCTACTCTAGGCAGCCAATTTAGCAACGGAAGCTTTACATGTATTACCCAATCTTTGCTCTCAAGCCTCCGTCCTGCCTGTATACTGCCAACCAATATCTAACCAAGAATTCACGCGCCAGCCAAATCGCTATTAGCCTTTGAGCAAGCCGTTTAAAAAGTAGCCAATATGACCACAGATCAAACAACCCAAACCCCAAACAACCTAGCCGCTTTCTGCTGGTCCATAGCCGATCTACTACGCGGCGACTTCAAGCAAAGCCAATACGGTCGCATCATATTGCCCTTTACTCTATTACGTCGCTTAGAAAGCGTACTGGAAGCCAAAAAAGAAAAGGTACTGGCCGAGCACACACGCATTCAAGCCATGAACCTAACCGAAGAAGCCCAAGAAAAATTCTTACTCAAAGCGGCAGGCTTAAGCTTCTTCAATACCTCTAAAATGGATTTATCAAAGCTAGGCATAGAGGATATTAAAGACAACCTAGAAAGCTACATCCAAGGCTTCTCTAAAGACGCCCGTGAAATATTCGAATACTTTAACTTTGCCGAATTCCTAGGCCAGCTAAACGATGCCGACTTGCTCTACAAAGTCGTGCAAAAAGTACGTCAAACCGACCTAAGCCCAAAAGCCATCTCTAATCACGACATGGGCTTAACCTTTGAAGAACTCATTCGTCGTTTTGCAGAAGGCTCAAACGAAACTGCCGGGGAACACTTCACCCCACGCGACATCGTGCGTTTAACCACCGCCTTAGTTTTCATGGAAGACGACGACGCCCTAACCAAGCCAGGAATCATTCGTACCATCTACGATCCAACCGCAGGCACAGGCGGCTTTTTATCCTCGGGTATGGAATACGTACACGAACTCAATGGCCAAGCCAAAATGGTCGCCTACGGCCAAGAGCTAAACCCAGAAAGCTACGCCATCTGCAAAGCCGACATGCTCATCAAAGGGCAAGAAGTCAGCAACATCAAACTCGGCAATACCCTAAGCAACGACCAGCTCTACGCCGACAAGTTTGACTACATGCTATCCAACCCACCATTCGGGGTGGATTGGAAAAAAATAGAATCCACCATCAAAGACGAAAATACACTAAAAGGTTTCGATGGACGTTTTGGCGCGGGTTTACCCCGAGTCAGCGACGGCTCACTATTGTTCTTAATGCACCTCATCAGCAAATTAAGACCCGCCGATAAAGACGGCGCACAAGGCGCGACGGGTGGCCGTATTGGCATCATCCTCAACGGCTCACCGTTATTCACCGGCGGCGCAGGTTCGGGCGAATCAGAAATACGCCGTTACATACTAGAAGCCGACCTACTAGAAACCATCGTCGCATTGCCAACCGACATGTTTTACAACACCGGCATCGCCACCTACATCTGGATCATCAGCAACCACAAACAAGGCGAACGCAAAGGCAAAGTCCAACTGATCAACGGCGTAAACCTGTGTGGCAAAATGCGCAAATCATTGGGCAGCAAGCGTAATGAGATGAGCGAAGCCGACATCGCCACCATTACAAAAACCTTTGGTGCCTTTGAAACTGTAGATGCGACGACTCTTGATAAATTAGGGTTAGATAAACCAGTCGAGCAAAAATCAAACCGTGGCCGCCAATCAGCCAGCCCCAAAGCCGAAGCACCAAAAACCTTCGCCGCTAAAATATTCGATACCCACGAATTTGGTTATCGCCGCATCACCATCGAACGCCCATTACGCCAAAGCTTCCAATTCAGCGATGAACGGTTAGCCGAATTACGCTTTGCCAACAAACCACTCAACGCACCCATGAAGTGGATATATGAAACCTACGGATCAGAATGGAGCGATACAGATTGCCAAGCGCCTGCGGCCAAAGAAGGTAAAGAGTATGGCCAACTAGCCGATATCGAAGACCCTATTCGTAAATACGTGAAAGTTCACTTCAGCGAATTAAAAGAAAAAAATATAAAAGACCTGATCAATGCCAATACTTGGAACGATCAAAAACAAACCTTATTAAAAGCCCAGCAACTGCAAAGCATTATTGGCAAAGAACAGTGCGACGACATGAATACGTTTGAAAGCGTATTAAAAAATGCCTGTCAGCAACTGGGTATCAAACTAGAAAGCAAAGAGAAAAAACAAATCACCGACGCCGTCAGCTGGAAAAACCCAGCGGCAGAAAAAGTCATCAAGAAAATTCATAAAGCAAAAGCCAACCCGTTTTATGGATTGTTTGAAGTCGAGCTAGAAGGAAAAAATCAGGTAGTCGAATACAAACCCGATGGCGACTTGCGTGATAATGAAAACGTCGCGCTGGCTTCTAAGGGGAGAGGAAGCCAGAGTGTTAATGATTTAAACGAAGCGTATTTTATAAAAGAAGTACAACCCCATGTACCTGATGCGTGGATAGACGCCAACAAGAAAGACGAGAAAGATCAGGAAGTCGGTATCGTCGGTTATGAAATTCCGTTTAATCGCCATTTTTATCAGTACCAGCCGCCAAGAGACTTGGTAGATATTGATGCGGATTTGGATAAGGTTAGCGCCGAGATTATGAACCTGCTTCAGGAGGTACACTCCTGATGGCCTTTTTTCGCGATTGTTGCGTTGTGGCTGTGCTCACTCAGTCACATAGGCAAGCTATGCTCCCTCGCTGTGCGCAGGCACGCCTTGCACTCACGAAAAAATCCTCAACAGGAGGGTTGGTTAATGGGTAAATATCAAGCGTATGAAGAATATAAAAATGCAGGTGTGGATTGGCTTGATGATATCCCAAGTCATTGGTCGACACCTTCATTAAAAATGCTCATTGATGTAAGAGACGGAACACATGAAACGCCATCGTATGTTTTGCAATCTGAAAATAGCTATCCGTTAGTTACGTCAAAAGATGTAACTTCAGGTTGGTTGAGTTTTGAACAATGTAAGCACATATCGAAAGATGATTACCTATCAATTATTCAGCGATCTAAAGTAGAAGCTGGTGATATATTAATGCCGATGATTGGTACAGTTGGCTCACCTATAGTCGTAAAAGAAAGTGATGAATTTGCGATTAAAAATTTAGCATTATATAAGACGTCGAATAACTCGAATGTAAATACATCATTTCTAAATTATTTCTTACAAAGTTATGAATGCGATATTCAATTTAAGTTAGAAGCTAGAGGCGGGGTTCAAAATTTTGTATCTTTAGGTACATTGCGTGATTTAGGTTTTCCAAAAGCCCCAGATAAAGAACAACAAAAAATTGCCAACTTCCTCGACCACGAAACCGCCAAAATCGACACCCTGATCGAAAAACAACAACAATTGATTACACTGCTAAAAGAAAAACGCCAAGCCGTCATCAGCCACGCTGTCAGCAAAGGCCTAAACGCTAACGCCCCCATGCGCGACTCAGGTGTTGAGTGGTTAGGTGAAGTGCCGGAGCATTGGATAGTAAAGAATTATCGCTATGCTACAAAAATATATCGCGGAAAATTTGGGCACCGCCCTAGAAATGATCCGGCATTTTATGATGGCGAATATCCATTTATTCAAACAGGTGATGTTGCTCAGGCTGGTAAGACGATTACTAAATACAAGCAAACTCTAAATGAGCGTGGCATAAGCGTAAGTCAGAAGTTTCCAGCTGGTACTCTCGTAATGGCAATAGCAGCAAACATTGGTGATACAGCTATATTAGATTTTGAAGCTTACGCACCAGATAGCGTCGTAGGTTTTAAACCCAATATAGATGTTGAGTTGGAGTTCTTGAGATATAGCTTAATGGCAGCACTGCCAGCGCTGGAGCAAACATCGACACAAAGTACTCAAGCAAATTTGAATATTGATCGTATTGGTACTGTTTCAGCATCTTTCCCCCCGAAGAATGAGCAGAAGGAAATAGTAGTACAGCTAGATGCTTTACATGAGAAATATGCAGATATCGAACTAAAAGCTATAAGCGGTATTGAATTGATGAAAGAGCGTCGTGCAGCTTTAATTTCCGCTGCCGTCACCGGAAAAATCGACGTCAGAAACTGGCAAGCCTCTCAATTATCAAATAATGATAGAGAGGCTGTATAAATGACTGAGAAAGCGAAGGAATTAACAATTACCGAGCAGATTGATATTGATGAAGGGCTTAAGACAAAGCGAAAGCTATTAACGGTTACGTCACTGATATTATTAGCGCTTTCATTTTCTGGTGCCAAGGTTGAAGAAGCTAATACCTTTATATTGAAGTTAAGCTTTGAAAACCAGAAGGGTTTATCCGTGCTGCTAGTGATAGCAGTGATCTTCTTGCTTATTCGTTATTACAATTATGCATGTAAATATCACCAGCAACTGTATAAACTTTGGTCAGATCGTTTAATACACGATGATTTTTTCATATATTCGCACCCTTATGAAAGAGAATATTCAGGACTTGTTCTTGATTTAGAACCAAAAGATTTTAATGCTGATGAAATTAGGCAGGAAGGTGGTAATTGGGAGTTTGGCTATGAATGCGGTTGGTTTTTCGTAAGGAAAATCAGTTATTGGTGGCATGACAAATATGCGGATCATGAAATTACAGTGAGAGTTGGTTGGCGAAATTATTTTAGGGTTTTGATGCTTGAGTTAAAATATCAATTCATGGGTTTTTTCTCACATCGTGAAAATTTAGATGTTTTGGCTCCATATGTATTAGGAATCTTAGCTATATCAAGTTTTGTCTTTGATGAGCAGTTTCAGTACTTGCTCAATATGATTACAAAGAATTAAGTAGCATTAAGGGATTGATATGTTAGATACAGAATTTGAATTACTTACATTAAGAGACATTTTTCACTCAGGTAAACGTCAGTTAAGCGTACCCGATTATCAGCGTGGTTATTCGTGGGAAGAAGAGCAGCGTAGTGATTTGATAGGCGATATTAAGCAACTGGTGTCGCTATCACATCGGCACTTTACAGGTACAGTGGTAGCAAGTCGTAATCAAGACAGTTCTGTTTTTGATTTGGTCGATGGTCAGCAGCGTATAACTTCTCTTGTCATCTTAATATCTTGTTTACTGCGAAGCGCAAAAGAAAGAAGTTTGAACGCTTTAGGGGGAGATACACTCGAAAATATTGAATCCATTTACATACGCTCTGGCATTGAAACAGGTAATACTTGTTATCAACTGCAACTTGGCTCCATTCGTGCGCCCCTGTTTCATGAGGTGTTAATTGAAGGCCAGCCCAAAAATCAGAAGGTGAAGAATAAAGCAGATCAGAATATTGTTGACGCATGCTTACAGTTTTCTGAATTCCTCAATGAGCTAGATGATAATGAGCTTGAAGGTATTTACCTCGCAGTAACAAAACAATTAGGATTTTTGTTATATGCGCCTGAACAAGATGCAGAAATAGGCATCATGTTTGAAGTGATCAATAACAGAGGAAAGCCACTTAGTGAATTAGAAAAAATTAAGAATTATTTAATCTATTTTGCAGGGCGCCATCAGAAAGCTGATTTAAAAAATAAAGTTAACGATAGTTGGCCTGTGCTATTGGAAGCCTTGAATACAGCCAATTATACAAGCAATGACGATGAAAATCGTTTTTTACGAGTATGCTGGATTGTATTCGAAGACACGAATAAGAGTCGTAGCTATCATGTCTACGACAACCTTAAGTTGAATTATATACCGGAAGAACCTGATCATTGGTCTGAATTGGCAGGTTTTGTAGATTTTATTGTCAGTTGTGCAAAAACCTATGCGGATTTACAGCGCCCTGAACTATCTGGCTTAAGTGCTGACGAAAAGCTTCACCTAAAGCGTATTTCTTTACACCCTGCAAATGCATCTGTATTACCACTAGTCGTGTCAATTTTTGCAGTTGAAAAAGATGCAGATAAAAGAGCGACTCTACTTGGTTTAGTAGAAAAACTAAACTTTCGTTATTACGTTACTGGCGTGGCAAATCGTAATGATACTGGGCAAGGTGAGTTGTTTGAAATGGCCTATGATTTTTATAATGATACATTTGATAAAACTTCGTCTGAAGAAAGCTTGGATAATTATGAAATACTTCACGTTAAATTAATTTCTTTTATTGATCAGAATGCCAATGATTACAAGTTTGTTCAGTATTTAACCTTAGATCATGATGAAGCAGGTGATTATTATAAGTGGCAGGGCTTGAAGTTTTTCTTGGGTAGCTATGAAGATCATTTATTAAGTCAGAATCGTCAGGCTTCTCAAATAACCCGATTTGTTGCATCACGAGATAGTGTGTCTCCGAATGATTTTTATCATCAAGAACACATTTGGGCTAGAAAAGAACTCACAGTTACCAATGATGAGGACGATCTCGACATAAATAAGAGGCGTTTAGGTAATTTTATTATATTGATGGAGACGATCAATATAAAAGTTAATGATCATCGTATCGAAGAGAAAATTGAAGAGTATTTTGAAGGGACGAAAGCCCAGCCTAATACTTTGATGATACGAGAGTTAAAGAAAGATTTTAAAACTGCTCAGAAGTCTATTGATGATGCTGGTGATTACAAGCGCCAAGTGCGGAACTACTGGTATTGTGTGTATCAAATGTTCTTAGATATACGAGAGCAAAGAATGCTTAATTTTGCCATCAAGCGCTGGGCTGTTGAGGGTTTAAAGCGACCTGCAAAAGAAGTATTGATAGATAGTTGGTCCGATAGTAATGAGATCTTTAAGTGTCTGCCTGAATATCCAGATAAGCAAAATGTAAGCGAAGATGAGTATGAAGAGGCTTGTTCATGAGCAAGTTGTACGGCGGCGATAAGTCCACGGAGTTTGTTTTCCAAAACGACATGATTAAGCAGCTAGTCGCTAACGGTTGGTTATTGGGTAAACCCGAGAACTACAATCGTGAACTGGCTTTATATTCAGAAGACGTTTTAGGTTTTGTACAAGATACCCAAGACGAGCAATGGCAAAAGTTCAGCGCGTTATACCCTAACGATACCGAACAAAAGTTTTTAGAGCTTGTTGCCTCACAGCTAAATAAAGCCGACCCAAGAGGGGCTACTTCTTATTCTAATAAGGAACTGCGTACCTTTGGAACCCTTGGTGTATTGCGCCATGAACTGCGTGACCGTGGTACACGTTTTAGCTTATGTCAGTTTAAGCCCGAGCATGACCTAAACCCCGATACCTTAGCCCGTTATAAGCAAAACCGTTTACGTGTCGTGCCAGAGTTGGTGTATAGCCCCTGGTGTACCGATAATAGTGCGAATGCAGACGAGTTAGCGGCAACAGGCAAAAAAGCGAAGGCATGGCGCATTGATTTGGTATTGTTTGTTAATGGCTTGCCTATTGCGACATTAGAATTGAAGTCAGAATTTAAGCAAGCGGTACAAAACGCCATTAAGCAGTATAAAACCACGCGTTTCGCGATTGACCCAACGACCAAAAAAGCAGAACCTTTGCTTAGCTTTAAACGCGGTGCCTTAGTGCATTTCGCGGTAAGCCAATACGAAGTGTATATGGCCACCCGTTTAGAAGGGAATGAAACTTTTTTCTTGCCGTTCAATAAGGGCACCAAAGACGGTGGCGCGGGTAACGATGTACCTGCCGACATTAATCAATACGCTACCGATTATTTATGGAACGAGGTTTTATTACCCGACAATCTGCTAAATATTCTTGCGCGCTTTGTGCATTTACAAATTGAAGAGAAAGAAGATTGGGAAGGGCGTAAGTACAAAAAAGAAACCCTAATCTTTCCACGTTACCACCAGTGGGATGTGGTAAATAAACTGGTGAACGCGGCGAAAGACGAAGGTCCAGGGCAGAAGTATTTAATTCAACACAGCGCGGGTTCAGGTAAATCGAATTCTATTGCGTGGTCGGCCCATCAGTTATCCAGTATTCATACAGCCGAAGGTAATAAGTTATTCGATTCGGTGATTGTCGTTACGGATAGAACGGTATTGGATGATCAGCTGCAAGAAACGATTTCGCAGTTCACTTCGGTAGAAGGTGTTGTAGGGCGTATTAATCGCAATGAGGGTGATGGTTCTAAATCAGAGAAACTCGCTAGCGCCTTAGAAAACTCGCAGCCGATTATTATTGTAACGATTCAAACCTTTCCTTATGTATTAAAGGCGATTGCCAATAGCAAAGCGTTGAAGAATCGTAACTATGTTGTTATTGCCGATGAGGCGCACAGCTCACAAACAGGCAGTACCGCACGTCAGTTGAAAGAAGTGCTGATGATGGAGGATTCTTCTGCAAGTGGCTTAGCAGACAAGGGTGACGATTATGAACTCACTACTGACGATATTATAGCGGCGGCGGTTACCTCGCGTAAAAAGGCTAAGAACTTAAGTTATTTGGCGTTTACCGCGACCCCTAAAACCAAAACTCTAGAGCTGTTTGGTCGTTTGCCTAAGCCCGATGAACCTGCCAGTAAGCCCGATAACATGCCAGAGGCCTACCATGTGTACAGCATGCGTCAGGCGATTGAAGAAGGCTTTATTCTTGATGTATTAAAGAACTACACCAATTACAAGGTGGCTTATAACCTAGCCATGAAGATGGAAGGTAGTGATCAAGAAGTTGAAAGCAAAAAAGCCAAGGTAAAACTCAATCAATGGGTACGCTTGCACGATTACAACATCAGCCAAAAAGTGCAGGTGATTGTTGAGCACTTTAAAGACAATGTAATGGGGCTATTGGGTGGCCAAGCGAAAGCCATGATCGTAACCAGCTCGCGTAAAGAAGCGGTGCGTTACAAGATAGGCTTTGATAAATACCTTACGTCTAAGAAAGGCGAGAAAGGATATAACCAACTACAAGCCATGGTCGCGTTCTCGGGTGAAGTTGACCTCTATGATGAAAAAAAGAGCGGCGATAAAGACCCAAACTACGCCGAATTAATTGATGAGAAGTTTACAGAGTCTAATATGAACCCAGGCCTTAAAGGCCGTGATATGCGTAAAGCGTTTGATAGTGACGATTATCAAGTGATGATTGTGGCTAACAAGTTCCAAACAGGTTTTGACCAGCCTAAGCTCTGTGCCATGTACGTGGATAAGAAACTAGGCGGAGTCGAGTGCGTACAAACCTTGTCACGCTTAAACCGAACCTTTCCGGGCAAAGCCGAGACAGGCACCTTTGTATTGGATTTCTTCAATGAAGCGGAAGAGATTTTAGAATCGTTTCAGCCGTACTATCAAACCGCCGAACTCGCGGATGTGTCTGACCCTAACTTGATCTTCGAACTGTCTGATAAACTTCGTGCCGCGAGTATTTTTACTTGGAATGAAGTAGATCAGTTTTGCGATGCCTTCTTCGTAAAAAGTAAAAGCAACGCCGCGCTTTCCAATATTTGCAAACCCGCTGTTGAACGTTGGACGATGCGCTACAAATCGGCCATTGATGCTTTTAAACGTGCTAAAGAGATGTTTGAACGCACCAAGAAAACTGGCGATGCAGTATTAATAGCCAATGCTGAAAATAGCTTTAAAGACTGCAAACAAGAAAAAGATGCCCTAGAGATCTTTAAGAAAGATTTAGGCACCTTTGTTCGCTTTTATGAATTTATGTCGCAGATTTGTGATTACGGCGATAAAGACTTAGAAAAACTCAGCTTATACGCCCGTAATCTACGCCCGATGCTGCGTGAATCGGCCATAGAAGAAGACGAGATTGATTTAAGCCACGTTGTATTAAGCCATTACCGCTTATCTAAGATTCGCCAGCAAGATATTCAACTAAAAGAAGATACCGCTGAATACAAACTAGAGCCAGGCGATGCAATGGGCAGTGCAAAAGCCAAAGACCCTAAAGAAGAGTTTTTATCACAAATCGTTGCACGGCTTAATGAATTGTTTATTACCGATGAACTCACCGATAACGACATGGTGAACTACGCCCATACGGTTAAAGACAAGGTAATGGAAAACGCGCGGGTGATGCAGCAGATATCTGAAAATACCGCTGAGCAAGCCATGCTAGGGGATTTCCCCCAAGCTATGGACGACGCCATTATGAACAGCAGCGAAGCCCATCAGAATCAGATGATGCAGTTGTTGTCTGATCCTGCTAAGAACGCTCGATTTCAGAAACTTATTTTTGAGATGATTGCTGGTGGGAAAGTGCAAGCTTAATTGGTTATAATAAGTGAATTATCATTATTGGAAAGGCGGTAGCAAGTGGATCAGGAAGTGAACTCATCGATCTTAGGAAAGGTAGATGTATTTTTTACCCTAATGTTTAGAGGATTGTTTAAATGGAGTTGGATTGTATGTCTATTCTTAATTGGGGCAGCTGCATTATATTTACAGTATATAGTGATATTCGGTAACGATGCAGGCTTAGCTGACGTATCGGCCGTTGAATTTTTCTTCTTCGTAATTATAGCTGGCTTGATTTGGCGTCAATGGAAGTATGCGAAGAAAAATTCACAATCTATTTTTACTAGCATGGCTAAAACGTTAATCAACGCGGGGATTGTTAACGTTTTTCTATTAGCCTTAAGTGCGGTTACGATATTTGCCGCTTACGCTGAAGGTGAATCGTTAGATAAGTTTATGCGCACTTTTTTTACTGCTGATTATCTAGACGACCTCATTGTAATGGCCTTCTGGATTTTGATATTTTACTTTTCTGCACCCGTAAAGAAGAATATAACCTTAGAAACAACTGAAGTAGCAGTCGGTGAATCAGAGCTGGTTGGCGCAGGTTTTGAAAACACAGAATTAAAAAACACAGAATTAAAAAACTCAGGATTGAAAAGCGCCGAAGAAGAGCTAGCTAAGAATAATGAGATAGTTGAGAAAGCTGAAGAAACACCGGAGTATCAGAATGAAGTTAAAGTTTAAGTCACTTTTATTAATGAGTTTGGTATTTTTTTCCGCTAATTCATATTCCCTTGATGCCGAAGAAGAATTGTTTGTTAAAGGCTGTAGCTCATTGGTTAAAATTTATGAAAATCGTACTGAAAAAGCATTCTTAGCTGATAAAATGGCATCGAATGCAGATTCATTTAGTGCAGGGTATTGTAAAGGAATACTGGAAACACTTGCTGGGCGCTCAGGATGCTCGTCGTATGACTGGTATGAGCAAGCTAGCTTTATCTCAGCACAAGAGCCTTTTATGGATCGTTATCGTAATTTGAGTAAGTTACTCTCAGCCGCTTGTGGCCGTTAATATGGAATATTCTATTTCAGAGGCGATGAGAAAGCTTTTCAATATAGAGTTGAGCCACTATAAAAAGCTAAAAGATAGTATTGCTACTTTGGAAGGCAAAAAAGACGATGACAAAAGGGTTTTAAGACCAAAACGCATCCCGTCACCAATCGGCGGGAATGATAAGCGAGTTTATAAAGAAGAGCAGTTCACTTCTTTATATAATGTGATCATCTTGCAAGGTTTCTTCCCTAAACCTGCGAGCATTAAGGGTATCTTGACCAATGCCAAAAAGCGTGAAGATCAGGTTGAGTATTTAAGAGAAGCCATTGGTCAGCGTACTGAAGTCGCTGGTGTGCAAATTAACTCGGAGGCGCTCGAGCGCTTTCTTTGTGAATTGCAGACTGACTTTCCTTTTAAAGATAAAAAATTGAGCAATCCCTTTCTTGAACTTCCTCAGCTGAAGGAAATGAGTGTTGTATTTGCCTTAAATCATGAAGGTGCGTGCGCTAAAGACGTGATGATCATGATGGATTGCTATTTTTCTGATGATCCTCAAGAGCTTGAGCGTGCTTATGACATTGCTCAGACGCTTAATGAGATCACAGGAACTGCTGCTAAATACAAAAGCATGATTGAAAACCGCTATAAAGAGGCAAAAGCGTTTGATGATATGTTGGATATCTTTAAACGCTGATATTTTTCAAAGAATCGAAAAAAAGCCTTTTTAGTGGATTCCACTAAATCAGACTAGCTTCTTCATTAATAAAGGAGTTAGTTTGATGTCACACAATATACCCACCTATTCAATTTCACATAACCTAGTGTCGGTTTCGACCTTGTTGTCAGTCAAAGGCTTAGAGCCTGCGGTAGCCGCTTTAGATTTCACACGTTTACGCCATAAATATACGGCCAGTAATGAGGCAGAGATGACAGAGCAAGAATGGGCTTTTGGTGAGCAAGAGTATCGTCGTTTTCTAAGTCTTAAGTTGTGTTACCCCGGTGTCTCGATGGTGCCAAGCAAGCTTGTGGATAAAATATGGCATGCGCATATCTTGGACACTAAAGCCTATCGTGAAGATTGCAATGTAATGTTTGGACAGTTTATGGATCATTATCCGTACTTTGGCATCTATGGAAAAGAAGATTACCGCAATCTTCAATCTGCTTTTAAAGAAACCCAAGAATTATATGAAAAGCATTTTGGTGCTTACCCTGGTTCCTCTCCGTTGGGTGAGGTGGCCTCTCGTTGCCAAGATCATGCCTGCCATGTTCCTAGTGAGTGTGCTTGTCGTGTGCCTGACACTTGTAAATAAAGGGAGCATTTAATTATGAAAAGTTCAACATGTTTTGGTAAGCAAACAGGCCAACCTTTAACGGAATACTATTCAGAAGTTGAAGCTGAAAATTCAGCTAATTATGCCCGTATGATGTTTGAGAAAGATATGGAGCCGTATCAATGCGATGTTTGTGATAAGTGGCACCTATCTCCTAAAGATCGTAAAACACCCAGCTCAAAATGCCTTTATTGCGTCGGAGGGAATGGAAAGGCAAAGGCACTCTATCGAAACAAATCGGAAGCTTTACAAAGAGCCAAAATAATTGCTCAAGAGCAGGACAAGAAATTGTTTGCGTATCCATGCGGGTATGCCGATGGTTGGCACCTTACTAAGAATTCTAGATAAATAATTAAACATTAATGTGCACTAATTTTTATATTGAATTTTCGATAGGGGTTGGTGCATTTTAAATATGGATATAAAGATATGAATAATATTGTTTCAGTGAATAGCCTCGCGAATAATTCAGGTAAGAGA
The DNA here is from genome assembly GCA_963933055.1 of uncultured Oleispira sp. Classification (GTDB taxonomy): domain Bacteria; phylum Pseudomonadota; class Gammaproteobacteria; order Pseudomonadales; family Oceanobacteraceae; genus Oleispira. Next base: position 29,634 of record CAWVSY010000016.1, read on the forward strand.
ACAAGAAAAAATGCCAATCCTTTTTCTAACTCTTCTAATTTAAAGATACGAGAATTAGAAATTACGGTAACCAATAAATGCAATTTAACCTGCCGTGGTTGCGGCTTTAATGTACCCAATCAAATTGCTGCGGTGGAGGGAGAGGGTATTGATCAGCATATTAAGGCGCTGAAGAAATTAAAAAGCTTAGGCTTGTCGATCGGTAAGGTCGTGCTGGTGGGGGGAGAAGCCGCTTTAGCAAAATCATTGGCTGAGTATATAACTCAAATTCGCTTAGTTGATATCGCAGATCAAGTCGAGTTGGTGACTAATGGCCTTTATCCACAGGGCGTAACCACGGCTGTTTTAAAACAGTTAGATAGCGTTGTTATTAGTGATTATATTTGCACTGATCGTTTTGAAACCCATTGGCGTCAATATTTAGAAGCTTCTGGTTATAGCAATAAAATCGACTTTCGCAGAAAAGATGCCTGGGACGATTTATTAAGTGAAGTTGAAAATGATGTTTCGGAAACAGAAGAGCATTGGAAAACTTGCTTCTATAGAAGTTATGACGTGACCCTAGAGCGTGGCCGCTTATTCTCTTGCTCTCGTATTGCGAAGAAGAAATGGGATGAGCAGGGGCTGTTAATAGAGTCGATAACTTCATTGTCTGCTATTGATGAATACTTGAATTCTACTAAACCAAAACAAGCGTGTTATTCCTGTGCCACAGTTGGTAATTGCTCTCAAATACCGGTTGCTGAGCAAGTGAGTACAGATATAGAAAAAATAGTAGCAAAAGCTGAGAAGTATATGGGTGAGGTGATTAAACATGGATAGCAATAAACTTTATTATATCGTGGGCTTAGCGGGCGCGGGTAAAACAACAGTGTGCAAGCAGCTGGCTGAATGTATTGATGGTGGCGCTGCACCGCAGACCTCTGGGCGTTTTATGGATTTCATTAAACAAAAGGGAATAGAAAACCCTAAAAGCCTAGATGCAATATCTCATGAAAAGCGTGAAGCTTTGATTAATGGCCTTCATCATTCGTTTTTGAATGATAAGCAGAATAATTCGTACACGTTTTTAGATGGTCACATGTTTGTTACGAACTCAAAGACTGGCCTGAGAGTTAACGCAATGGCATCTGATAATAAAGATGTATCGGATGGGCTTATATTTTTAAATACCCCTAATGAGATTATTGCCTCTAATATTGACAGTGATAATAAATCGGGCAAGCGCAATAGAAGTGAGTGCAGTATTGATGTTTTGAATGAACTTGCCGAGGAAGAGTTTCAAGGCGCAGAAGATTATTGCTTGCTGAATTCCATTGCCTTTGGAATTTTGAATAATATCTCCTTGGCTGGGCAATTTTTTGAAGTAGGCTTTGATGATGTTTATTATTTAAATGACTATTATTTGAGCAAAAATACTAAGTTAAGAGAGCTTTATAAGACCCAGTTTGAGAGTGATTTATCACCATCATCCTTACGTAAGAAGCATTATGAGATTGGTACTCAGCTTGTTAAGCCATTTATTGAAAAAACTGAGCTTGATTCAGCTGACTATCAAGTGCTATCAATACCAAGGTCGGGTAATTATATAGCCAATGGCTTTTGTGAAAGTTTTGATGGCAGATTTATCATGAGTAAGATGCCTGAGGATATTATTTATGATATGGATGAGTCTAAAGGCCTAGTAATTATCGATTCTGTAATCGATACAGGTAATACGATACGCAATATTCTTGAATCTCTTCCTGATTCATACCAGCAGCCAGTTCACGTAGTGTGCTTAGCTATCAATATTAAGGCTCTAGAGATGATTGAGAGTTATCAAGGTCGTGTTGAATTTCATTGTTTAGGATTTTCTAATAAAGCCAATCGCCCGGTGGGTACGCTAGATATGGGAGCTCGTTTATATGGAGCACCAGATTAAATCTAGTTGTTAGTACTGTAGTTAATAAATTACTAAATTATAAGGAAGCAGTTAGGTTAGTTCTTAGCTGCTAGGTAGGAGGATTTAGTGATTAATGTATTCTCTTTCACTGCTCTCGTAAGGCTTGAGCTAGACAGCATTCAACTTGAGGCTTATAGTACCCATATTGGGAACGGTGGTACCCATATTGGGAACAGATGAGGCAGGTATGACGACAAGCATAGGTGATGCTCTTTTTACCAAGGGGCAGCAAAAAGTATTAGCGCTATTCTTTGGCCAGCCAGATAGAAGCTTCTATCTGCGAGAGGTCGTGCGGCTAGCAGATATGGGCATTGGTGTGATTAGCCGAGAGCTAGGCAAGTTAGCCGATGCGGGGCTGCTGGTGGAGAGTAAGCAGGGTAATCAAAACCATTACCAAGCGAACAAGAGCTCGCCTATTTTTAACGAACTGCGGGCAATCGTTAAAAAAACGTTTGGTATTAAGGGGTTATTGAAAGCCGCTATTGCACCTTTGCTTCCTCAATTAGAGCAGGCCTTTATTTACGGCTCGGTGGCTAAAGGTGAAGAGCATGCTGGCAGTGATGTGGATGTGATGCTGGTAGGGAATGACTTAAGTTACAGCGAAATTATGCAGCTGTTAGATTCTATTGAAGAGCAACTTCAAAGGCCGATCAATCCGACGATATTCTCTCCTGTTGAATTTGCTGAGCGTTTAGCCGAAGGTCAGAATTTTTTAAGTAAAGTAATGGAGCTACCGCGTATTGATTTATTACATTCGGAGGAAAGCGAATGAAAGTATTGGATAATTTAGTAAAGGTTAATCAATTAAAAGTAGAACCTGCCGATGCGAAAGAATTTTCGGGAATGTTACGCGCGGGTGATGCTAAGTTAAAAGATTCTTTGATTAGTGGTTTAAGTGAAGATAGCCAGTTTTCTTTAGCGTATGCGGCGGCGCATGCATTTTCTTTGGCCGCGTTACGTTGGTATGGTTATCGTTCAGAAAGTCGCTATTTAGTTTTTCAATGTTTGCAGCATACTTTGGATATGGATAAAGCTAAGTGGCGAGTGCTGGATAAATGTCATCAGGCTCGTAATTTAGCAGAATACGAAGGTCACTTAGATGTGAACCCTCAATTGCTTAAAGAGTTGATTAGTATTACCAAAGATATTCAAACTTTGGTAAAGGCATTGCCGCCAATTAAGTAGTGAGTGTTGAATACAAGGAAGTTTTAACATGGAAAGTGCCAATGAATTTGCATTTAAAAAGGGAGTGATCAATTTTATTTTTTGCTCAAGGAATCAAGATCTCTTGAAAGCCAAGTGTTGAAAAAGTTTGCCCAGCCTTCCAAGACATACGATGTGCAGACAGCACTTGGAGTATCTAAACCAGAGTACACAAAAGCTATCAATAAACTCATTAAGGCTAAAAAGATAAAGGGTCAGTCAAAATCAAGTAAGAAATGGTGCGTGATATCTGGGGTTTGAGTTAATTCTTTATCCAAAAAAATGTCGGGCTAAAGCCGCGACCTACATTAGAGTATTACTTTATTGGAGTGGTCTCCCCACCAGGACTCGAACCTGGAGCAGCCGCTTAGGAGAAGATTTTTAAGGTAAGTAATTAACATGTTTTATATGATTATAAATGTATATTAATTGTTATTATTTAACTAAGTCATTGATAGTAAAGGGTTTTAGTCATACCAATTAATAACAATTTGTGCCTTTTATTTTAGGCACAGAATTAAAATTATTGAAGTTATGTCATATTCAAGGCACACTAAATTTAAGCATCAATGATATCACCCTTCGATTTTTTTGCTATTTATTCTCGGGGGGAGGATGCAGTGGTGGGGAAGTATTAAGTCCGGTAGAGAATACTTAAAATCAATATGGTATAGGCGAATGGCGGTGTCAGATAAAGGTGGTCGGCTAGTCTTTTTTCTTAATGAAGATAGTAAGAACTTAGATACAGCTTTAGAAATAGAGGCTGCTTTTTCTATTGATAAGTCATTCCCTGCGGCCAGAAATTTGACTGAAAAACTGTTGGAAATACTACCGCGGTTACAAGTTTCAGAAAGACGAACTAAGTGGATTAATGCATTAACAGAGATACAGTTTTCGGCTGAAGCAGAATACAAATACAGTTGGACTCTTTTAGCTGAAACTACGAGCTCAGGAAATCCATTGGGGGGTAATTTTGAATATGCACTAGCAGCATATATTCTGCAAACTCCATCCTTCCCAGATTTAGACAAAATTGATTTTGGTATTAAATGTCTGTTTGTATCAGTTTTACTTCAAAAACCAATCCGGAGCGGGCTAGGTGAGGCAGCAAAGATATTTCGTCGAGAGATTTGTGTCTCAGTAGAGAATTATCATTTAGTTAAATTGTTACCAGAATTTTTAAATAAAAATGTAGCACACTACTTTAAAGAGCTGGAGCAGGCTGTATCGGAGCTCGAATCTTACAATAACAGCGAGTGGATAAAGCGAATTAAGAAACTCATTACACGAAATAATAAATCTGAAATACAAGAGCGTGAGTTAATAACAACTATAGACTTGCAAGCTGGAAAAAAAGAAGAGTCGGAAGGTAATGAACAGAGTAGAAGTCGACATAAGCTAGTAAGTAGATTATTAAATACAAGAGGTCGCCAGACTGCTGAACCGCCTGTCGTTATAGATTTGGTAACAATTGAAGATGAAGCTGATGATTCAGACGTTGAGCTTGAGACAGAGCTAAAACTGACTAATTTTTGGTTAAGGCGTCATCATAAGTTAGTACAAACAGATTTTGGTCGTCTAAATAGAGTTGAGAGAAAAAGGCTTGTAGAGTTTTTACGTCACAATATAAAAAGTGATAATAAAAAAGATAGAAATGCTGCTGCGTTGATGTCCTTGCTGTTTGTAACGGGAGAACGATTAGAAACTCTCATCAAGCTAAAAATTGGTGTAGAGGGTGCATTTGGTCAAAATGGAATCTATCGACGAGCAGTTCGGACTGCTGAAGACGCATGGGAAGCTACTGAAGAGCAGCTGGATAAATTAGATGAATGTAACAGTGAATTAGTATTAGAGCTCCCTGGCTTTGTTTCTGATTACATCAATGAACTAATTTCGCAAATTAGCAATACAGAAACACTAGGTGAAACGTTGGGCTTGAGTTATGGGCAAGCGGAAGATCTTGTTAAAGAGGCACTCGTTAAGGTTCGTCAAAGCGGGCTTTATGAACGAATAACATTAGATCGTTTGAGTACTGCTCTAGCTATCGAGGCAACGTTAATGTTTGATGACCCAGTCATCACTTTTCAGCTATCATCAAAGCAGAATCATGCTGCACCGATGTTGAATTATTATGTTTCACACAGAATAGATACGCTAGAAATGTGCTATAAAAAAATCATGCATGAAATGGTGATGGTATGAGTAGAATAAAAGCATATCCAAGCTCTAGCACTATTACTAATCTTATTAATGGCTTAGCTAGTAGAATATCTACAGCGATGGAGCAAGATAACTTAGCTGTTCGGCATAATGCATATACCGATTATTGTCTTGCCCTGATTTTCTCTGCAACTGCTCACCGCCCGATTTGGGATCCAATTGAGAGCCAAGATTTATTTGATATAGAGCAAGGGCTAATGCTGATATCAGATAAAGTGAGTATTGAAGAATTAGCCTGGCGTGTTGTTGCACTGGCACCAATTGCTTGCGAGCAATTAAAATACTATCAAGAGTACTTACCAAAACTGTGTAGTTGGGTTTCAGATAAAGAAGCTTCTAAGGACCTACAGGCAAGATTAAGGCATTTAATAAATGGCGAGCCTTCCATGCCATTTTTCTTCTATTTAGATGAAGAAAATCCTTCAGTAGTTGTAAATATTTCTCCTGGAGGATTTGAGAAAAGGATAAATGAGCTTTGGGGATTACCGCTATATTTATTAAGACATATAGCTGCAACGGAATTAACAGAGCAATCGAATGAAGCTCGCTTGGCTCAAACACAGCTAGGTCATTCGACTGGAATAGACCATGAATTCGGAATAACGTCTACAGAATCAGTCATAGAGCGATTGGGTCGAGTAAGATTGCATATTGAAAAATATATGCAAAGGCTAGGTTGGAAATCTTTGAGGTCCCCGCTCAGAAGTTCATCAACAACGCCATCGGTGACCAAGAAAAAAGTCATTTCAAGGAATTATAAGTCAATAAAACTTGCGTCAGCTAGAAGAGCAATTGATCGAGCTAAAAAAAAATCACTGGCTAAAGAAGTCGTGCAGCAGAGCATTTTTAGTGTCGTTGGTTCAGTTGATAAATTAACGACAATAGCTGAGTTAAACGAGATATTTGATCGTACAATTCTAGTAGCAGAAGAAGAGGGGGTGGCCAAAAACTATTGTATAAAGCTAATCGTTCGTTATGTTCGAATAACTTCTAAAGGTCGTGAGCTCATCAAGAAGAGTACGCGTAATTATCAGTCAACCTCTGAAGCATCTCCGTTTAGTTCTAAATCATTAGTAAATTTTAAGCGTGCAAGAGAAACACGACAAAATTTCATCGATTATCTTGCTGAGAAAAGTCAGTCTAAAAGTGTGTTATGTATTGAGGCTCGAGTAGCTGAGATAGTGATTTCAGCTGCATTGTTTTCTGCTATATCGGATCAAGTGCGTCTTACTAATTTAAAAAAAGCATTAATTAAGTCAACTTATCAAGATGAGGAACTATTTGTAGATATCCCTTTGGCTGAAGATCTAGAAACTGTTAATCGATGGTTTCCAGACAAAATTAGTTCATCGTTGATTATTGGTTTATATAAAAATAATACCCATCTAGATAATTTCAATGACGTCGTATTCAGAAAAGAATACGATAGATTGTCCTCAAAACTAAACCTAATAAAAGTAAAAAAATATCCTTTTTCAGCATTAATTAGTGTTGCCAGGTCAGCCATTATATTTGAAGTTCCTGGTCATTTGGCTGGTTATTTGACTGGGGATGTAAATTCAGTTTCATTACCTACCTCTCAATTTATTCGTCATAAATATTGCCAACCATTGAAATTAAAAATAGTTAGTAATAAAAAAGAGCTGTTGGATAGTCACCCATGGTTATCCGGAATAAATTATTTAGATACAAAAGATAAAACTGGTGAACCTAAAAAATTCTTAACTGTATTGCGTGAGCTCTTTACTAAAAGTAGAAAAATACAATACGAAGGGGGAAAGAAACGATCAGCTTTACAAAAAGAATTATTATTGGCCGAAATTAAATTAAAATTTACAATTGAAGAAGCTAATAATTGGTCACCATTATCTCTGAGCCTAATCTCATGGGTCATGCATTTGATTGAAAATGGAACACGGTCAAAAAATAATATTGCATTTAATACAATTGATAAATATGCATTTTTAGTCGCTAGAAAGCTGCTAATGCTAGAGCCAGTCGACAATTTTTTGTCATTGGATGCTGTTGTTTACGAAGAAATGTATTTAAACGCTGTTGAAACTACTTCAGATCAACAGAAAGAAGATCTGGTAGGTAGACTGCAGGAGTTTCATGCATTTTTAGTCAGTGAGTTTGCGGTAGATGAAATAGACTGGTCTGATATTGCAGTTGGTAATTATTTAAGTTTTTCAGATGCTAATATAGTCAGTGATAAAGAATATCAATTAATACTCAATCAAATTTATGATGATGAATCATTAAATGTAAGGCTGAAATATCAGTATATTTGTTTATTGATACTTGGCTATCGATTTGGGCTGAGGTTTGGTGAAGCATATCGATTACGTTACTCTGATGTCTTAGTTTCTGAAGATGATATATTTATACTTGTAAGAAACTCGATCTATGGTGAAACAAAAACAAAATCTGGGGTCAGGCAGATTCCTGCTTTAGAGGACTGGACGGAGCTTGAGGTCGATGCTTTTAATAAGGTATATGAGTATGCAAAAGACAATTTTGAGTTAGATAAGCAAGTTTCATTGATGACTGTTTCTACAACTAGTAGACAGTTAATTAATAAATATACTGCCATTAGCTATTTAAGCCGTACTCTTAAAAAAATCACAGGTGATGAGAGTCTCAGGTTTCATCACCTTAGGCATAGCTTTGCGACGCGCATGTATTCACAGTTTGTTGAAAAGTCTGGCAGCAATACAAGTATAAAAAATAGACAGTGTTACTTTACCAAATATCCGCTTCGTGCATTAGCTGAAATGATGGGACATATGCATGAAAAAACTACTTTGGAATCGTATGTGCATCGTCTTGATAGTGCTTGTAAGAATATAATTAAAATAGACGAATATTCTAATCTAGTGTCAGCATATTCATATGCTTTGAATATCACGCAAGCTAATGTTAGACAAAGACTAGTTAGAAAAAATTTACTTTCTTTACATAATAATATTCCCGCTCCCTTTGTTGAATTCTCAATCGGAGCGAATTCAGAGCGTATTGATAACGATGACAAGTCAGTCAATCCAGGACTGACACTTTTTGAGATTGATTTACTTCTTAAGAAATACAGTGCTACTAAGCAGCCAATTGATCGATTAGCAGATCAATTAATGCTGGATCAAGGAGCATCTAACAAAGTTATAAATCTTGCTGCTAAATCTGAGAGAGAAAGCGGTTTTGATTATTATCAATCAGATTTTATCAATCATGATAAATTCTTTAATGAACAGCATGTTTGGGTTTTAAAAGAAGTCAAAAGTAATAAGTCAGAAGATGTACGGTTGTCATCTTTGCTCGAGCTTTTTAATGAATTTTTACTAAATTTAAATAATGATAAGAAAAATAAAGTAAAAACTGGGTTGGAAATTTGGCGATTAACGTATCAGAGAGGCTTTAATATTGTAACTGACAGTGACGAGTTGGATTCACTTCGCGAGTGCTTCTTAATACTTTCACTCGAAGTAGAAATTATGAAAGTCGTATCTTCAGAATACAATTCTGATGATAATATTAATGATGTTGATACCATTTATAGAAGCAGACATATTCCAAATAGCCGCGAAAAAATTAAAAGTCGTCAGCGAAGTGGCTTTGCTATTCAAATAAAACCAAATTCACTAATTAAAACTAATCAGACATTAGCGCGATTACTGATAGTAATGTCGATTTTTTTAGAGCTGACTGATTCAAATTAGACTCTAATCAGAATCCATTAAGCACGATAGTTGCTCATTCTTCGCGTCTATTTCACACTGTATGACGTGACCGCCCTTTATTGTTTCTTTTCCTTTTATATGTTGATAGGTAGTCTTAACTTCGAACTCCATTCTTTTTATATTTAACTGTGCTGTTAATAGTTTTTTTCTTAGCGCTGGATTAAATGTAAAATGCTTTTTTGCTTTATCGACTTTCACCGATACAGTATTGCTATCATCATCAACTCTATAAATGAAGCCTAAAATTATTTTACTATTATGACTTCTAATGATTGGCTGTCTTGTTTTAGAAATATTTAGTTTGATTTCTTTATCTCCGATTACGCATTTAATGTTACTTAATGCATCTCGACTTTCAATAATTTTATAGATAGTACTTGCCATGCCCGCTGGAACTGTTACGACTCCATTTTCAACTTTTGAAGATTTATTTTTATGCTCATTTATAGTTAATTTATTTAAATCAATTTCTTTTTCATTTGAGATTAGATTTATGGTTTTTAGCATAGTAGCAGCTACATTTTTTGATTCATTGTAAAAAGAGTCGATATCAAAATCAAAACTATCTACATAATTAAGTGAAAGATTAATACTTAAATGACTATATTGATTACGTATGCTTGATGTTATTTTAAATGATATATATTTTCTTTGATCAAGGCTTAATTTTGATGACAGAAAACTTTCAATTCTAGAAATTATGTTTTTTAAAGATTTGTTAGCTTTTTCATACTCGCTTAGCGGCCACGAAGCTTCGCCATTTTTATTTGAGTTGATCTCAATAGTATCAATTTGAATAATATTCTTAGTAAAGAGTTTAATTTCTTGGTCTGATTTATACATATATGCTCACGATAAAAGTAAATGGATGAATATAAAGTACTCTATTTATTAAAAAATTGTGCTTGTAATTCAGTGATCTTTGTAATTTTTTGTCAGTTTTATTTGTTTTTTTCGTTGAATTATGAGTTCGTTATCGCTTAGGGGGTGCGGAGCGGAATAAGATTTTTAAATGCTTTAATAAATTGAAAAATAGCCCCAAGCATTTACGGTTTCAATATTTGAAAGCACAGTATATTGAAAGTGATTTTTGAGACTGAAAAACGACTAAAAAGAGCTTTAAAAGTGAAGGTCTTTATTAAAGCGACTTAATTAAAGCCATAGCCTGACACTTGCCAAAAAATAATTTTGGCAAGAAGAGTGAGAACTCTATTTTGATTTTTGAGATCAAAAATGATTTTGATCTCAGGTGGTTTGTATTCACTATTATGCGAATGAGAGATCGCTAACTAGAGCAACCTGTCTTTAAAATTTAATGTTTCTGCAATTATATGTCAAGATTATTTTTACAATGTAGAATTTCCAGAAATTTAATATCATATACAGTTGTCAAAGCTAGGAAATGAAGTTAATTTCGAAGTGTATTTAATATTTAAAGCTTAAATACACTTCTATTGATTTTTATGACGTTACTCACCTTTTTCTACTAAGTACTCAATTTTTCCATCGCCATGCAGTACCGATGGCACGTTCTTATAGGCTGTATTAGGCGGAATATATACAGCATAATCAGGTCCTAGACGTCTCATGAAATCTTCTCTCATAGCATTTGCGAGTGTATAGCGGTCGTTAACAGATCTAATTGCAAAACTCGCAGTGCAAAAACCGCCAGCTAGTTCGCCTTTAACTGGACATTGAAATGTTATTGATACTGCCCCCTTGCGGCCAGAGTTATCATTTCTATTAAATTTTATAAACCGTCCATAAGAAACATCTGTTTTAGGTATCCATTTATATTCTCGTTTCTCTAGCCCTGGGCTTTCTGTAATAACAACTTTATATATATCTGGCATTAATGCTGAATAATCTCCAACTACAGATTCAGTTGTTGCTTTGAGTAACTCAATATCAATCTTGCCATTTTTATTCATTAAAAAGTGTTTTGATGAATAATCCCAAGCAAATGAGTAGTTTTCTCCTTCATATCCAGCGCTCCCTAGATTAGAAAGTAATCCTGCTAGGCCTAAGCCGCCTGCAAAATCAAGAGATAGGCCAAGACTAGTGCCTATTGCGGTTGATCCAACAGCGTATGCAATACCCGAGTCTGAGCTGGTTTCAAATATCTGATTTATTTTTTTGTACTCCTCTACATCATCTTCAACGTCTTCGAATTCATCTTTTGTTAAATCACGAGCGGTATAGGCACCTTGAGCACTTAATAGTTTTAATGCATCAGAAGAATTCTCTTTGATGATAATGGGTTTTTCGGAGTAGTTTTGCTGCGTGAGTCTCATTGGATATTGGCTGCATGCTGATATAAGTAATAGAGCCGATGCTAAAGTGGTTATTTTTGTTATGTTCATTAATTCTCCTTGAAAGGTTTTATCCTATTGATTTTTGAGCATGATTATAATAACCAATCAACTCCCAAGCAAACCAGAAGTTTTGACCTATAGCAGAATGCTAATGACCGTCAAAATAAGTAGTTGTTTCAATTAATTAGACATCATCAGTTTTGTGAGGGGGCGAATTAGATGTGCACTTATTTACCATTGCAAAGTTGTCTTTATTACTCATTGTGCTCACCTGCTTTGGAAGTAGAGATTTGAAGTATGATGATAGCTCTCCCAAAGTTTTCGGTCTTTTTACTTTCTTCTGGGACTGATACTGAACCCACATGCAGATCGCTGAGTAATTGTCATTGCAGATCGGCACTTTCAAATAATAGGCCAGCCGATACCCCTGCTTTATTTTATGTTTTTCAATAAGCCAAAAAGCTATTTCTTGGTTTCGTTGAGTTATCCAGTTCGTTACAAGTGCATGATTACTCATCTTTAGCTCCATTCATCTCACGTTCTAATAAGCGCTCGAAAGCAGATCCATCCTGTCGCGTCAGGTTTGGCACATAGCGCGAGTAAACTCTGAATAGCATCTCTGTTGTTGTGTGTCCCATCTGTCGTGCTATCCACTCAGGGCTTTCACCAGCGGCAAGCCACAGCGTTGCTGCGGTATGGCGTGTTTGATAAGGGTTTCTTCTGTCTATGTTTAGGTGTTCTAAAAGTGGGTACCAAATTCGCTTGGAAACATTATTGTTTCTCAGTGGAGTGTTTATGTCTGAGCAAAATACGAATGGTGAGTCGCCAGTGATATCAAATTGTTCTTTAAGTGCTCCATACACCATTTGAGACATCTCGATAGTGCGGAATGATCCGTCATTCTTGGTATAGATAAACTCACCTAGAACATACGCTTCACGAATGAGTATTTGTCTACGTTCAAAGTCAACGTACTTCCACCGTAGACCATCTATTTCGGAAGTGCGCATGCCGGTAAAAAATCGTGTTATGTAATAGCTTTTAAAATCCGCTCTAACACCATTAATGATTTTTTTAACTTCCTCTAACGTAAAAGGATGTGCATCTGATCGGGGGACTTTTAATGATTTAATTCCCACGTAAGGAGAGCTGAAGTTATACCGATTAGCTGCCTCGTTTAAAATCATACGCAAAGGTGTAATAATGTGATTGATTGTAGAAGCTGATAATGGCTTTCCGTATCGGTTGGTTTTCGTCGCGAGTAGCGAGCGAAACTCTAAAATTTCTGCTTTAGATATTTTCCCAGTTTCTTTATCACCTAACGTGGGAATAATATAATTTTGTAAATTAGCCCTCACTGCTTTTATGTGTGATTTGCGCCATTGGACTTTCATTTCGGTGAACCAAAGCTCTGCAAAGTCTTTAAGTAGCGGAGTACTTTTGCTTGCAACTGTATTCGCTTGGTTTACTTCAACAGCTGTTTCGAACTTCTTGGCATTGCTACTACCAGGAAAGCATTTCGAGTATTCGAAAATACCTAACAAAATTTCAGCTTCTATTTTATTAAGAGCTTTTTCCAGCTTAAGACGATTAGGTTTTGTGTCATCAAGAGCAGTCTGTTCACGACATCGCTTGCCTTGGTAGTTAAAATCTAAAAACAGTTTTCCAGTTTCTTTACGTACACGGATACTACCCATACAAAACACCTCCGTTTGTCATTTGAAAATTAATTTTTAAACATGTTTGTTGATTGCTCATTGCAATACTCCTAACAGGATAGAAACTTGAGATACCAGAGAGACTTCTAATTATTGCGATACTGGTGTATGTGTTTGTGCTTATTCGTTAGAAGTCATACCCGTAAGTTAAAAATCAATATCACCTTGAAGGTAAGTGGGAATGGTTGATACCAATCGGCTTTGAAGGCTTTCTAGGCTCAAGTCTTTACCTTGGTTAAACGTTAAAATACGCTGTATCCAAAGTTCGATAGCGGTGTGGTTATCGCTTGGGTAATCCAGCTCTAAATAAGGTGCTAGTGAGTCGCCATTTGTAATATGCATTTTGCTAATCAAAAGGCTGGCTAAATCTCGGGCTTTCGGTGTTACCCATGCGTTATTACTTGTAGTGTTTAATTTAAGCATTGTCTTTTTTCTCACTGGCTTGCTGAATATTGTTATCAATCGATTTACTCTCAATAAAACTTTGATTGAGTAGGCGCTCCATTGCTGAACCATCCTGACGAGTCAGGTTGGGTACATAGCGTGAATACACCCGAAAGAGCATTTCTGTTGATGTATGGCCCATCTGACGAGCTATCCATTCAGGACTTTCGCCAGCAGCAAGCCAAAGTGTTGCGGCGGTATGGCGTGTTTGATACGGCGTTCTTCTTTCAATGCCTAAATAGCGTAAAAGGGGATACCAAACTCTTTTAGTGACGTTCGTATTTCTAAGGGGAGTAAAGGCATCAGAGCAAAATACAAAGTCGTATTTCCCTGTCGTCTCGTACTGTTCTAGCAGCGAGTCAAAAACCAGTTGTGACATATCGATCGTGCGGAAAGAACCATCATTCTTGGTATAAACAAACTCACCCAATACATAAGACTCTCGTACAAGAATTTGTTTGCGCTCAAAGTCAATATTCTTCCACCTCAAACCATCTATTTCACAAGAACGCATCCCCGTAAAAAAGCGAGTGATGTAGTAGTTTTTAAAGTCAGGCCGCACGTTATTAATAATCAATTTCACCTCTTCAATAGTGAAAGGGTGTGCGTCCGTCTTAGGAACCTTTAATGATTTAATTCCCTCGTAAGGTGAGCTAAAATTATGACGGTTGGCCGCCTCAGCCATAATCATTCGCAATCGCGTCATGATGTGGTTGATGTGTGAAGTAGATAGAGGCTTATTATCTCGATTGGTTACTTTGGCGAGTGTTGATCGAAATTCTAAGATGTCTGCTTTGCTTATGTGGCCAACTTCCATCTCACCAAAAACGGGTAATACATGGTTTTTTAAATTGCCCATCACTTTATTGCTGTGAGATTTACGCCACTGGATTTTCATTTCTGAAAACCAAAGATCAGCAAAGTCTTTAAACAATGGAGTACTTTCAATACCTGCTTTTTTCTTTTCTTTTGCTAAATCTTCTTCCTGAAATTTCACCGCATTATTACTGCCAGGAAAAGAATCAGGATAGCTGAAGGTTCCAAGCATAATTTCAGCTTCAATTTTTTTCAGTGCCAGCTCTAACTTACGACGATTGGCCTTAGTATCATCAAGGGCTGTCTGTTCACGGCAGCGCTTATTTCGATAATGGAAATCAAGGAACAGCTTCCCTGTTTCTTTGCGTACACGGATGCTACCCATACAAAACACCTCCATTAGTCATAGGAATGTTGACGGATAAACCTTTCGAAGCCATGCACATGTCTTTTTCAATCGCATCCCACAAATATAAAATTTTGCGGCCACCAAATGGGCGAATGTAATGCTGTCCTTCAATAAGAACAGAGTCCTTTAAACTCTCGCGAATAGTGCGAGCGTCGTATTTAATGCGAGCAGCGAGCTCGTCTGTTGTTAGATAAACCTGTGACATCTAATTAATCCTCTAGTAGTATAAAACCTGCTGTCGGAAACCAAAGTGATCTCCTGTAGATCAATATAACCCATAAAAGATCTATTGCAAGTCTTTTTGCTCTCTTATAGATCATTTAGGTCTTTTAAAGATGATTAAATGCAACTTATCCCGATTAATGGGCGAGAAAAAATTAAAGATTTCAGATGTAGCGAAAGACACTGGAATCAATCGTGGGACCATTACACGCCTATATCACGAGACTGCTGTAAGGGTGGATTTTGAGGTGTTGGAAAAGCTGTGTGTATACCTAGAATGCGAAGTTAGCGACCTATTGGAGCTAAATAAAAGTAATGTCTAGTTCGCCACAATACTCCCTAGGCTATACAGCTGGAGCAGCCCTTATTAAAGAGGCCGTTGAGGTCGCACGTTTAAAAAATGATCTAAGCGATTGGCCTGAAGTAAAAAGGTATGTGCTCGATAACAATACCTTTCAATCTCGTACTGTCAGCACCCTGAAAAGGATGTATGGGGAAGTGTCACGACGTCTGAAGCATCTTACTGATGATGAATTAAGTTTGTTGGCTCACGGTTCGGAGTCAGAGCAAAAGCAATTAGTATGGTTGGCAATCTGTAAGCACTACCTCCTCATTAGGGATTTTGCCGTTGAGGTATTATCGCTCCAGTTTGAAGCAGCAAGGTATGCCGTTAGCCATGATGATTATGATGCCTTCTTTAATGCTAAAGCGGAATGGCATGACAATCTTGATGCAGCCTCTACCCAAACTAAGAGTAAAGCGCGTCAGGTTCTATTCAAGATGCTAAGAGAGTGTGGTTTGATTAATGAGCAGGGTGAAATTATATGCCAGCATTTAGAACCAGTGGTATTAGCGATTATAAAAAACAACGATGCGATAGACCTAAATATCTTTCCAGGAGTGGAGTGCTAAGTGGCCAGTAGTCTCAACAGCATAAACAAAAAAAACTTACAGCAAGCTTATAAAAAACTTGTTGCTGTGGTTTCTGACGAAGGGTTTCTGACCAATCAAGGGCTGAATAACGAAGTGCCTTTTCATATTTGCCCCTATGATCCAACTATCCAAGTAGATATTAATCAGATGGTGCGACAGCTCAAAAATGACCTTCAAGATAAGTCAGTTTCGGTTTTGGAGATTAACCTATACGACTTGGTTGTAGAGACTTTAAAACAGGAAGGCGATTGGGAATGGTTACTAGAAAACGAACCGACCATGAGCCGTAATGAGTTGAAAGAAGAGCTACAAGGTATATTGGATATAGAAACAATTATTACCCCAGCCATCTCTGCCAAAATGCAGGCGGCTGACTTTAAGGTGTTGCTTATTACCGGTGTAGGAGAGGTTTTCCCCTATATACGCTCCCACAATATATTAAACAACTTGCAGAAGCGGGCAAAAGAGAAACCAACATTAATGTTCTTTCCTGGATCTTATGAGCATTCGTTGGAAAGCGGTGCATCATTGGTTTTATTCGGAAAGTTACAAGACGATAAGTACTATCGTGCGTTTAATATTTTGGATCGGGCAATCTAAAAGGAAGTAGAAAAAAGATGAATATGAAGTTAGAGCAGTTATTTACCAAACCAGTAGATCGCCCAATAGAAGGTGTTATCAAGGCCGACGATGATGTGGCCTTGTATCTAGAGCTAGATGAATACGTTATTACCGATGAAGTCGCCAAAAGGCTCGATATCTTTCTTGATGCCTATTTAGACTATCAAGGTGCTAACGGTGTTTGGGTTTCAGGTTTTTTTGGCTCGGGTAAATCTCACCTGCTTAAAATGCTCGCGCTGTTATTAGAAAACAGTCCGATTGAAGACATCACCCCGCTGGAAGTTTTCCTAGAGAAGCGCCCGTTAAACGAAGGCGGCATCTTCGCCAACGATTTAAAACGGGCCGTTGCGATCCCGTCTGAAAGCATCCTGTTTAACATTGACCAAAAAGCCGATGTGATCAGTAAAACAGAGATGGACGCCCTGATAGCCGTGTTTGTAAAAGTGTTTGATGAACATTGTGGCTACTATGGTAAGCAAGCCTACATAGCCCAATTTGAACGAGAGCTGGCGGTTGACGGACAACTGGATGATTTTCTAAAAGCGTTTGAAGAAACCAGTGGCATGTCTTGGGATAAAGGCCGTGCCCGTGCAAAACGCATGGCAGACGCCGTTGATAAAGCCTATACCGCGGTTTCTGGTCAAACCGTTAACGGCATTCTCGATAAATACCGTTCTGATTATCGTCTATCGATTGAAGATTTTGCCGAGCAAGTGCAAAGCTATATTGCCAAACAAGAAGAAGGCTTTCGCCTTAACTTCTTTATCGATGAAGTAGGCCAATACATCGCGGGTAATACCAAGCTGATGACAAACCTGCAAACCGTGGCTGAAAGCTTGGCAACCAAGTGTAAAGGGCAGGCTTGGGTTATCGTGACTGCCCAAGAAGATATGTCTTCTGTACTGGGCGAAGTCAGCCAAAAGAGCGAAAACGACTTCACTAAAATTCAAGCTCGCTTTAAAAACCGCATGAAGCTAACCAGCCAAGATGTGGCGGAAGTCATTCAAAAGCGTTTGTTAGAGAAAAAAGAAGACTTTGTTCCTGAACTGACAGACTTATTCCATACGCAAGAGAATAATTTTAAAACGCTGTTTGATTTTGCCGATGGCTCACAAACCTATCGTAATTTCCGAGATAAAGAACACTTCATTCAGAGCTACCCCTTTATCCCTTATCAATTCACCTTGTTTCAGTCTGCCATTCAGAACCTGTCTGTGCATAGCGCATTTGAAGGTAAACACAGCTCTGTGGGTGAGCGTTCCATGCTGGGCGTGTTTCAACAAGTAGCCATTGCTATCAAGGACCATCAGCTTGGAGAGATCGCGACCTTTGATTTAATGTTTGAAGGTATCCGTACCGCCCTTAAAACCGCCATTCAGCAATCCATTATCAAAGCTGAAAAACAACTCGATAACAAATTTGCTATTCGCCTACTGAAAGCCTTGTTTCTGGTTAAATACGTTAAAGAATTTAAGCCCAGTGTCAGAAATCTCTGTGTGCTAATGCATGACAGCTTTGAACGTGATATTCCATCACTCAAGCTGGAGGTTGAAGAAGCTTTAAACCTGTTAGAGAAAGAAACCTATATCCAGCGCAACGGCGAGCTCTACGAATACCTCACCGATGAAGAGCAAGATATCGAACAGGAAATCAAAAACACCGAAGTCGATAGCTCAGTGGTGGCCAGTGAGCTCGATAAGCTGATTTATGATGGCGTACTGAAAACCCGAAAAATTCGTTGGGATGAAAATAAGCAAGATTACAATTTTAGTCGCAAGCTGGATGACAACCTAACAGGCCGAGAGCATGAATTAGCCATCAATGTTATTTCACCGTTCCATGAATTGGTCGGAGATGAGCATTTAGAAAAACATAAGGTCGATACAGTCTATAGTCATGAAGTAAGAATCGTCATGCAGGCGAGTGAGCGTCTATACAAAGATTTAACACTGTATAAGCAGACTGAAAAGTATGCCGAGCATGCGACCCGAACAACCCAGCAAGACTCCATCAAACGAATTATTGCAGAGAAACGCAGCTATAACGCCGAGCGTTTAAAGCAGCTAAAACAACTGACTGCCAAGTTAATCGGCACAGCTAAATATTACGTGGCAGGCCAAGATCTTGAGCTTAGTGGTGAAGATGGTCAAAGCAAAATGGTTAGGGCCTTTGGCGAGCTGATCAAGCATACCTACCCCAACCTTAAGATGCTGCGTGAGGTCACTTACTCCGAGAATGATATTCCGGATATTCTCAATAAGGCAGAGCAAGGTCTATTTGGTGATGAAACCCAGCTACCTGAAGCCCAGCAAGAAATGCTGTCCTTCATCCAAAGCAACAATCGTGGTGGCATCAGAACAACCGTTAAATCTCTCTTAGATAAGTTCGAAAGTAAACCCTACGGTTGGTCATTCGCAGCGGTGCTTTGTACGCTGGCGCACCTGTGTGGCCGAGCTAAAGTAGAAATTCGCGAATCAACCAATCTACTGGATGATTCTGAGCTAGCAAGGGCATTAACCAATACCGCATCGCACGGTAATTTAATTCTTGATCCGCAGGTTGAATTTAGCCAGTCCCAAATCCGTAAGGTGAAAGAATTTTATAACGACTACTTCGACAAGGTAGCTCACGCCACAGAAGTTAAAGCCCTTGCCAAAGAAGTACAAGAAGGCTTTGTAGAGCAGGCCAATAGCATCGATAAGTGTTTGTCTCAGTCCGAACAATATCCTTTTATTCGTGCTTTATCGCCCATTTTAGCTGAGCTACAAGAACTTAAAAATAAACCCTATACCTGGTTTATGTCAGAGCTAACCAGTGATGAAGACAAGTGGTTTGATTACAAAGAAAAGACCATAGACCCCATCCTCAAGTTTATGCAAGGCCCGCAAAAGGCCAGCTTTGATGCTGCCAAGCAATTGCTAGCAGCCCAGAAGCCCAACTTGGAATATATACAAAGCCAAGAAGGTGAAACGGCCCATCAGCAAATAACCGAAGCCTTGGTTAGCCCGGATATTTACAAAGGTGCGGCAATACAACAGCTTAAAGCTAACGCCGACAGCCTAAGTAATGAGCTAAACAACTTATTACTTAAAGAGCGTGAAGCGGCGATTGCCAGTATCGAATCACTGAAAGACAAGCTTACCGGTTTTGCTGAATACCAGGCGCTCGATATAGACAAACAAGAACAGCTGGCATCGGCCTTTGATGTGGCGATCGGTAAACTCAACGGTCAAAACCTAATTGCCATGCTTCGCGATGAAGTGCGACGCTTTGAAGAGCAAAGCTATTCGAGTTTGGTGCAACAGCTAATGACATGGAGTCAGCCAGCCCCTGAACCTAAAAAGCCTGACCACAAAAAAACAGAATCGACTAAACCTCAGCCAGAACTTTCTGGTGATGAGGGAGATGAGATGGCTCTTGGCTTTGTTGGAGTAAAAGAGCCCGTGGTCAAGCCCGTACCACCTCAGACCGTATCGGCCAAAAATGTAAAGGTAGACTTTCACAAGCCCTGGCTAGCCAGTGAGCAAGATGTAGAGCAGTACCTAGAAGAATATAAAAAGTCGCTGTTAGCGGCGATTAACGATGGGAAGCATATACAATTATGAGTAAGCAGGATGCTGAGCAATTATTGAAACGATCTCTTTCAAACCCCAATGCGACCTTTCGTGAAGGCCAGTGGGAGGCGATTGATGCTTTAGTCAGGCAGCGTAAGAAACTGTTGGTTGTACAGCGAACGGGCTGGGGTAAGAGTTCTGTGTATTTTATAGCCACAAAGCTGTTACGAGGGCAGGGTTATGGCCCTACTATCATAGTGTCTCCCTTATTGGCGTTAATGCGAAACCAAATCGACGCAGCTCAAAAAATTGGCGTTAATGCTATTACGGTCAACTCAACCAATCGTGATGATTGGGATGAGCTTACAAGACAGGTCTTAGCTAATCAGGTCGATTGCTTATTGATTTCACCAGAGCGATTGGCCAATGAAGACTTTAACAACAAGTTACTCATTCCAATTGCAGAGCGCATCGGTTTAATGGTGGTCGACGAGGCTCACTGTATCTCTGACTGGGGGCATGACTTTAGGCCAGACTACCGCCGCATTCTGAATATCTTGCAGCGAATGCCGTCGAATATGCCTGTATTAGGCACAACAGCCACAGCAAATAATCGCGTAATCGATGATATTACTTCACAACTGGGTGATATAGAGGTGCATCGCGGGCCACTGATCAGAGAAAGCTTGGGCTTACAGACCATGCCTGTGCAAGACGCCGCAAGCCGTCTGGTTTGGTTATCGCAAGCCGTTAGGCAGCAAGCACAAAGCGGCATTGTTTATGTGTTAACCAAGAGGGATGCCATACAGGTCAGCGACTGGCTGAGTCAGCAGGGGATTCAATCTTCTGCATATTTTAGTGGTGTTACGCATCCAGATTTTATCAATGATAAAGGGAAGCTTGATACTTATGCTTACAGAGAGTATTTAGAAGATTTACTTCTGAGCAATCGAATAAAAGTACTTGTTGCAACAACCGCATTAGGAATGGGTTACGACAAACCTGATCTAGGCTTTGTTATTCACTACCAGGCTCCCAGTTCGATTGTCGGTTATTACCAACAAGTAGGTCGCGCAGGGCGTGGCATCGAGCATGCCGTGGGTGTGCTGCTTAGTGGTAGTGAAGATAAAAAGATTCATGACTTTTTCCGTCGCTCAGCCTTTCCAACAGAGCGTCATGTGCATGCGGTACTAGAGGCTTTAGATAATTCTGATGGCTTAACGGCTAGAGCAATGGAAGAGCACATAAATCTTCGCCAAGGGCAAATAGAGAAAGTCTTGAAGTTATTGAGTGTAGAAAATCCTTCGCCAGTAATTAAAGACGGTAGTAAGTGGTTTCGTACCACTGCACCATTTCACATGAACCATGATCGAATAAACCACCTGACTCAGCAGCGTGAGATTGAGTGGCAAGAAGTGCAGAACTATATTGCTCACGAAGGCTGCTTAATGGATTTCCTCAGACAGTCGCTAGATGACCCTCATTCGGAACCTTGTGGCAAATGTGCGAACTGTCTTGGTCATTTATTATTAGAGCCAGAACAAGATCGACAGCAAGTTATTCAAGCCAGTCTGTTTTTACGTCATTCTGAATTTCCGTTAAAACCAAACAAGCAGGTTACAGCAAATTCACTTCCTACTTATGCATTTCCTACTTACAGGGGCAATTTACTTCCTGCGTTACAGGCCGAAACAGGCCGTGTGTTAAGCCGCTGGGGGGATGCTGCATGGGGGCGTTTGGTAGAAGAAGGGAAAGAACAAGGCTACTTTTCTGATGAGCTTGTCGATGCAATGGCTGAGATGATTCAACAGCGCTGGCAGCCAGAAAATAAACCACAATGGTTATGTGCTGTACCATCATTAACACACCCAGAATTAGTACCAAATTTTGCCGAGCGCTTAGCAAATAAGCTTGGCTTGCCATTTCACAATGTTGTTACCAAAGTGCATCAAAACGAACAGCAGAAGTACCAACAGAACCGTTTCCATCAATGTAAAAACCTCGATGGAGCCTTTGCAGTTAACTTTGATCTTCCTAATACCCCCGTTTTTCTTTTCGACGATATGGTCGATTCAGGGTGGACGATGACGGTGATTGCAGCATTACTCAGACAAAAGGGAGCAAGTCATGTTTATCCCATTGCGCTTGCTTCTACTGCTTCAGGGGATTAAATGAACTTAAGTCAGAACACGCAGGCAATTTTGCTGCTCACAGGGTACTTTAATCCTTCATCAACTTCAGAGGTTAAGCCTTTGACCGTGGGTGAGTGGGCAAGATTTGCTGAGTTTTTAAGAAACAAATCGATATCGCCTAGTAAGCTATTAGAAATAGATAGCTTGAAGTTACTGGAAGGCTACAGCGATAAAACCATCACTATCGAAAGAGTTGATGCTTTGTTGAAGCGTGGCACAGCTATGGCTGTCGCGTTAGAAAAATGGAGCCGCGCGAATGTTTGGGTGATATCGCGAGCTGACAAAGAATACCCGGAACGGCTCAAGAAAAAATTGGGCCAAAACTCACCTCCTGTTCTTTATGGATGTGGTAATAAAGCACTGTTGAATAGTGGTGGGGTAGGCGTTGTAGGCTCTCGTAATGTATCAGCAGAAGATCTAGCTTATACAAAAGATCTAGGCGTTAAAGCGGCAAATACGGGCTTCTCGGTGGTATCAGGTGGCGCTAAAGGTGTCGACCAGGCGGCGATGCTTGCGGCATTAGAGGTAGAAGGTACAGTAATTGGTATTTTGGCTGACAGCTTGTTACGTGCCAGTTCTAGTCGTCAATATCGCCAGTATCTGGTCAATAATAATCTTGTGCTAATTACGCCGTTTTATCCAGAGGCCGGATTTAATGCCGGCAATGCTATGCAGCGTAATAAGTATATTTATTGCCTATCGGATGCGGCGGTTGTTGTGCATTCAGGTAATCCAGAGTTTGGTAAAAATGGTAAAGGTGGCGGTACTTGGACGGGGGCTTTAGAAAACCTTAAAAAAGCTTGGGTGCCTTTGTGGGTAAAGCAAACCAGTGATAAAAAAGCAGGTAATGCACTTATCGTAAAAGAAGGTGCCTACTGGTTGTCTGAAAAGATAGATACGGTCGACATTGAAAGCCTCTTTACAGCACCAAAAGGTAGCCTGCAATCAATGACCGAAGATCTTTTATCGCAAGGTCAAACTACAGAAGAGCCTGACCAAACGAAAAAAACAAAAGAAGCGAAAGATACGGAAGAAGCAAGCCTAGTTGAAAACGCTTCGCCCGAAGGTGATTTAAACAAAAGTGATTTAAACGAAAGTGATGTAAACAAAAGCAGCGCAGAGAATATTCAATCTGTTGAACAAGAGAAAAAAGAAATACCAGAAACTGAAGCCGAGTTACCTGAAAGTTTCTATGATTACTTTTTGCTTAAGGTTAAGCCTCTGTTAACAGAGGCTAAAAGCGTCGATGAATTAGTTGAAATATTAGAGCTGAATAAAACCCAGCTGAATGCTTGGTTAAAACAAGCCGTAGAAGACAAAACTATAACAAAATTAAATAAACCTGTTCGCTATGAGTGGAATGGGGCAGGTAACAAGCAAGGGTCATTACTGTAATGGACACTTCCAAATTAAAAAAATTCGCTCAATACGCTCGTCGTAGCCTAATTGAGCAAGTAGAAAGCAAGCTAAAGCTAGTGCTCGCGGAAGAGAGTGAAGCGCGTCGTGAATATCCACAAGCCGTTGCTGAGCTGGAAAAAAAGCTGGCAGAGCAGGGCGCAGCGGGTGATGGAGAGCAGCAGTTAATCGAACAGGTGGCCTACACTTGGTTCAACCGCTTTTGTGCGCTGCGCTTTATGGATGTTAACCAATACAACCGCATCATGGTGATCTCACCTTTTGCGGGGCAATTTCAGCCAGAGATATTAGCCGAGGCGAAAGCCGGGCATATTGATGAAAGCATGGTTAACGCACAGGCCCGTGAGAAGATTTTTGGCTTACTCAGTGGTTCTGTCGCCAGTCGCGATGGCCAGGCAGAAGCTTTTCGCCTGCTGATTGTTGCGGTCTGTAATGACCTACATCGCATCATGCCTTACCTGTTTGAGCGCATAGAAGACTATACCGAACTACTCATGCCAGATGACCTGTTATCAGGTAGCTCCATTCTGGCCTATACTCGCGAGGCAATGACGCCAGAGGCGTGTGAATCGGTTGAGTCGATTGGTTGGTTGTATCAGTTCTATATCTCTGAGAAAAAAGATGAAGTCTTCGATGGTCTGAAAAAGAACAAAAAGATTACGCCTGAAAACATCCCTGCGGCTACACAGTTGTTTACCCCACACTGGATTGTGCGTTATCTGGTGGAGAATTCACTGGGACGTTTGTGGATGTTGAATAATCCAAGCTCTAAAGTCATCGAGCAAATGGACTATTACATCAAGCCAGTGGAAGCAGAAACAGACTTTTTACGTATTCAAAGCCCTAAAGAGATTAAGATTTGCGACCCTGCCTGCGGCTCTGGTCACATGCTCACCTATGCTTACGATCTTCTGTATTCCATATACTTGGATGCAGGTTATGACCCTACGGATATACCAGAGCTTATTTTAACGAATAATCTATACGGCATCGAGATTGATGAACGTGCGGCTGAATTAGCCGCCTTTGCATTAACCATGAAGGCGATTAAAGGTGATCCGAATGGCGATGGTAATAATCGCCGTCGTTTCTTCCGTAACCCTGTTGAGCCCAATATTTGTCGTTTAGAAAAGGTTAGTTTTACCGAAGAAGAGTTGGATAGCTATATCGACTTTGTGGGTAAGGATTTATTTACTCAAGATTTAAGGGCAACACTGAAAGAATTTGAAGAGGCGGATAACTTTGGTTCTTTGATTCAGCCTACTCTGAAAAATCCTGCTGATTCATTGGCGGCTTTGGAGGCTAAGGATGTATCCGGGCAACTGTTCTTAACAGAAACTCATAAATCTGTTTTGAAGGTTTTGGGCCAAGCTGATTATTTGAGTCAGAAATATCATGTGGTTGTGGCTAATCCCCCTTATATGGGTAGTAAGGGAATGAATCCTCGTTTGTCTAAGTGGGCTAAGGATAATTACCCTGATAGTAAGTCGGATCTTTTCTCTATGTTTATGGAAAGTGCATTATATATGACAGTTAGACAAGGATTGATGTCGATGATAAATATGCATTCTTGGATGTTTATATCTCGATATGAAGCATTAAGAGAAAAGCTACTTTCAACCACTTCGATTAAATCAATGGCACACCTTGGTGAAAGGGCTTTTGATTCTATTGGTGGAGCCGTAGTTTCGACAACCGCATTCGTATTGGAAAAAAATTGCAACCCTGATGCACAAGGTGTGTTTTTAAGGCTTGTTGAAGGGGAAAATGAAGAAGAAAAATCGTCTATGGCGAAAGAATCAACTTCATTGGAATCGCCAATTTTTTATACTGCATCATCAAGCGATTTTGCGATCTTTCCTGGTAGTCCCATTTCATACTGGGCTTCACGTGACTTTTTGTATTCATACCAAAAAGGTAAAAAGCTTGGGAGTTTAGCTGATATAGCTGTCGGATTATTTACATGTGATAACGATAGATTTTTGAGATCATGGCATGAGGTCTGCTTTGAGGATATAAGCTTTTCGACTGAAGATATAAGTGAGACGACAAGTAAATACTATCCCTACAACAAGGGCGGAGGTTTTCGTAAGTGGTATGGGCTTAACGAACTTATTGTATATTTTAAAAATGAAGGTATAGAAATTCGTGACCATCGAAAAGACTCAGGGCAGTCCTGGTCCTTACCTGGCGAAAAATATTATTTTAGGGAAGGTATCACTTGGTCAGGTCTTACCTCGGATATAAACAGCTTTAGGTGGTCAGATAAAGGGTTTGTTTTTGAATCTAATAAAGGCCAGATGTTGTTTTCCAAAATTGATCATGACCTTTTAGCATTTCTTAACACTAAGGTATCGGAGGAAATAGTCTCTCTTATTAATCCTACCCTTTCATTGCAGAGTAACGAAGTAAAAAAGATTTCGTATTTACGCCCAAATTCAAAGGATCTATATAAAAACTGTAAACGAATGGTAGAGATCGCACGTTTAGATTGGAATGCTTACGAAACCTCATGGGATTTCAGTGAGCTACCGCTGCTTTCCTCCGAATATTGCGGAGAAACGCTGGAAGCGAGCTATGCGAACCTCCGAGGCAATTGGCAGGGCATGACTGATGAAATGCTGCAGCTGGAGGAAGAGAACAATAGCATCTTTATCGACGCCTATGGCTTACAGGGTGAACTAGACCCTGAGGTATCGATCGAGGAAATCACCCTCACGTGCAATCCCGCCTATTCGATCAAGGGTGACAAAACTGACGAGCAGTTCGAAAAGATCCTTCGCACTCAGACAATGGAGGAGTTCCTTTCCTACGCTGTAGGATGTATGTTCGGCCGCTACTCGCTTGATAAAGAAGGTCTCATCCTCGCCAATCAAGGCGATACTCTAGAAGACTACCTAAAACGAGTCCCGCAACCAACCTTTATGCCTGACAATGACAACGTTATCCCTCTTATCGATTTCGATGGTGATTGGTTCGAAGACGATATCACTGAGCGCTTTAAAGAATTCCTGAAAGTCACGTTTGGTGAAGAACACTTTGCTGAAAACTTGGCCTTTATCGAAGAAGCCCTTGGTGGTGATGGGAAGCGTAAAGATATCAAAAAGTTCTTCCTGAAAGACTTCTACGCCGATCACGTAAAACGCTATAAAAAACGCCCCATCTACTGGATGTTCTCATCACCTAAAGGCTCATTCAATGCTTTGATCTATATGCATCGCTACAATAAAGATACGGTCAATATCGTTTTGAATGATTACCTGCGTGAATTCCGCACCAAGCTACAGGCCCGTAAAGAAAGCCATGAGCAAATCGAGGTGAGTGCATCGGCCAGTGCCAAAGAAAAAACACAGGCGATGAAAGCCATCCAGAAGATTAACAAAGTGCTGGATGAAATTAACGACTACGAGCACGACACGCTTTACCCCTTAGCCGGTAAATCGCCAGAGATTGATCTGGATGACGGGGTGAAACATAACTATCCCTTATTTGGCAAAGCGCTGAAGAAAATTGCGGGGCTGTCGTAGATGAGGTTTGTTAAGGGAACGTTAGTTAAATGACTGAAAATCGTATTCAGCAGGCACTGAGCCGACTGTTTGAGAAGCACCGCATTGTGTTCTGGTATGACGACAAACAAGAACTGCGTGATGCCTTTGATACCTTGGCGATTGACGGGGTCGAAAAGCTAGAAATTCAAAATAATGAATTTGGCATTAAACACAAGCTACTGCGTGAGGCGCCGAAACAGTCCTTCTTGGTGTATAAAGAAGGCAAGCAACCAGAGCCCCTACAAAACTGGTTGTTAGATGTTGAGCTGGCGAACACCACCTTTAGAACCGATCAAGTCGCTATCTGGTTAAGCGAGCTTGAGCTGCCCAATGAGTTTACAGAGGTGGTTGAGCAACACACCGCTTTCTTCGACACCGCTAGGGCAAGAGTGCAAGCTGAAAAGCGTAAAGCGACATTAAAAAAACTGCTGAGCAATGAAGATACCTTAAGTAATGTACGGCAAAAAATGTTGGCCGTATGTGCTGGGGCAACGCAATTGGCCGATGCCCGTATCGATGTGATTATGGAAGCCTTATTGGCTGAACTGGTGTTGGTTAAGCAGCCGCTATATGGCCTGATTCAGCGCTGCCAGCTGGATGGTTTTTTATGGCAGCAAGTGGAACGCTTTTACGGCTATACCAGCGAACAGCCTAGCGTTAAAGATTTTGCCATCGAGCTGTTCAAATCCTGTTATTCCATGGGGGTGAACTCTCCACTTGGCGGAGATTCTATTAAGCTTTCAAATGATGCTCTGGTATTTTTCAAGCGCTGGAAAGACAGCCGCACCCACGAACATACCTTCGAAACGCTTTCAGATGATTATGCTGAGTTGCTTGGCATAGAAGAAGACCTTAACAAGCGTAACCTGAAAGAAGTCATCGAGCTCGACTACTTCCGTTTGATTGATAAAAAGGTTATCTACGAGCTAGTTAAAGCCGTTGAGCAGCGAACGCTTTCTGAAGGCGAAGTAACCCTATGGTGCCGAGGCAGAAGGCAGGCCCATTGGTTCGCTGATTTTAAGCACCTTTATGAAGCCGTGGATATCGCGAGCCAGTTTTTTGTGCTGCTCGATACCATCCAATTAACGATGGGGAGTTCTGGCGAGGCGGTACAAAGCTATGTGAGCCATTGGTTTAAGTTGGATCAGCTTTACCGTCAGTATATCTATTGCCTAAAAGCCTCTTCACAAAATACATTGCTCAATTCACTCACGGCAAAAATAGAAAGCCTCTACACCAATCGTTACTTGTTGCCGCTAAACAACGCATGGCAAGCCCATGTTGATGTGATGGATGACTGGAAGGTGCCGGATGTTGTGCCGCAAACCAAGTTCTTCACCAAATGGGTAAAACCTTACCTGGATAAAAAGAATAAGATTTGTGTGATTATTTCAGATGCCTTCCGTTATGAAGCAGGTGAAGAAATGGTCGGCAGAATACGGCAAGAAGATCGTTACCAAGCCAAGCTTGAGCATGCGCTTTCTTCGCTGCCGAGCTACACCCAGCTGGGTATGGCCTCACTGCTGCCACAAGGCGATGACATGCTAAGTATTGCCGACAACAAAACAGCAACAGTGAAAGCCGGAGAACAGTCAACACAAGGTACTGATAACCGCGATAAGCACTTGAAAGCGGTATTGGGCGAGCGAGTAAGTGCCGTGCAAGCCAAGCAGATATTGGATATGACCATTCCTGAAAGCCGCGAGCTAATCAAGGCGAATGATGTCATGTATATCTACCACAACCGGATTGACCATACTGGCGACAAAATGCAATCAGAGGGTGAGGCCTGTGAAGCGGCTGAAAAAACTTTCGATGATTTGATGAAACTCATCAAAAAGTTAGCCAACGCAAACGTCAATAATATTTTGATCACAGCCGATCATGGATTTATTTATCAGAACCAGCCATTAGAAGAGAGTGACTTTCTGGCCAATGATGTGAAAGGTGATGTGCTCTATAACGATAGACGCTTTGTGTTAGGTAAGAACCTGCAATGCAGTAGCGCACTGAAGTCGTTTAGCGCCAAACAGCTTGGCTTGTCTGGCGACGTTCATGCCGTGATACCAAAAGGGATTCAGCGACTTCGCTTAAGCGGTTCTGGCAGTCGCTTTGTGCATGGCGGCGCATCCTTACAAGAAGTGATCATTCCAGTGATCTCCATTAATAAAAAACGCCAGAGCGACGTGAGCTTTGTTGAGGTCGATATACTGCGCGGTGGCACCAATGTGATTACCTCCGGTCAGCTTTCGGTTACGCTTTATCAAACAGAGCCTGCGACGGATAAAATTCGACCTCGTCGTTTAAAAGCCGGTATTTACACTGAGTCGGGTACTTTGATCTCTGATAAGCATGAAGTGTTGTTAGACTTAACATCAGACAATGCTCGTGAACGGGAGTTGAAACTGCGTTTCGTACTAACGCAAGAAGCGGATTCGGCCAATAATCAAGAAGTGTTGCTGAAACTGGAAGAGCCTGAAGAAGGGTCTAATCAATACCGTAAATATAAAGAGCTGCGTTATACCATTCGACGCTCTTTCACCAGTGATTTTGATTTTTAGGTGTTAAAGCCTTTATCAATATTGTGAACAAAAGAAAATGGATTTTCTGAGGAAAAGTGATGACAGATTTAAATCAAAAAATATGTGATGTGTTTGCGGGCTTAGTGGTTCGTAAAGATCTCGTTAAAACCGTTAAAGGCAATGCCATTGTTCCTTCCTACGTATTGGAGTATTTATTAGGCCAATACTGTGCGACCAATGACGAAGACAGCATTCAAAGTGGCATTCAAACGGTTAAGGAAATTCTGGCAAAACATTATGTGCACCGCAATGAAGCGGGGTTGATCCGTTCGACTATTCGCGAGAAAGGTCGTCACAAAGTCATCGATAAAGTGAGTGTGGCGCTTAATGATAAGAAAGACTGCTACGAGATGGCATTTTCTAATCTTGGTATTAAAAAGGTACTGATCGATTCGGGGACGGTAAAGCAGCATCCTAAGCTACTTGTTGGCGGCGTATGGGTGATCGCAGACGTTGAGTATGAGCACACGGAAGATAAAGAGGCCAGCCCTTGGATACTGAGTAGCATTAAACCTATTCAGATGTCTCATTTCGATTATGAGAGCTATATTGAATCGCGCAAACAATTCAGCCTAGATGAATGGATTGATGTGTTGGTTCAAAGCATCGGCTTTAACCCTGATTACTTTGGTCGTCGAAGTAAATTAATGCAGTTAACGCGTTTAATTCCATTTTGTGAACGGAATTACAATCTAATTGAGTTAGGTCCTAAAGGAACGGGTAAGTCGCATATTTATTCTGAGTTTTCACCCCACGGTATTTTACTTTCTGGCGGTGAAGTGAGTGTGGCCAAGCTATTTGTGAATAACTCATCTGGAAAGATAGGCTTGGTAGGCTATTGGGATACGGTTGCCTTCGATGAGTTCGCAGGTAAGAAAAAGAAAGTCGATAAAGCGCTTGTCGATATCATGAAAAACTACATGGCCAATAAGTCGTTCTCGCGAGGTGTTGAAACCTTAGGGGCCGATGCGTCGATGACCTTTGTTGGCAACACTGAGCACAGCTTACCGTATATGCTGAGGCATAGTGATTTGTTTGATGCCTTGCCAGAGAAGTTTTACGATTCCGCCTTTCTTGATCGACTGCACTTTTATATCCCAGGCTGGGAAGTTGATATCATTCGTGGTGAGATGTTTTCAAATGGCTACGGATTCGTTGTGGACTATTTGGCCGAGATTTTACGCCATCTTCGAAACCAAGATTTTTCTGACCAATACAAAGAATACTTTACGCTTTCTTCCAATATATCGACGCGAGACCGAGACGCGATCAATAAGACCTTCTCTGGGTTAATGAAAATCTTGTTTCCTCAGGGTGGTGCAACTGAGCAGGAAGTTGAAGAGCTGCTTAAGTTTTCAATGGAAGGCCGTAAGCGCGTTAAAGACCAGTTGTTTAGAATCGATACCACCTATGCCGAAGTCGACTTTTCTTATACAGACAGTTCTGGCAAAGAAAAACCAGTTACGACGCTAGAAGAGCTTGAGTATCCCAACTATTTCCATAAAACCGTTTCCAGTGATGATGCGGGTTTACCTGAGCCGAGTATTGATACGAATAGAGATTCTAGTCAGGACAAACCCGTACCTACAGAAGTAAAAACTGAAGAGCTCCAAGAAGGTCACCTTACCTTTGCTGAGAATCAGCGAGGTGTAAGTTACGATGAGTTGATTGGCCCTTACATCAAAGGCGCGAAGCACATAACTATTACAGATCCTTATATTCGCTTATTTTATCAGGCTAGGAACCTGATGGAATTGATGGAGACTATCGTTAAAAATAAGGCTCTAGAAGATGAGGTAATTGTTAGTCTTGTGACAGTTGAGGATGAATTCAAAGGAGAAGAGCAGCGTAACTTCTTAGAACAAATACAAAGTTCTATGTTTGCTGTCGGTATTAAATTCGCTTATTCGTTTGATACTTCAGGTTCACAACATGCTAGACATATCGTCACAGATACTGGCTGGAAAATATCGCTTGATCGTGGTTTGGATATATTTCAACAATACGATATGAATGATGCATTCCAGCTATCAAATCGCTTACAAAAGCATAGAGCTTGTAAGGCATTCGAAGTGACTTTTATTAAAGTGTAGGGAAGTACAAAGGAGTACTTCTAATTTACAGTAATTGGCGAGCAGTCATTGTGTGATTTAAGATACTCATGCGGTGATGAAACTCTCTCTATTTATGTAGCTAAAATCTAGGTACCACTTCAACTAGCAGTACTTGAATTAATTTTTTGTATCAGAAACCGATACGTTTGGAAGAGTAGTTGAGAATATGGTTGATGATATTACGTTCGTTAATGAGATAGATGCTGAAGTAGGAAGGTTGTATCGCGAGGCGAAAATAACTTTAAGTCGTGACGTCCCGCAGCATACTTTAACGTTAAGTCGAAGTGTCAGCCATATGATCTGCAAGAAGATTGCTAAACATAATGGCATAGACTTTCCTAATGACAATCTAGCTGAAAATATAAGTATTTTGGCGAATCAAAATATTATAAATCCTTCGATGAAAGATGCATTTCATCAGCTTCGATTGTTAGGAAATAAAGGTGCTCATCCTGAAGAGTATCCGCAAAGTCATAATGATTTCGTAGAGGAAGCTGAGCGAGCTCTAAGACTATGCTGTGAGTTGGTTTCTGATTATAAGTTTCAATTTTTTGGCGGCAGAATTCTTAAGTATCAATATCAAAAAGTAGATTCTGACAGCAAAGATAAAGAGTTGAAAAACTTAGCCTATAAAGCATCAATTCAGGGTGAAGAAAAATCTTTATATGAAATGGGGATGTATTTAAAGAAAAAATATGATCAGTCGTATGAATTACTTGAATCAGGTGAAGAAACTATTACCGCTATGCAGTTAGGTTTTGCGCGTGAACAATTTATGAGTTGCTTAAACTTATCCGCTATTCAAAAATACCCTCCTGCATTGTATGAAAATGGGCGTGCCCAGCTTTTGCAAACGACTGGTAATGATACAGAGAAAGGAGTTTCAGCCCTAAACGATATTAAATACGCTGCAGAACTAGGTCATATTGACTCCATTTTTTTAATAGGATGCTTTCAGTATGCCGGTATGAAAGAACTCGATTTTCCTCAAGATAAAGAAGCTGCAATTTCTAATCTAAAAATTGCTGCCGATCATGATCATCCAGAAGCATTAACATTATTGTCAGATTATTACATCGATAAGAAGGATTATAAGAAGGCACGAGCAATGCTGTTGACTGCAGTTGAGGCAGGATACCCAATGGCTAAAGTAAGACTAGCAGAAGTTTACTTAAGGAATCAGTTGCCATGCAACGATCGAAATGAGGTTGAAGAATGGCTCCGTACAATTGATGGAAACATAGTGCCAGAAGCTCAATTCACTCTAGCCAAATGGCTGTTAGAATATAAATTATCACCAGAAAATATGGATTTCGCACTATCTGTTTTTGAAGGTTATGAATACAAAAATAATGAACTGGATTTTAAATATTTAAATGAGGCTGCAGATATTTTATCTAGGAAGCCTTTTGATGATAATGCTTTACCAGTCGCAGCAATATTGGCTTGTGATGCATATAGGTTCTCAGAAAACCCTTCAGTAGCTAGAAAAAAAGCGTACGAGCGGGCTTTTAAAATAGGGCGTAGAGTTATAAGAATTCTTAGGTTAGGTGAAGCGAGTCCAACACTAGCTCAGCAATTGACTGAATTGAAGGTCTTTTTTGATGATAAAGGCAAGCCATTAGTTAGCTAGTGAACGCTGAGGAATGATTAAAACCAATTCTTAAGCAGTTGAATACAGATAAAATATATACTTAGGGTAGAAATAGATGCCGAACCTAGCGGTTTTTAAAATGCCAGTGCCAATGAAGATTACAGGACGTTCTTCAACGATAACGAATGCGTTTGTTAATTCGATTATTCCAATTGTATCTCCAACGGATGGTGATGTTGAAATGGCATTATCAATCCTTGGTATGACTCATAGCACTATCGAGTGCTCTTATTGTGGAGACAACTACTCTGAATGGGATCATCTTCGACCTCTTGTTAAGGATAAAATGCCAACAGGCTATATTTCTGAAATTCAAAATTTGGTTCCTAGCTGTGGTAAATGCAATCAATCGAAAGGTAATCAAGACTGGCAGCACTGGATTGTAAGTGATGCTAACAAGTCACCACGAACACGTGGGGTTATAGATATTGATGCTCGTATACACCGTTTGAATAGTTATATGACCTGGATGCCTCCTACCATTATTGATTTTCAAGCAGTTGTTGGGAATGAGTTATGGGAGAAGCACTGGGCTAACTGCAGAAATATACATTCTCAACTGATAGAGTCTCAGCTCATTTCTGATCAGATTAAAGAGAAACTTAGTCAGGTTACTGCGACTGATACTAACAATGAGATTAGTAACCCTGAAGAAGCGCTTCCAACTAATGAGATGAGAATTGGAGAACTCGTTAGGTCTTATCTTCCACGAATAATAGAGCGGATTGGAACGGATAGGAGTGACTTATTAGATAAGCTTCAGAATGAAGAATATTCCAATCGGAAATTCGGTATTCATTACCCTTTTTTATTAAAAACTACATCTGATGCCCCTAGAGAGCCGAGATATTGGGCCTGCCCTTATGACATCAATGGGGATTTTTACCGTGTAACATCTGAGTGGTACGAGGATAAGTCTAGGGGAAAATTTATTAGCTTTATAGATCGCTTAGGGTAAGGTACTCGTTTAATGATTTAACATCTAATCCTCGGTAAATCCTTCCAGTCCGTCGTGTACTCTGGGCTCTTAAATAACCGCTTCATATCCCATTCTGTTTTCTTCGGTGCTCTGGCGAGGTAGATGTTTTTTTGATTACCTGCGTTGAGAGTATCGATCAATTTCATTAAGTTTTTAGACTTCGTTGAATCTTCAGACTCTAATAAATCCGGTTGGTAA
>CAWVSY010000017.1:0-64008 GCA_963933055.1 uncultured Oleispira sp.
GGCCGCCCAACCGGCGTGCTGACCGCCAAACGCATAAGCAACATAAGCCGCCACGGCAGAGCCCAACACCATGCGCGCGACGGCGATCAACTTGTGACTGGCGGGCCGGCTTTTGAACCAATCCTGTGCCGCCGGTGTATCGTGGCGGAACACGTCGGTGATCATCACCACTAGCCAGGCAAGAGCAGCGGCCACTGCGGTCGCAGTCGTACGTTCGAGGACAGAGGCAAAGGTATCCACTTGGCCCATTGAAACGCTGGCGGCGAATATGAAGATCAATGCACCTGGCGGACCGAAATCACCAACGGTGACGATGTAAAACAGCGTACCGCACAACAGCGCCAGAATGGCCAGCTGACCAACCATGGGCAACTCCAGCCAGGCCACCAGGGACATCACAAAAACGGTTGCGGTTTGGCAGAGCAAACAAAGGAAAACCGTAAAGCCCCGGCGTTCCGGGGCCGCAAAACGGCCAAACAAAGCCACCAATGTACCCAGCGAAGCAAATCCAATCAGGTGCGAAAAGTCGGATAGCTCGATCAGCGGAAGCACAACCAGCGCCGCGATAGCCACCTGTAGTCCGGCCAGTGCCGAGTTCCTGAAGCCAGGCTGATTAACTACGGCAAAGCACTCTTTGAACTGTGCCCGCGATAGCAGAAACCGGATTGCAGCTGATCGACTTTTTACTCTGGATAAGCGCTGATGCACTTGACCTCCGACAAAATTGGATAGCTTAAGATATAGTTAGCCTAATAACCGTTTGCCTCATTGATCTATTCGGAGTTTCCGCAATCAAGTCGCGAAATAACGAGAATTTTTGGTTTTGGAGATTGCCTCATCACACCATACGTTTAAGCGTATCGTCTCTTTTCACGAAGTGATGAATCAGTGCCATACCAATATGACCAACAATCAAAACGGTCAAAATCCATGCGATTGGCGAATGGAGCTGTCCCAGGGCTTGGGCCCAGGCAATTTCCTCGCCTTCAGCAAAAAGCTCGATACCGAAAGCCGTAATCCCGTGGCCACCACCCAGCATGACCATTACCCCGGTTATCGGCATCAGCAACAGGCCAAGATACAACGCCCCATGACCGGCCTTGACCAGCAGAGCCTGCGCCGGATCTTGCTGCGGGCGCTGATGACGCTGGCCAGCGGCCCAGGCCAAGCGTACCAGAATCAGCAGCAACATCAGCGAACCTATAGAGACATGCCAGGGCACCAGCGTTTGTCCGACCCAGTGTTCTCCGTCGAAGATTCGATCACCAAACTTGAGCAGTTGCCAGAACACCAGTAGGGCCATCGACCAGTGCAGCAGTTTGGTGAGAGCGCCATACCGCTCACGAGAATCGTGGATCATGATTGGGTTCTCCGTATTGCGGGTTTCATTACCATTGAAGGTGTTACCAAAGAGGATGAAGCCAGAATGCACACTCATTCCAGCCTCATCTTCATATCACTGCCTACTGGCGGCGTCCAGCCTGGAAAGCATCTCTTCCGGTAGTGACAATTTCACCGAAGCCAATATCTCATCCAGTTGAGACAGCGATGTTGCACTGACAATCGGTGCGGTCAGTTCTGGCTGGTGGAGCAGCCAGGCCAGTGCCACTTGGGATGGTTTTGCTGAAGCCTCCTGCGAAACGGCCATCAGGGTATCCAGAATGCGCTGACCACGATCGCTGAAATAACCGTTGAGAAAGTCAGCCCGAGGGTCGCCTTCCAGGTCTGAAAGCTGAGCGTATTTGCCAGTCAGGAATCCACTGGCCAGAGAAAAGTAGCTCACCACGCCAAGATTGTGCTCGCTGGCGACTTTCGCCAGCGACGACTCGAAATCGGCCCGGTCATGCAGGTTGTAGAGGGGCTGGATCAGCTCATAGCGCGCGAACCCATGATCACGAGACACGGCCAGCGCCTGTTCCAATCGATCGGACGAATAATTGGAGGCGCCGATGGCCCGCACCTTACCGGCCTTGATCAGCCGGTCAAACGCGCCCAATGTTTCCTCCAAGGGGACTTCCTGATCATCAATGTGGGCGAAGTATACATCGAGGTAATCGGTGCCCAGACGTGACAGGGAATCCTCAATTGCAGCTTCGATGTTGGCTGCAGATAGCCCTTTACGACGCTCCAGCATACCGACTTTGCTCATGAGAATGACGTCATCACGACGTCCCCGCTTTTTCAGCCATCGTCCGATAACTGCCTCCGACTCGCCACCTTCAAGGCCCGGTGCCCACGCAGAATATACGTCGGCCGTGTCAATGGCGCTGAAGCCCTGCTCCACAAACCGATCGAGTAGCTGAAAAGAGCGGTTATCATCGGCTGTCCAGCCAAACACGTTTCCGCCAAATACCAGTGGGGCTATCTCCAAACCGGACTTCCCAAGGGGTTTCTTCTGAAGACTCATGATGCCTCCCTCAAAAAACAACTGTCAGTGGGTGAGTCGGCCGGGTGGTCCCGGCCGGCGATTTCAGGCAATGCTTTCCACAATGCCACCTTCAACACGCAGGGCGGCGCCTGTGGTGGCACTGGCCTGGGGAGACGCAGCGTAGACACAGAGGCTGGCGACCTCTTCCGGTTCGGCAAAACGTCGGAGCAGCGTGGAAGGCCGGTTTTCGTCCAGGAACAGGGTTTCCATTGCTTCCGGGGAGACTCCCCGCTCAGCCGCCAGGTCAGCCATCATGGCTTTGGCTCCTTCAGTACGGGTCGGACCGGGAAGGATGCTGTTCACGGTCACACCGGTTCCGGCAAGAACCTTGGCGAGACCCCGGGATACACCTTGAAGCGCCGCCTTGCTCACCCCGTAGTGCACCATCTCCGATGGAATATTCAACGCCGATTCACTAGAGATGAACTGGATACGCCCCCAGCCCCGAGCCTTCATGCCAGTTGCGTAATGCCGGGCAAGTCGAACACCGCTCATCACGTTGACCTGGAAAATCTCTTCCCAGGCAGCATCGTCGATATCGAAGAATGGAACGCCGCCATAAATACCCAGGTTGTTGACCAGAACATCCACCTCGGGCAGCTGTTCGATGATGGTCCGGCAACCTTCCGCGGTACCCGGGTCCGCGATAATGCCTTTTGCATCGTCCCGACCGCTGGCATTGGCTATCTCGGCCAGCGCCTTATCCACTTTGGCCTGGTCACGACCCACTATAGTTACCGAGGCACCGGCCTCGGCCAGCCCCTGGGCAATGGCCAAACCGATGCCCGCGGTAGAGCCGGTGACCAACGACTGTTTGCCCGTGAGTTCAATTTTCATCATTTAATTCCTCTTGCCATTGATTTTTGAGGGGACGTCACCCACTCAACCAAATTGAAACGCCGATAACTGGGTTTCCATCACCCGTTCGGAATAAACCTTCTTGCCGGGCTCCTCGCCCGCTGCACCCGCTGCCACGAGCAATGGAATCAGGTGTTCCTCGTCTCCATGCGGATGACAATCGAGGGCGTGGGGTGCCTGAACCCATTTCCTCAATCGCTGATAACGAATTCCGGAGTCACCTTCGACAGTGTCCGTCAGCCAGTCATCGAACGCCTCGGAGAGCGGTGTAAACCGCTTGTCGCCGTAGCCACGCATGTTGTGGAAGCTCATGCCACTGCCGAGAATCAGCACACCTTCGTCACGCAGTGGCGCCAGAGCTCTGCCTGCCTGCAGGTGTGCTTCGGGGTCCAGGTCCTGCCGTAACGACAGCTGAACCACAGGAATGTCTGCCTCGGGGAACATCACCTTGAGCGGAATAAACATACCGTGATCAAACCCACGCCCGGAATCCTCCAGGGTGTTCTGTTGTGCCCCAACCAGTAGACGACTCACGCGATGCGCCAATGCCGGCGCTCCTGGAGCCGGATAAGTCAATTTATAGGTGTGGTCCGGAAAACCGAAATAGTCATAAATGAGATCGGGCTGGCTGCCGGCGGTCACACTAAACTCTTGAGTGCGCCAGTGGGCGGATACCAGGAGGATGGCCGTCGGCTTTTCTGGCAAACGCCCGATGACGCTTCGAAGAAAGTCGGCCATACCGTCCCACGTATTGCGGGGACTCCAGTCCATAAAGAAACAAGGGCCAGCGCCGTGGGGAATAAAAAATACCGGTTGTCTGGTAGGCACTCTTGGCTGCGTGGACATCGACATACCTCCATAGGTTTGAATAGTTCAGATATCACAATGAACAGGTTATACTGATACTCAGGAAAGGAGAACGGACTTAAAAAAGGAACTGTTTTAACTAAAGGTAGGAAATAAAATGCTGGACCGATACACAAGCATGCAGGTATTCGTTCAGGCAGCGTCCAGAGGTAGTCTGTCTGCCGCCGGCCGGGAGCTGAACATGTCGCCGGCAATG
Source organism: uncultured Oleispira sp. (assembly GCA_963933055.1). Lineage (GTDB taxonomy): Bacteria > Pseudomonadota > Gammaproteobacteria > Pseudomonadales > Oceanobacteraceae > Oleispira. The sequence continues at coordinate 4,350 of CAWVSY010000017.1, forward strand.
GCCACAAAACATGTGGATTCACTGGAAACCAGGCTCGGCACGAAACTGCTTCATCGCACCACTCGACAGTTATCACTGACAGATGCCGGACGGGAATACCTGCAGGCCTGTCAGCGCATTCTTCAGGATCTTGAAGAAGCGGAGTCCGAAGTATCTTCCCAGCAGCATCAGGCCATGGGTCGATTACGTCTGAATGCACCGCTATCCTTTGGCACACGCTTCATTGCACCGTTAATACCGGAATTCACCCATCGTTACCCACTGGTGGAGGTGGATCTTGGCCTGAGCGACACTCAACAGGATCTGCTGAAAGAGAGCTGGGACCTGATTGTCCGCATCGGACACCTCGCTGACAGCGACCTCAGGGCCCGCCGTCTCGGCAATTGCCCGATGCGACTTTGTGCCTCGCCTGAGTATCTGAAAAAACATGGAACCCCTAACCGTGTTGCCGAGCTCTCAAACCACAATTGCCTGAGCTACAGCCTTTCCTCAGCGCAACGCGGCGGCACCTGGGCATTCGGCCAAGATGGTAAGATCCAGGTGCCCGTAACAGGCAACCTCATGTCCAACAATGGCGACGCACTTCTTGCTGCCGCCGTTAAGGGCCAAGGGATCATATATCAGCCCAACTTTATCGTGTCCGAGGCATTGGCCAGTGGCGCTCTGGTTGCTTTCGAATTGGATCACCCTCCACTGGATCTCGGCGGCCTGCATGTGCTGTTCGCGCCGGATCGTCGGTTACCCCTCAAAGTAAGAGCGATGATCGACTATTTGGTTGAGGTTTTTGAGAATTCGCCATGTAGACCGTCGTAAATTTTATCCTTTCTTACCAAGGCCCCCTCTCTACACCTGTAAACTGTTCCAACAGTCAGGCTTAGTTCGAAGTTAGCCCGCTCCAGGCCAAAAGCTTTATGTCGGCTTCTGGATCGCGGCCACCTTCTCCTTTTCCATCTGCTTTTTTAAGATCCCGAAACCAATGGTTGTTCAAATATTGTCGTCAACAAGGAAAATCTCATTTGCGGAACCGAAATGGGATCGAGGCCATAAGTCCATTGAGTGTTTCCTTTTGTTTAGGCCCGGACATTTTATTTTCCTCGTAGCTGTCAATTGATGGTTCTAACAGGCAGTGCCTTTAGACCGCAATAGTGGGCTACGTTTTTGGGGTACGAAATACCAATCCATCAATGGCATGGACAAAAAAGTGTATGAAGAGGGCCTTATATCGACGTTCGCCATGGACACGAGGCCATATAGTGAAAGCCCTGTTATGCTCAGTTTAAAGTCATGTCCATAATTGGATCATTCGTAGTTAATCTTTATTCCCTACCTATCAGCACAGGACAATATCCGTCTCGCTAACCATTTTACCAACGCGCCTTTTCTTAGAAAAACGGACTCTCGTGCTAAAGAGCTGCTAAAAGCACTAGGAATCAATGATGCATTGCATCATCAACCCGCCTCGGCTCTTAGCACAGGACAACAGCAGCGTGTGGCGATTGCCCGCTCGCTAATTAATACCCCAGAATTATTAATAGTAGACGAACCGACCTCGGCATTGGATAGCCAAAGCCGCGATGCTTTTATGACCTTACTAATGGAGACAGTAACGCAGCATAACACCACGCTGATTTTCGTCAGCCATGATCCATCACTTACCCAATACTTTTCGAGAACCGTTGCGTTGCAAGACATTAATATAGCCAGAGGTCGTCACTCATGTTTATCCGCTTAGCTTGGCGCAGTTTATTAAGCCGAAAAGGTGCTGTTTTTTTAACGTTTCTAGCAATCACTGTCAGTATTTTTGTGCTGCTAGGCATTGAGCATATCCGCCAACAGACAAAGTCCAATTTTAACAATACGGTAGCGGGCATTGATCTAATAGTGGGCGCCCGAACCGGCGATATCAATCTATTACTCTATTCCGTATTTCGCTTAGGAAATGCGACCAATAACGTCAGTTGGTCAAGCTATCAAGATATTTCAGCCAATCCGAAAGTCGCTTGGACAATACCCATATCGCTCGGTGATTCGCACAAGGGTTATCGGGTTATGGGAACGACGACCGATTATTTCAAATACTTTCGCTATGGCCAGAAGCAAAGCCTGAGTTTTTCTCAAGGGAAACCCTTCTCCTCAGTGTTTGACGTAGTCTTGGGAGCAGCCGTCGCCCGTCAGCTAAACTATCAACTAGGAAACCAAATCGTGCTTGCTCATGGAATGGCCAGCACCAGCTTCCGTCAACACAATGACAAACCCTTTCGTATTGTCGGCATCCTCAAGCCTACCGGCACACCTGTAGATCAAACCGTACATGTAAGTTTACGCGGCATCGAAGCGGTACACGCCGATGGGCCAAATGGCATTAAACAAAATTTCACACCAACCATTACCGCCTTTATGGTCGGCCTAAAGTCCAAAATGACGACCTTTCATATACAGCGTGAAATTAACCACTACCAAGCTGAACCCTTATCCGCCATTCTGCCGGGCGTCGCCTTATCTCAACTCTGGCAAGTAACCGCCATAATGGAAAACACCTTAATTCTCGTATCAAGCATAGTACTGCTTGCATCCTTACTGGGATTAAGTGCCATGCTATTAACGTCTATTCGAGAAAGACGACGAGAAATTGCCATTATTCGCTCTTTAGGCGCACCCCCATCATTCCTGTTCTTATTGATTCAAACTGAAGCAGTACTGATAATACTTGCGAGCTCAGTATTTGCATTAGCACTGCTATTTTTATGCTTGCTGTACCTTAATGGATTTCTCAGCGACAATTTTAGTTTATCAATCAGTACGAATATTTTCGACAAGCATACGTTCTATCTACTGCTAATAACTTTGGTCAGTGCAATGGCGACAAGCGTCGTCCCCGCGATATCCGCGTATTCTAGTGCGCTGCAAAAAAGACTCAATAATTAATAGCCGCAAAGACCGAAAAAAAGTATATATTGCTATCCATTTTCTTGGCTGAGAAAATGATTGATGAACATTAAATATCACAGAAGGAAATACCATGGCCGGCAGTAGTTTATTAATGCTTCTTGATGATATCGCCAGCGTACTCGACGACGTAGCCGTATTATCAAAAGTAGCGGCAAAGAAAACCGCCGGAGTGCTCGGTGATGATTTAGCACTGAATGCTGAACAGGTTTCTGGCGTAAGAGCAGAACGAGAATTGCCGGTTATTTGGGCCGTTGCAAAAGGCTCTTTTCTAAACAAACTCATTCTAGTGCCCGCCGCATTACTGATCAGTGCGATTGCTCCTTGGGCCGTCATGATTCTATTAATGATCGGCGGCGCCTATTTATGTTTCGAAGGCTTTGAAAAAATTGCTCATAAGTTTCTGCATAAAAAAGAACACGGTGAAAATAAAGAATCACTGAAACAAGCTCTATTAAAGCCAGAAGCCGATTTAGTGGCGTTTGAAAAAGATAAAATTAAAGGCGCTATTCGTACTGATTTTGTATTATCCGCAGAAATTATCGTTATCTTACTCGGCACCGTACAAGGAGAGCCCTTCACAACACAGCTAACTGTCTTGTCGTTTCTTGCGATCGCTTTCACGGTTGGGGTTTATGGCTTTGTTGCCGCGATTGTTAAAATCGATGATGCAGGCCTTTATTTAATAAAAACGTCAGAAGATAAAAGCACCATCACCGCAACGATTAAAAATGCAATCGGCCAAGGACTTTTAGCCTTTGCACCGCGTTTAATGAAAGCATTAACAATTATCGGCACCATTGCTATGTTCATGGTGGGTGGTGGTATTTTGATGCACGGTATTCCTGGCGCTGAAGACACTATTCATCACATAACAGAAGGCATCAGTAATGTGATCGTAACAACGCTATTGCCGATGTTTGCAGGTGCCTTAGTGGGTATCATAAGTGGTGGAATACTCGTTGCATTGATGTCGTTGATAACCAACATCAAAAAGCAGAAAAGCCATGCCTAAGCCACTATCAGAACAAACCAAAATAGACGCTTTAAAGGTTGCCAAAGGCATTCAAAAACCAAGGCAAACAAAAGAACAAACCAAAATCATTAGCCAAGGTATAGAGAAAGGCATCGCGCTGTATAAGCAACAGCAAAAAGCCAAAGCAAGAGAAGCAGATAAACAACGTAAATTAGAATTAAAAGCGAAACAAAAAACAGATGAAACGGCTGCCAACAATTCTAATGCATTAGAAAAATGCACAACAACAGGCAGCGGCTTTAGCCGCTACCTGCCATGGGGTTTATTAGTAATTAGCTGGGCCAGTTTTATAGGCTTTCAGATATTTACAAATGCTTCTCTAGCATCGCTTTGATTGCAGGGTAAGGCTGAGCACCGACGGTCACATCAACCGATTGACCGTCTTTAAAGACCATCATTGTTGGTAAACCACGCACCGCGTATTTTGCCAATACATCCGCTTCTTCATCCGCATTTATTTTCACAATTTTCAGTTTACCTTCGTACTCTTCTGCTAATTGCTCTAAAACTGGCGCAATCATCTTACAAGGTCCACACCAGTCGGCATAAAAATCGACCAAAACAAGACCTGAACCACTTTCAACATCGGCTGTAAATTGAGCGGCATTAATCATAGGGACTAAATCAGACATCGTACTTCCTCATTCTTGTGAGCTATTTAATAGGTGTTTAATAAAACTAGACACATTGTAGTTGACCTCAGATATAGAACTAGCCACTATAATTAGAAACAAAGATTCCATATTTGAAACACTAAACACATTGGGTGCGCTAACATGAAGCTCGATAATCTAAAACTTTTTATCAAAACTCTACAGGCAGGATCTGTCACCCAAGCGGCAAAAGAACTCGGCATGCCAAAGTCGAGCTTATCTAGACACTTAACCGAACTCGAAACTGAATTTAATATTCGATTATTAGATCGTAGACCTCGCAACCTAGCGGCAACCGAAGCTGGGCAATTACTATACAATCAAGCTGCGCCTTTAATGGAGGGCTTAGAAGACGTTTCAGATTTTATGGAAGGCTGGCGAGAAGACCCCAGAGGCTCACTAAAAATACTCTTTCCCCAAGAATTTTTTAATCAGCAAATTGGCCAGCTAGCGATAGAGTTCACAAGCCAATATAAAGAAATATGCTTAACCATCAATCATTACAGTGGTGAATTGCCGAATAATAGCCGAGATTACGACCTTGTATTTACCGTTCACGATAGTCCATTACCCGCTTCTGATATGATTGTCCGTGAGCTTATGAGTTTGCCACAAGGCATTTATTGCAGCCCACATTGCGCCACACAAATTATTCTTAAAGAATTAGCCGACTTATCAAACTACAACGTCATTTTAGAAAATAACGAAAGTAGTTGGCAGTTTCATAAGCGCAATGATAGCAAGGTAATTCAAGGCAAAAAAAGAATAGCGGCGGCAGAAACAATCAGCATTCCAGTAAAAGGCCGACTCAACATGAATAGCGCTGAGATGAGATTAATTGGCGCCATTCGTGGCATGGGGATGATCAAGTTACCGCAATACCTTGCCGACCAACAACGACGCTTAGGCGCTTTAAAGCAAGTAAGTACGCCCTACCCTTTAGAGGCTCAAACAGTTTCTGTATTGTATCCAACACGCATGATGCCGCGAAAAACAAAAACTTTCTTAGACTTTATTCAAGACAATATCGGCCGCCTGCAATCAGTAGTTTAAGTACATTTCATGAAATTAATGCAACAGTGTGTTCTTTGTAAATAAGCACTAAATCATTGCGATCATAATTAACTCCGGCACTATATAGCGTCGGCATCACACACCTTACTCATAAGATGTAACAGTGTCCGCAAATACTATTAGCTCGGTTATTTAGGATAGAGTGATGAACCTACAGATATTAGCAGGCAAAAAAGCCTTAGCTGAAATAAAAGAGTATGGCTTAAGACCCGAGCGGATAAAACTGATGGTGGGGGCGAGTGGCGGCCCAAAATGGCTTATGCTAAGTCGCTTAGATCAATACCTAAGTGAACACTTTTTTCCCAAAGCCAGCCAAAACATTTCTCTATTAGGTTCTAGCATAGGATCTTGGCGCATGGCCTGCTATGCTCAACAAGATCCACTCGCAAGTTTCAAAGAATTCGAACAACTTTATATCAACCAGCGTTATAGCGAAAAAATAAAACCTGCAGAAATAAGCATCTATATTAATAAAATATTATCCAATTTATTTTCACCTGCTCGCGCACAATATATTGTTTCGAACCCACTTAGAAAACTGCACATTGTTGCCGTAAGAAATCGAAAATTATTAAATGGTCGCTCTAAGTTTTCTCAAGGCTTTAGCTTGCTTTCCGCTGCAACAGGCAATCTATTTTCATCGAAAGCCGTTGAAGCATTATACCCAAGAGTGATTATCAGCCCTGAAAGAAGCACCCTGCCATATTTTCACATTCCCGAAACACTCGAATTAAAAGCAGATAATTTATCCAGATCACTGGTCGCATCGGGCGCAATCCCAATGGTGATGGAACCTACCAAACTTGAAGGCGGAAAAAACCGTTGGTATTGGGATGGTGGCTTAGTCGATTATCATTTTTCTGGGCCGTTTAATATCGAAGATGGGCTCGTATTCTACCCACACTTTTTCCCTAAAATAACACCAGGCTGGTTAGACAAAGGCATTCCTTGGCGCAAAGCCAAAGCTGAAAACTACGATAATGTGGTGATGCTAGCACCTTCAGAATCTTTTATTGCGAGCCTGCCTTATGGAAAAATTCCAGATCGCATTGATTTCACAACACTCACAAATGAAGATAGAGAAACTTATTGGAATGCAGTGCTTGAAGCGACTAATGAGTTGGTTGCCGAATTACATACCGCATTAGAAAAAGACGGTGGCCGCAGCGCAGTAATGCCGATAGAAAGTATTTTATAAATATCAGATCAATTGGATTTAATTAACGATTAATCTTGAATGCGTTAACAAGTACGATTTCCAATCAGAAATTCTGAGGAATGATTCTTCTGGTATTTCCTTCACTGCCAAACTTACAGGCAATGAAGATATCAATAACGAGGTTTATATTGATGCCCAAGTATCCATAATTATCCATCCATTTGAAACGACTCAAGAAACTCAATAATAAGCCCTATCATATAGAAGTCATGGTATGTACATCCATGACCTCTATCACTACTCCCTCTGCCTATTTTCCTCTACACTATTAGCATAATAGCTAGGTCTATAGCGCAACTTTTTATACGATTTCGGCGACATTCCAAGCGGCTTTGAAATTTTCACGAACACCAGATTTAGGATACGGCATGAGTACTTCGACGCTTTCATTACCAGAGCAGCTCAATGACTATTGGCACACGACCCAAGACAAGCTTATCTCTGAGTTTGAGTTCAGAAAATTAGATTGGCAGCAGCTATTTGATGGGTTAATAGCCGAGCAGCAAGCTGATGTCATAAAGATTTGCAGTATCAGTGCTTTTGTCGCTAATAACATTGCCATTGATGGCGACTACTTTTTTCAGCAAGTCCGCTCAGGCGATATTTACAAACGCCTTAATGCTCAACAGCTAGAGCAGAATTTACTCCATCTTATTGCTGCGGATGATACCGAGCAGCCTAGCGAAGAAGCGATATTTAAAGCATTAAGAATTTTCCGCCGTCGAACTCAGATTCATATTATTTGGCGTGATTTATTGCGCCTTGCGAAAACCATGGATACGACACGCATGTTATCGGATATGGCCGATGTGTGTATTACCCAAGGTTTGAATCATGCCCATGCCATGCTGGCGTTGAAACATGGACAACCAATAGGTAAGACCAGTAAAGAAGAACAACGCTTATTAGTGCTTGGTATGGGAAAGCTAGGCGCACATGAATTGAATCTAAGCTCGGATATCGATTTGATTTTTGCGTATCCAGAATCGGGGATGACAACCGGTAATGAACAGGGTCGAAGAGAATTATCCAATCAAGAGTTTTTTATTAAGGTTGGGCAAAAACTGATTCAAGCGTTAGACAATACCACCATTGATGGCTTTGTTTTTCGCACCGATATGCGTCTTCGTCCTTATGGCGAAAGTGGCCCCCTGGTTATGAACTTCGCGTCTATTGAAGAATATTACCAAGATCAAGGCCGCGACTGGGAACGATATGCGATGGTAAAAGCCCGCATTATAACCAGTGAAGGTCTGTCATCGTCAAAAGCCGAAAGTAGCAAAGCCGGTAAAGAGCTATTGTCGATTATACGTCCCTTCACTTATCGCCAATACGTCGACTATACCGCGTTTGAATCATTACGCTCGATGAAGTCGATGATCAATACCGAAGTGCGCCGTAGAGGCCTGCAAAGCAATGTAAAATTAGGCTCTGGTGGCATTCGTGAAATTGAATTTGTCGTACAAGCTTTCCAACTCATTCGAGGAGGACAAGAGCAAGAACTGCAAACTCGCGAGCTATTAATTGTTATTGGTATCTTAGAAAGCGAAGGCTATCTTCCCGTAGAAGCTTGTACTGAGTTACGCCAAGCCTATTTATTTTTGCGCGATGCCGAGCATGTTATTCAAGCCTTGAATGATGAACAAACCCAATTATTACCTGACGATGATTATCAGCGTACTAGCCAAGCTCAAACTCGCATGGCGTTCGGAATGGGCTTTGCGACCTGGCAAGATTTTTTAAGTGAACTTGATAAGCAAAGAGAAAAAGTGAGCCATCACTTCGCTCAAATCGTCGCTCCGGCAGAGGATGATCAATCCAGCGATACTCAAGAATCAAAAATTGCTAAACAAGCATGGCAAGATTTATGGCATGGACACTTTGATATCGACCACGGCCATGGCGAAGAAGAAAAAGTCTTTTTGCAGCAATTCCCTTGTACCCAAAGTGATGAAGTCATCGAAGGTATTGCTAAATTTCGTGAGTCTCGTCCGGTTCAATCCATGCAAACTATTGGTCGTGAACGCCTTGATGACCTTATGCCACTGTTATTAGAACAGTTATGGCAGCAAGATAATCCGGTGGATACGTTAGAGCGTATTATTCCTATTATTAGCGCCATTGTCCGCCGTACTGTTTATTTGGTGCTGCTGACAGAAAACCCTGCCGCATTAAAACATCTATTAACCCTCGCAAGTATCAGCCCTTGGTTGGCCGACTACATTGCCCAAGCACCGATATTATTGGATGAGCTATTAAATCCGCAGCAATTTTATAGCCCCGTTACCAAAGATGATTTAAGCACCGAGCTTCATCTTCGACTTTTGCGTATTGATGAAGAAGACCTTGAGCAGCAAATGGATCAGCTACGCCATTTTGCTAACGCCCATAAATTACGAGCCGCAGCCAATGAAGTTCAAGAAACGCTGACACTCATGCAAGTGAGTGACTACCTCACAAACTTAGCCGAAGTCATCCTTGATAAAGTCAGCCAGCTGGCTTGGCAGCAAGTCGTGACTAAGCACGGCTACCCAAGAGACATCAATAACGAGGAAGTATTAGAGCCTGAATTCATCGTCGTGGGTTATGGCAAAACAGGGGGATTAGAATTGAGCTATGGCTCCGACCTTGATTTGGTATTCCTCTACGATACCGCCAAAGGAAAAACGACCTCTGGCGCACGCGAATTAGATAACGGCGTATTCTATACTCGCATGGGTCAACGCATGATTCATATTCTTAATACACAAACTCGTGCTGGAGAATTATACGAAATCGATATGCGTTTACGCCCTTCTGGTGAATCAGGCATGATCGCAACCTCCCTTGCGGGTTTTGAAAAGTACCAATATCAAAATGCATGGACTTGGGAACACCAAGCGCTTGTTCGAGCTCGTAAAGTTTCGGGTAGTAATGACGTTCAAGCCAAATTTGAACGCATTCGCCAATCAATTCTGACGATTGAGCGAGAAAAGCGCCCCTTGAGTGAAGAAGTACAAGCCATGCGCCAAAAAATGAGGGATAATCTTGGCTCGAAAAATACTACCGATGTGCGTTTTCAGCTAAAGCAAGATGCCGGTGGCATTGTTGATATCGAATTTATGGTGCAGTACGGTGTGCTCGCTTGGGCTCACCAACACCCAGAACTAACGCAGGTGACCGACAATATGCGGTTACTCGATGCCTTTGTTCATTGTGGCCTGATGAGTTCACAAGACTGTCAGACCCTTCAGGAAACCTACCTGGCCTATCGCGTTGAAACTCATAAACGCGCACTGCAAAAACAAGACTTACTAATGACCCAGCAAGAACTGGTTCAATTAGGCTTTGATATTAAAATCAACAATGTCGTCTCTCTTTGGGCATCTTGGCTCATAACCGATGCAGATCGATGATATAAGCAATTGATACAACATTATTAAGTTTAGGAATAGAAATGGCCGCATTTGGAACAGTTTTCATGCCGAAAATGGCACTGGCATCTTTCGACAATAATTCTTGGACAGCTTCAAGCATCGTCCCATCCGACAAATTAGAACTTCATCCTGGTGCGCACGTCTTGCATTATTCAAGCACGTGCTTCGAAGGCTTGAAGGCATTTAAGCACGACGATGGTAGCGTTAATGTATTCCGCATGGATGCCAATATTGATCGTATGACGCAAAGCAGCGAGCTGCTTTATCTGCCTAAAATTGATAAAGCACAGCTGGCTCAAATGATTAAAGACAGCGTTGCTTTATATGCCGACGAAGTACCTAGCCCTCCAGGCTCTATGTACATTCGCCCGACACATATCGGAACCGAAGCGGCGGTTGGTAAAGCCGCTGCGCCTTCTGAGTCTTCACTGATGTACGTTTTGACTTCTCCAGTAGGCGATTATTTCAAGAGTGGCGCTAAGCCATTGCGCTTATTGCTAGAAGAAGACGGCATGCGTTGCGCGCCTCACATGGGCATGATCAAAAGTGGTGGCAACTACGCCAGCGCATTAGGACCAATCCTACGAGCACGTAAAGAATGCGATGCCGACCAAATTTTGTTTTGCCCTAATGGCGATGTTCAAGAAACCGGCGCGGCTAACTTCATTTTGATTGATGGCAACGAAATCATCACCAAAGCATTAGATAGCTCTTTCCTTCACGGTATTACTCGCGATTCGATTTTGACTCTGGCACGCGACATGGGCATGACCGTCACCGAGCGTAACTTTACGGTTGATGAACTGATTGAACGTGCGAAGAAGCCAGGTACGGAAGCCGCACTCTCTGGAACGGCAGCAGTATTAACTTCGGTAGGTACTCTGATTCATAACGGCGAAGAAATCACCGTTGGTTCTGGTGAAGCCGGTGAGACAACTCAAAAACTGCGCCAAGCACTGAATGATATTCAGTGGGGCAAAGCGGAAGATAAGTTTGGCTGGTTAGAAAAAGTTTAGCGCTTCTTCGTAAGAATCGTGAATAAATAAAACCTGCCGCGTCTTAAAACGTTGCGGGTTTTTTTACTTCTTTTTTTCGTACAACTGTTTTTCGTATCACTTTTTCATTTGAGATAATCAACATGAACGCTGTTTCAATTCTATTAATCGTCATTGTATCTATTGGCTTTCTTTCAATCATCGCTGAAGATTTAATCAAGGTAAACAAGGCCAAATCGACATTGTTTTGGGGAACCCTTGCTTGGATTGTTTATTTTATCTCTTCAAGTACCTCAGGCCATACAGACATTGCATCTGCTGCACTCAACGAAAATTTATTAGACATTGCGACGCTCTGGCTATTCTTATTTTCCGCCATGACCTTCGTTGCCTATTTATCTGAAAAAGGCGTGATAGAAATTATCGCGAGCTATTTACTCCCCAAACAACTCAGTGAGCGAGGCTTGTTATTTTTCATTGGTGCGTTCTCATTTATTTTTTCGTCACTTGCCGACAACATCACCGCAACTCTCGTCTGCTTAACCATCTTGCTTGGACTAAACATAGAGCGCGATAAACTGGTGAAATACGCGATTGTGGTTGTCTATGGCGTCAATGCGGGTGGGGTATCATTAATCACAGGAGACGTAACAACGTTAATGATTTTTCTAGCGAATAAAGTCAATATTTCAAATTTATTAATGTTGGTTATACCGGCTTTCGCATCGGTCTTTATTCTATGCCTATTAATGTCCTTCAACATGAATGGAACCATTGAAGTAAAAGCGAAAAAACAAACCCTAGCGCCGGTCGATTCATTCATTGCTTTGCTATTTTTCTTAACCATTATCGGGGTTATTTTTGGTAATGTATTTTTCTCAATCCCTCCTGTTTTATCCTTTTTATTCGGCTTAAGCGTCATGTTTATGATCGCTCGAGCTCTAAACCGCGACGACCCTATTTTGGACTATGTCCGCAAAATTGAGTTTGATACCCTACTGTTCTTCTTGGGTGTTTTACTATTGGTGGGCATGTTGAAAGAAGTTGGGGTATTAGAAGTATTTTTAGAAACCTATAAGCAATCACCCACACTCATCGCTAACTATGTAGTTGGTATTACATCGGCATTATTCGATAACGTGCCATTAACCTCGGCGATCCTAAAATCTGGAGTTGATATGGCCAATACCGAATGGCTTGCACTTACCTTTTCTGTTGGCGTTGGTGGTGCATTATTAGCTATTGGTTCTGCCGCTGGAGTAGTCGCAATGAGTAAAATTCCTGAACTAACTTTCATGCGTTATTTAAAGTTCTTTCCACAGCTGTTTATTGCCTATACCTCAGGCTACTGCTTAGTCGTTGTTTTTGTTCAGCTTATGATGGGCTAATTAAAACAAACTGTAAAAATGGCACTCTAAACAATGAGTGCCATTAGTATCTACCGCTGCAAAATACTGCGTTCCATTTTCAAGTGCTATTCAACAAGCTTCTTTATCTCTAAGATAAAACCATAACTCACATTCCTTAATAAGTTTCCTCCTATGCTTAATCTAGATTTTAGCAAACGTATTTTTATTGATAGCAATTTAGAAGATTGGCAGGCCAGCCCAATGAAAGGGGTTTGGCGTAAACGCTTAGCTCGTGAAGAAGCCGAACGAGGCCATGCAACCAGCATTGTAAAATACGAACCAGGTGCTAGCTTCGCCTCCCACCCTCATCCTTTAGGTGAAGAAATTTTTGTTTTAGACGGTGTATTCTCTGATGAGACAGGCGACTATCCTGCGGGCACGTATATTCGCAATCCCGAAGGCTTTGAACACGCGCCTTTTAGTAAAGAAGGCTGCACCCTGTTTGTGAAACTTCATCAGTTTCAGGTCGAAGATCATACACAAGTGCGTATTGATACCAACGATCGCGAATGGTTACCAGGAAATGGGCATTTAAAAGTGATGCCTCTTCATCAATTTAGCAACGATGTCATCAGCGAATCAACAGCTTTGGTATTTTGGCCTGCGGGCGAAAAGTTTCAGCCTCATACTCACTATGGCGGTGAAGAAATTTTGGTTATTAGCGGTGAGTTCATTGATGACTATGGGCATTATCCTGCTGGCAGCTGGTTACGTAGTCCACATTTAAGCAAGCACAATCCCTATGTTAAACAAGATACGGTAATACTGGTGAAAGTTGGGCACCTTCCACTATAAGACAGATATATTTATGCTAAGCAGATAAGCAATTAACAGTTTACTGCTTAATTATTAAATGAATTGTGTAATGATAGCCCTCTATTGTTATTAATAAATATCAGATTAGGAAGCATCATGACGATTATGCAGGCCGCCTATTGGCTTATTGCAACGTTAGGCAATACCCTTGCCTTCTACTTATTTAATCAATACGGCAGCACATTCGATCTCTGCTTATTGGTTTTCACTGTGTCTTATACACTTATTGGATTTCACGATCTTTTCATAGGCCACAGCAATCTTAATCGTTTATACCCCGTTGTTGCTTATGCCCGTCATTTTTTAGAATCCTACCGCGTAGAAGTTCAGCAATACTTCATTGCCAGTGATACCGAAGAGCAGCCTTTTAATCGTGAACAACGCTCGTTAGTGTATCAACGTGCTAAGAATGTTCGCGATACCATTGCCTTTGGCACTCAGCGCAATTTAATGGAAGAAAACTATCTGAGTTTGTGGCATTCAATGGCGCCTAAAACCGTAAAGGATGAAACCAAAACAATCACCATCGGCGGGCCAGACTGCCTTCAACCTTATGATGCTTCCTTTTTGAACATTTCAGCGATGAGCTTTGGCTCATTAAGCTCGAATGCCATTGAGGCACTTAATTTAGGGGCCAAAAAAGCAGGCTGTTACCATAATACTGGGGAAGGTGGCGTTAGCCCTTATCACTTGAAACACGGTGGTGATGTTGTTTGGCAGATTGGCACAGGGCTATTTGGCTGTCGCGATGATGATGGTAATTTTAGCCCTTATTTATTTACCGAAATGGCCTCCAAGCCTGCTATTAAAATGATTGAGATTAAGCTGTCTCAAGGGGCTAAGCCAGGTCATGGCGGGGTTTTACCGAAAGCTAAAATTACTCAAGAGATTGCTGACATTCGCCACATATCGATGACGAAAGATTGTATTTCTCCGGCAACGAATCCCGAGTGCACAACACCAAGAGACTTGTTGCATTTTGTGCATAAATTACGAGAACTCAGTGGAGGCAAGCCTGTCGGCTTTAAACTCTGCATCGGTAATCCGGCAGAGTTTTTAGGTTTGTGTAAAGCCATGATCGAAACAGGGATCACCCCCGACTTTATTACCGTTGATGGTGCAGAAGGCGGGACTGGTGCTGCCCCTGTCGAATTCAGCAACCGTTTAGGCATGATGTGCTTAGAAGGCATCTACTTTGTACATAACGCTTTAGTCGGCACTGGCCTTAGAAGCAAAATTCGCATTATTGCTTCCGGAAAAACAGCTTCTAGCTTTGATTTATTAACAAAAATTGCGGTGGGCGCAGACTGTGTGAATGCGGCACGAACGATGATGATGGCGATTGGCTGTATCCAGTCTCGTCATTGTAATAACAATCTTTGTCCAACCGGAATTGCGACGCAAGACCCAGCGCGCTCTAAAGCTGTTGATGTTATTGAGAAAAGTGAGCGGGTGAAAAACTTTCACCATAATACCCTCAAAAGTTTTTATGAATTAGTCGGTAGTATGGGCTTGGATGATCCTGATAAATTAATGCCGCATATGATTAAACGCAGGACATCAGATGGGCTATTATCACCCGTTGGCAGTTTGGTTAAACCGCTTAATAGCAATAACCTAGTAGATGGCAGCACGATTGCGGAACCTTGGCAGCATTGGTGGCAAGAATGCAACGCCGAATCCTTTTTTGTAGAAGATCATGATGTCAATAGTATGATTCCTACTACTAATCTCAGCTAAGTTTTATCCCTTCAAATACCCACTCTAATAAAAATATAGAGTGGGTCGCTATAGATCAAAAAAGCATCGAATTAAGCACACCCCATAGAGAGTCGTCATTTGAATGACTTATATCTAGGTTATACTTGTAGTTATCCACAGAAACTGTGGAGAAGTGCGGCTTCTAATGTGTTGATTTTATTAGAAATTATTTAAAAATATTCAAATAAAAAGCACGCACAAGATATGCACATACTATCAACAAACAACCCACAGAGTATGAATGCCGTAGCTTAACCTTGGATAACTTATTCACTGTGAAGATGCGTAACAATTCATCCGTTTGTTCGCTAGAATAAGCTCAAGAATGGGAAGCGTAAAAATTATAATCCCATCTTTATACCTCAAGGATAAAACATGATGAAAAATATACTGTCTATGGCCATGCTGTCTCTGCTCGCGAGCAGCGCATTCGCCATGTCTGAAGCACCCAAAGTATTAGAGACTGATATTGTCTTTACCAATAGTACGCTAGATACTTTAGACGTTTCACTCTCTGGTGATGCAAGCGCAGTTCAAACAAGCTATCAAGTCGCACCATTAGCAACAGCGACGTTGGCTAAACTGACTCGCAGCTCAGGCACGAATAGCGCGCTGAATATTCAGCTATCAAGTGATGACTATCAGATCAATCTTAGCCAACAAACAGATGGCACACTGTTAGCCTTTGGTGCTCATACTGATGACCTTAGTATTGCCCCACAAAGCGAAGCTCATATTCAACGTTTCCAAACCCAGCTTGCGGGTGATTCGAATACATTGGCGTTCAATGGTCATAATCTAAAGGAGGGTGGTGCACTGACTTATGTGCTTCAAGAAGAAGATCAGAAGCCTGCCTTGGGCGCAGCGAATCAATTTAATCTACTGAGCTATAACATTTGGGCGACAACCATTTTTGGTTCTAAAAAAGTGGACTCGCGCTTAGACGAAATGCCTGCTGCGATGGCAGGCTACGATGCATTAGTACTAACCGAGGTATTTGATGATATCGCTACTGCGGCTTTATTAAAAAAGTTGCGGGCTGAATATCCTTACCAAAGCTCTGAGATTTTCAAAGCCGGTAAAATCATGAAGTCAGGCACTCGAATTCTATCTCGCTGGCCTTTCGGGCTTGAAGATAACTTCAAATACAATCCTTGCAATGCTATTCAATGCGCGGCTACTCGTGGGGTTATTCACGCCCGCATTAACAAGCAAGGCAACCCGTATCATATATTCGCAACTCATACGCAATCGTCCGACGATGATGCCAACCGTAATGCTCGTTTAGCGCAGCTACAAGAAATGGGCGATTACATTCGCAGCTTAAACATCCCCGCGGATGAAGCCGTCATCATGGCGGGAGATTTTAATGTTAATAAAATAGGTCTGCCGCAAGATCGTGATTATTTAGAAGCCATCTTAGGTGCAACTGAGCCAGAAAATCGTGGCCACGGTTATACGTATGATGCCGATACGAATAATTGGGCTGAACAGCCTTACCTTGAGCATCTTGACTACACCCTGACCGCGAATAACAATTTACAGCCAACTTCTGCTTACCAAGAAGCCTTTGCGCTTCGTACAACCAAAGACGCGCTTTGGGGTGAGTGGGATCTTTCTGACCATTATCCTGTTCGCGGTATTTTCACCTATCCTTCTGCAGCCCAACCACAGCGTGCAGAGTTTCCGTTTATAGGCGATGTTATTCATTTGCAAACATCCAATGGCTATTACGTGCGCAGCATGAGCGGTGGTAATAGTTTTATTTCTGCGGGTTCGAAGCACATTGGCACATGGGAGAGCTTTACCTTTGAAGACCAAGGTAATGGCAAGGTTGCGATTAAAGCATTTGATGGCCACTACGTTGCGTTAGATTCTTATTTATTAGGCACCTTAAAAGGTACAAGCCATTCTGTATCCGCAGCAGGTATGTTTACCTTGGTTGATTTAGGCAATAATCAATTGGCTATTCAAGCGGATAATGGTAAATACCTTCGCGCTGACTTTGGCGGCAATGCCGGCCTAAGTGCAGGTTCAAGCAGCATTGGTAACCATCAGACTTTTTCTTTAATTCGTCGATAGCCGTTGTGCTATCGATAGTGATGCATTTATAGATAGCTATTTTAAATATACGTACAGGAATTAGGCGAGTACACTGTCTACTCGCTTAGTTTTTTTATGGGTTTTTATGCTTTATTCCGCTCGTCTTGTTGCTGTTTGCTGTTACTTTTTATTATTCTGTTTTATGGCAATCGCTTTTTCTCTTATCCGCCCTTTCCATCCCAATAATACTCGCACCGTACTTAAGTTTTTATGGCCGACATACTGGATGATGAACTTAAAAGTCATTCCAATTAATAAGCCAAAAATCGATTACCCTGTGGTATATGTCGTTAATCATCAGGACTTACTCGATGTGTTTTTCTTCGCTAAAGTATGGCCAAAAAATTGCTCGGGGGTCGGTAAAAAGGAACTGGCATGGGTCCCTATTTTTGGTACTGCGTTTTGGTTGGCGGGTAATATTTTTATTAATCGTGGTGACAAAGATAAAGCGCGGGCCGTGGTCGACCAAATGGCTGAAAAAATAACAACCTTGAATCGTTCTATTTTTATTATGCCAGAAGGAACTCGCAGCCAAGGTAAAGGTTTATTACCGTTCAAAAAAGGCGCTTTCCTGACCGCGATTAAAGCAGGTGTTCCTATTGTTCCCTTGTGTGTTAGCTCAACAAAAAATGTCACACTGAGCGACTGGGCCCCAAAGCCCGGGCTCGTTGAATTTTTAGAGCCTATTCCTACCGCAGATTTAACCCCTGAAGATGCCGAGCAGCTCGCCATAAAGTGTCACGCGTTAATGAAAAACAAAATCGGCGAGTTAGATCAGCGCTTAGCCGAAGAATTTTAATAATAAAACTTCATACACATAACCAAAAGCCATGTTGTTTTGCGGCTAAATAGAAAAATATAACTCTGCATTAGCAGAGTTATTTAATGCGGTCATAAACAACAAAACTGTAATCGTAAGGATTTTTCTGCGCGTCCCCTACTGGGTCAGCGGCATGATCTTCACGCTGAACTTCTTGCCAGCAATTCCAATTTACTTCTGGGAAAAATGCATCACCTTCGACATCCGCATGTACATGTGTGATGTATAAACGGTCGGCTTGCAATAACGCTTGCTGATAAATCTCAGCGCCGCCAATGACCATCACTTCTTCATGGCCCGCTTCTGAGCTGATGGCTTCTGCTTTATCCAATCCTTGCTGCAACGTATTAACAACAACAATACCTTCTGCCTGATAATCAGTTTGGCGTGTAATTACGATATTTGTACGGCCAGGCAGTGGTCGACCAATGGATTCGTATGTTTTACGCCCCATAATAATCGGCTTAGCCATAGTGACGTGTTTAAAATATTTAAGATCATTAGGCAGATGCCAAGGCAGGGTATTATTGATACCAATCGTTTGATTTTCTGCCATAGCAACAATTAATGCGCATTTCATGTACGTTCTTCCATTAGTCTTTGCACTCATCATACGTGCGGACTTTAGGAATTTGAAGATTTAATCTATTTGTATTGCGCCGCTAACTTCGGAATTTCCTCTGGATCAACAGGTCGAGAAAAGTAAAAGCCCTGATAGTGATCACAACCGAATGCCTGCAAAACACCCAAGACAGTAATATCTTCGACACCTTCGGCGATCACTTCCATGCCCAAATTGTGAGCCAGTGTAATAATTGAATTAGCAATCGCCGCATCATTTTTATCTTCTACAATATCTTTAACGAATACTCGGTCTATCTTCAAATAATCGATGGGTAAGTTTTTTAAGTACGCTAACGAAGAATAGCCTGTGCCAAAATCATCAATCGCAATGGATACACCAATCTCGCGCAACCTGCCTAATACATCAATGCCCTGCTGCAGGTTTTCCATTAAAACCCCTTCCGTGATTTCTAACGTAAGCCGCTGCGGTTGCAGTCCAGTTGCCTGCAAGACTTGCTCAATCCTATCCGCTAGATCGCGCTGTCTAAATTGTCGAGGCGAAAGATTAACAGATAACTTAGCATCACAAGGTAAAGCGCCCTTCTCAATCCATTCTTGATGCTGACGGCAAGCCGAGGCTAATACCCACTCGCCGACTTGATTAATTAACCCCGTTTCTTCCATAACAGGAATAAAGATCGCGGGAGAAATCGGTCCGAGTGTTTCATGTGTCCAGCGTAATAAGGCTTCTGTGCCAATAAATTGCTGAGTGCTCACTTGAATTTGTGGTTGATATTGCAGACTGAGCTCTTTACGTTCCAACGCATGATGCAAGGCGCTTTCTAAGCTCGCTCGAACAACATCAGGGGGATTCAGGTCGGCGATGAAAAAACGATAGTCGTTACTGCCATCTTTTTTAGCCTGCCTGAGAGCAAGCTCTGAGCGACGTAACAGTTCACCGCCGTCATAGTTAGCACGACTGGCCAACTCGATGCCAATGCTGACGCTGCAAAAAATTTCATGGCCACTGATAAAATAAGGCTCATTAAAAGCAGTACACAGTTTATCAGCGACTCCCGTAACCACTTTTTCGCTCGCGACATGCTCTAATAAAACAGCAAAATTATTACCACTTATACGAGCGACGGTATCGGAGCGTCTAACGATTTCGGATAAACGCCGCGCAAATTGTTTGAGTAATAAATCCCCAACATCATGACCATAATGCTCGTTAACGACACTGAAGCGGTCAAGATCGATTGTAAATAAACTAACCACATGACCTTCACGGCGAGCATGTAATAAAGAATGATCGAGTCTATCTTGAAAAAGCGTTCGATTAGCAATACCGGTTAAAGCATCATAATGAGCCAGATGACGTGTTTGATACTCCACTTGTTTACGCACAATAGCGTGCTCAATCAGCTTAGGAAATAAGACATCTGATACGTCGCCTAACGACCAAACATCCTGTACCCCCAACTCAAATAGCTTAACTTCATCAAGCGCAAAAGATTCGATGGATAGTAGTATTAATGGCGCTTCTGGCAAAGCCATCGCCAAACGACAAATCCAGTCTTCCAATAGCGTATCGTGTTTTTCAACCACGAGAATGATGGCTTTTAAATTATGCCGATACCAGAACTCACGAATGTTCTCGACCTTATTGCAGCAAAAGGACTCTTGTAGGCAAGGCAAAGCTTCCATCGCTTTTTCTGCGATCGAATCATCGAATCGATACAGTAGCCAAGAAGAGGGAGGTATTCGCTGTAAGGGGATATTGGTGGGCTTCATTTTGAATCTATACTGCCGTCGGTATACTTCAGTATAGACTCAAATTTTTACTTGCTTGCGGCAATCATTAATAAATCACATATAAAGAGGTTCATTTCCTCACCGTGCGCTTTAAACCGCGAAAGGATATTGAATGGCATCGTGGCACTGATAACCTTCAACTTCAAAATCATCCTTTGTAACCCACTCTTCGATGTCCTTAAGTGTTTTAATCTTAGGATTGATGTGCAGTTGCGGTGATGGAAAAGGCTCACGTTTTAACTGCACCGTTTTCATCAACTCCAACTGATTTTCGTAAATGTGAGCATTCACGATTTTATGGTATGCCTTACCCGGCTTATGACCTGTAATTTGGGCCACCAGCGCTAAGAAAGTAAATACCTGAACCTGATTGAAGTTCAACCCTAATGGCACATCACACGAACGCTGATAGCTCGTCAGATGCAAAGTATCGCCTAATAAAGAGAAGGTATGCGTATGCATACAAGGGCGTAAACATCCCATTTCGAACTCACCGGGGTTATAGAACGTAACGATCTCGCTACGATCATCAATCCCTTTACTCAGGTTATCAATCACCTTCTTTAACTGATCTAATTGCGTGCCATCTGGACGCATCCAAGACCGAGCTTGTACGCCATAAACTCGGCCCATATCATCTTCACCTTTGCGGTGAGGATTATTCAACCAATCTTGGTTTTCATTGGCGTTAGCATTCCACGTATTACAACCAATTTCGCGAAACTGAGCCGCATTATCGTAGCCGCGTAAATAGCCCAATAGCTCGGCAATAGCCGCTTTATAAAAACTTTTACGCGTAGTGATTAATGGAAATTGATTATTCGCAACATCGTATTCTAAATCGGCATTAATGACGGTTAAGCAGCGAATGCCCGTGCGCTTATTTTCAACCCATTCGCCTTCATCAACAATGCGCTGGCATAAATCTAAATACTGTCTCATGCAGTTAACCTCAAAATTCTTTTATCAGATGTAACGTGCCTTATTCATCAACGCACGAACATGTAAGATCCTAAATGCTTATTTTTTGCTTGTTTTAGTCGTTGTCGCTATTAGGTCTTGTTGTTTATAAGCCCACCACAATAATGCGATACCGAAGACGACCATAGGAATAGATAGCAGCTGACCACGA
The DNA here is from genome assembly GCA_963933055.1 of uncultured Oleispira sp. GTDB lineage: Bacteria > Pseudomonadota > Gammaproteobacteria > Pseudomonadales > Oceanobacteraceae > Oleispira. The sequence continues at coordinate 26,109 of CAWVSY010000017.1, forward strand.
CTCATCCAGCCAAATAAATCAAAACCAATATGAGAGTCTGGCTGGCGGAAGAATTCCACAATAAAACGGAAGCAACCATAACCAATCATAAAGACAGCACCGACCGCTTTCTGTGGTCTAGGGCGACTTGAAAACCACCAAACAATTAAAAATAATGCTAAGCCTTCTAGCGCTGCTTGATACAACTGCGATGGGTGACGAGGGTCTGGACCACCACCTGGAAAAACCATTCCCAAAGGACTATCAGTGACACGGCCCCAAAGCTCTCCACCAATAAAATTACCAAAGCGCCCCGTCATCAAACCAATTGGGACTAACGGCGCGGTAAAATCAGCCACTTCAAAGAAGCCTTTTTTATATTTTCGGCCAAATATCCAAAGCGCGACTAATACACCCAGCAGACCACCGTGGAATGACATACCACCGGTCCAAATTTGAAATAACCAAATTGGATTATCCAAAAACTGACCAAAGTTATAAAACAAAACATAGCCTGCTCGGCCACCAAGAATTACCCCCATGGCACCATAAAAAATCAAGTCACCTACTTGATCCTTGGTCCAGTTGGAACCCGGTTGCTTAGCACGATAATTAGCCAACATCATGGCCGCGGCAAACCCGATGAGGTACATCAGGCCATACCAATGAATTTCTAGCGGTCCATAACCTGCAACAGGACCAATGGACAAGGCGACAGGATCAATATCTGGGTACGTTAACATCTATAGCTTCCTTATTTAGCGCATGATTATACTCGAATGTTTACTCGAATGTGGCGCTGTTTCCATTCATGAATAGTGATCTATTCTATTAAGCCAATAAAAATTTCAAACCGACAATTAACAATAACAAAGCAAAGCCACGCTTAAGCAATTTAGCATCTAGCTTATGGGCTAACTTAGCCCCTAACTTTGCACAAGGCACACTGGTTAATGCAATGCCTAAAACCGCAGGCCAATAGACAAAACCGGTGGTCCAGCTTGGTAAATCGACATGTTCCCAGCCGGTATAAATATTACCAACCGATCCGGTTATCGCGATCGGTAATCCACACGCAGCAGCGGTTGCAACCGCACGCTTCATCGGCACATTAACCCATGTGAGAAACGGTACCGTAAATGACCCACCACCGATACCGAACCAAGCCGAGCCAAAACCAATAATGCTGCCCGAAGCAATTAAACCCGCAGTGCCCGGCACTTGACGCGACGCCTCTGGATTCACATCAAATGCCATTTTAGCCGCCATCAATAAAGCAAAAATTCCGATCGCCATTTGCAAGGTTGCCCCCGCCACGCCTGCTAATAAAAATACACCAATCGCCGTGCCAATAATAATTCCTGAACCAATCCAACGTACTAACCCCCAATCAACAGCCCCATGGCGATGATGTTCTTTCACCGAACTGATTGAGGTAAAAATGATGGTCGTTAAGGATGTCGCTAACGCCATATGGGTTAAAACCTGATCACTTATTCCCATCAAGCCAAACGTAATCACCAAAACCGGCACGATAACCAAGCCGCCGCCAATACCAAATAACCCAGCCAATAGCCCAGCCGCAGAGCCAACCAATAAATACACTAAAAACGTCATATTGCTTAATCCGTATCTTCAAAAATCGCACACATTATGGCGGAAGCTGAGATAAACTGCTGTTACTATTTTATTTCTCTCTCAGGCGTCGATATCTTCTATGTGTTTGATGACTTTTCAATGGCAGCCTAACGCCGATAATTCCCTTATTCTCAGTGCCAACCGTGATGAATTTTTGCATCGCCCGACACAAGCATTACATCCTTGGCCAGAAAAAGAAGGTGTATACGCAGGCAAAGACCTAAGTCAGGGAGGAACATGGCTTGGTATTCATAAAAACGGACGTTTTGCCGCACTGACAAACCATCGTGATATGAGGATTAAAGACCCCGAAAATCCAATCAGCCGCGGGAATCTGGTCCTAGACTTCTTAACCTCAGATATTGACCCTCTTGCATACCTGCAGCGATTAGAAAGCAACTCAGAGCAGTATGCGGGCTACAATCTATTGGTTGCCGATCAGCATCGACTGGGGTATTTCTCTAATCGCTCCCAACAGCCTCCCCGTATCTTAGCTCCTGGCATATACGGCTTAAGCAATGCGTTATTAGACAGCCCATGGCCAAAGCTAGAACGCGCTAAAGAGCAGCTCTCTGATTGGCTAACAATAAAAAATAACCGACAACCACTGGCAGGATTATTATCATCAACCATGATCGAAGAGAGCACTCGACTTCCAGATACAGGCATCGGCTTAGCGATGGAACAGATGCTCTCTTGCCAAAAAATCATCAGCCCCACCTATGGCACTCGCTGTAGCTCAGGGCTCATTATTCATCGTGACTATATGGAAATTGAAGAAATAAGTTGGCAAGCAAATGGCGACAAAGCAGATGAGAAACATTATCGTATTGAGCGCTAAAATATTTCGCTCGTTAATGTATTATTGATTAAACACTGATTGAATATTGAACAGCATTTTTCTGACGTTTTTGCCCTTCTTTACAAAGAGCAACGCAAGCGAGCAACTTAAAATTGGCTATAAGAAAATCATCTAAGAATAGTTGCATTAAGTAACAAAAAATCTCATAAGTAGCGTGCAATTTGACCACGCTTTCGCAGTTATGCGTCCATACTCTAGGGTATGAGTGAAATATTAAAAAGCGCGACCAGTAGCAAAACGAAACGCCATTTACACCCTGGTGTAATTGCTGGTTTCTGTGCTTTGCTACTTTTCGCAGCATTAGCCGCAACCATTAATACCAAACCCTATATGCCACCTAAGGTTGCGCAAAAATATATGGAATATTGGTTAATTGACTCTGCTCGCCAAGTGGCTGGCGAGGTGCGCTTAAAACACGTGCGCGATATCGAACCTTTTTATCTACGCCGCGATTACCAGCCTATTTGGATGGACAGTTATGAACTGACGGATGCGGGCGCATCTCTTGTGCAAGTATTACAAGAAACCTCGGCCGATCACTGGCGTGAATATGGTTATTCATTACAAGCTGTTCTACGTGAAATAAGAGATCTTTCAAATCTTCCAAAGCAAGCAACCGCCGTTGATGTATTGCTTACCGATGCTTTTATTACCTATGCACAGCAAGCGCTCAATAAAGAACTACTTCCTGATATGGGTGAATCTGATCATCCGAGTTATCGCAAAGTCTCTGCGTTAAAAAACAAGGGTCATACCGTGAGCTCCAGTGATATCGTCGAGCTATTAAAAGAAAGCTTGAACGACGATAAGCTGTCGGAATTAATCACCCAGCTAACCCCCAATCATTCAGGCTATCAAGCACTGCGTAAGCAACTGAATCAATATCAAAAAATCATGGCAAAAGGACAGTGGTATGCACTGCCTCCTGGTTTTCAGTTACAAGAGAATCAAAGACACCGTTTAGTACCGCACATTCGTTGGCTATTAACGCAATACGGTGATTTAAAACCTGGCACTTTTTCTTGGTTATTTGAAGAGAAGCCACTTTTAACAGAAGCACCAAGGGCCAATGAAAGCGTTGATCTTAATCAACCCAGTTTTAAATTTGATCAATCCCTTGTCGCAGGCATTAAGCATTTCCAAAGCCGCTTTCAGCTTGAGAAAACGGGAGAAATTGATGCGGCGACGTTAGAGGCTTTGAATATTCCGCCTTACCATATGGCTCAAAAAATCGCGTTGAATATGAAGCGTTGGCGTCACCTCCCCCGCAACTTAGGGGAACGTCACATTATGGTTAATATGGCAGATTTTCGCCTGCAATTTAAAGAAGGCGATAAGACCAGCTTAGATATGAAAGTAATTACGGGGCGACCACTTCGCCGTACGCCTGTACTTTCTCAAACAATCAGCACGGTGGTCTTAGCACCAACGTGGTCTGTGCCACGCCGAATTGCCATTGGTGATATCTTGCCGCAAATTAAACGTGATCCGAAATATTTAGAGCGTAAAGGGTTTAGCTTAGTAAAAAGTGTCAAAGGCATTGATCAGTATACCTCTGCCAAAGACATTAACTGGAAGAAGATGAGTCCACGATACTTTCCTTACCGCTTGGTGCAAAAAGCAGGGCAAGGTAATGCCTTGGGTGATGTGAAATTTGTATTGCCTAACGACAAATCCATTTATTTACACGATACCAACCATCCAGAATTATTTGCGCGTGATATGCGAGCATTAAGTTCAGGCTGCATCCGCGTCGAACAGCCTAAATTATTAGCGGACAAACTCATTTCTGGGCAGCAAGGCTGGAACCGCAGTAATATCGACTCTGCCATTAACCAAAATCGAACCACCCACATTCGCTTGCAAAAGCCAGTACCGGTTTATCTTATGTACTGGACAACTTGGGTTGATGATAATGGCAATCTGCAAATTCGTGACGATGTTTACCAAAGAGATTTGATTGGTAGCTTAGCGCGCAATCATCAAAAATCGTTATCTCTATAATTTTCACACATGACTTAACTGTCTTTTCATAGCCAGTGTTAGCTAAGTAGCGTTTTTTCATTCCCAGAAAAGGCATACTGCCGCTAAATCTTGAGTGTGTACGCCCGCTCAATATCCTATTTCAATAATTAGGCACGATATGAATCGACGTATTTTTTTACGCAGTGCGGCTGCTTTGACTAGCGCGGCTATTGCTCCAGAAGCTTTTGCAACTCGCTCACTTTCATCAAGTTCCGATAAGGAGCTGCATTTATACAATATTCATACGGGTGAGTTTGTTAAGACAACGTTTAAACAAGCAGGTCAATACGATCAAGATAGTTTAGCAGAATTGGATCATTTATTACGTGATCATCGCAGTGGTGAGTCGACCTTAATTAGCCGCACCTTGTTCAACGACATATACGCTCTTCAGCAAATGTTTAAACCGAATCAGGCGATTGAAATTATCTCTGGTTACCGTTCGCCAAAAACAAATGAACAACTACGAGCATCAGGCCATGGCGTTGCTAAGCGCAGCTTGCACATGCAAGGAAAAGCCGTTGATATTTGCATTCCAGGCATCAACTTACGTCAAGTTCGTCAAGCCGCTTTAGCCTTAAAAAGTGGTGGTGTTGGCTATTATCCTAAAAGTGGTTTCATTCACTTAGACGTAGGACGTGTGCGCCAGTGGGGAAAATAAATACACGGTACTGAGATAGCTCAGTACTAGCTTCGACCTGGACCGATCATTCGGCCTAAGCCGACTTTTTCTAATGCCAGTTCAATTGTTGCAGATATAACATGCGCATTTTCAAGCTGCATGACTTCTGCTAACAGCTCTTGCGCCCATGCCAAGCTGACTCCTCGAATAACCGATTTCACTTTAGGTAAGTTAGAGGCGTTCATCGATAACATGTCATATCCCATCGCCATCAAAATCACCGCACCCGCTGGATTACCTGCGAGCTCACCACAGACACTGACCGGTTTATTAATCGCTTTCGCATCTTGAGCAATTTTATACAGCGCTGTTAATACGGCGGGATGAAATGAGTTGTATAGGTTGGCAACCCGAGGATTATTGCGATCAACGGCCAATAAGTATTGCGTTAAATCATTACTGCCCACGGATAAAAAATCTACCCGATGTCCTAGATCCGCAATCTGGTAAACCGCAGCAGGAACCTCAATCATTACCCCAACTTCCGGCATAACAACATGAATGCCTTCTTCTTCGGTTTCGGCATGTGCACGATAAATAAGATGTAATGCTTCATCCACTTCGCCAACGCTGCTAACCATCGGCAACATAATGCGTAAGTTATTCAAACCATGGCTCGCTTTAAGCATCGCCTTGACCTGTAATAAAAACAGTTCGGGATGGTCTAACGTTACACGAATACCGCGCCAGCCCAAAAAGGGGTTAGCTTCTTGAATGGGAAAATAAGGTAATGATTTATCCCCACCAATATCCAAAGTGCGCATGGTGACAGGGTTAGGGGCAAAAGCTTCTAACTGCTGACGATAAATTTCAGTTTGCTCTGTTTCACTCGGGAAGCGATCTTTCATCATGAAAGGCACTTCCGTACGATACAAGCCAACGCCTTCCGCACCGCGCTCACGACTGCGAAGCGCGTCAGTGATTAAGCCGGTATTCACCCACAATGGAATACGATAACCATCTTGAGTTATTGCCGGCTCATCACGCAGGCATTCTAGATCTTTATTAAGAACCTGCTCGTCTTGGTAAATTCTTTCATACTGCTGACGCATTTGCTGAGTTGGCTGCGAATAAATAAGACCGCGATAACCATCAACGACCAGCTGCAAACCATCCAGTTGTGCATAAGGAACATCAACTACCCCCATAACGGTCGGAATGCCCATCGCCCGCGCAAGAATGGCGACGTGAGAGTTCGAAGAGCCTTGCACAGAAACCAGCCCCTTTAGCTTACCAGTAGGAATTTCACCTAACATAGCAGGGGTTAGCTCTTCACTTACCAGAATAATGTCTTCGTCATATTCTGGAATTTGGCCAACGCTTTCTGTCTCTTGCAAATACGCTAAGATGCGGACACCTAAATCACGAATATCAGAAGCTCGCTCGCGCAAGTACACATCGTCCATCAATTCAAAATGACCAATGTATTGCTGTACTACTTGACGTAAAGCGCCTTGAGCCCAAGCGCCTTCTCGAATTTTTATGATCACTTCTGCGCCGAGCGCACGGTCATCAAGCATATTCAGATACACGTCGAACAAGGCCATTTCTTCAGGCCGCAAATCATTCGATAGCTTTTGACCAACAGAACGAATATCTCGCCGTACGGCGATTAAGGCGGTTTCGAAACGCTCGATTTCTTGTTCAATATCGTCGGCTAATTTATCAGGAACACTGGCTAGATCCGCCGCGGGGTAAATCACAACCGCTTTACCGATACCAACGCCGGGGGCGCCAGGCACGCCTTTAAAGCGGGCTTCTTTAGAGGCTGTCGTCGCTTTTGCTGCTGCCGCAATATTACCCGTTGCTTCTGCATGAGCAATAACACCGGCTAACTGAGCAGACATAGTGACCAGAAATGCTTCTTCACTTTCATCAAACTTACGGCGTTCTTGTTGCTGAACAACCAGAACTCCCATCAAGCGGCGATGATGAATAATAGGCACACCTAAGAAGGAATAATATTTCTCTTCTCCGGTTTCTGACAGATAATGATAACGAGGGTGCGCAGGCGCATCTTCAGTATTGATCAGCTCTTCTCTAGAACCGACCAGGCCGACAAGCCCTTGGGATGAGGCCAGACTGACCTTACCTACCGCATCTTGATTAAGACCTTTGGTCGCCATCAATGAATAACGTTTAGTTTCGGCATCGTATAAGTAGACCGAACTCACTTCAGTACGCATGGCATTACGGATACGCGTTACAACAACTTTAAGTGCATCACTTAAATCTGTGGCTGCGCTTACTTCCTGCACAATGCTTCTGAGTGTATCCAACATCTCTTATACTACCGCCTATTTAATGCTCGTTTTGACGTTCTGAAAGCCTTTGCAAACGTATGATTTTGGGTGCTAATTCTTTTAATGCCCGCCGATAAACATCTCGTTTAAAGGATACGACTTGCCCTAAAGGAAACCAATAGCTTGACCAACGCCAGCCATCAAATTCTGGTTTCTCAGTTGCGTCGACATTAATACGCTCATCATCACTGATTAGCTGTAACAAATACCATTTTTGTTTTTGGCCTACACACACGGGTTTGCTGTTATAGCGGATCATTCGCCTCGGCAAACGATATCGCAACCAACCTCGCGTGCTACCTAGCACTTCAACATCTTGGCGCTTTAAGCCAATTTCTTCCGCTAATTCGCGATAAAGCGCATCTTCGGGGGATTCACTATCTTTAATTCCCCCTTGAGGAAACTGCCAGGCATCTTGACCAATTCTCCGCGCCCAGAGGACATCACCTTGTCTATTACAAAGGATGATACCCACATTGGGACGGTAGCCGTCCTCATCAATCACAATGCCATCCTGAAAAAATCTAATGGGACCAAATTTGCGTATTTTAGACAAAAGGTCAAGCAATACCTGAATATCTCGCCCATTTAGCCCCTCTCTGGTTAGTTCTCGACCGTTATCGCAACTATCGCAATAAAATAAGGACAGCTTGCTTATGAGATAATAGAATGGTCTTCAATTTACATTTCTGAGGATTTCACGGTGGCGTTGGCGATTTTTGATCTAGACCATACTCTTTTATCTGGCGATAGCGATCATGCTTGGGGTCAGTTTTTAGTCGACCATAAAATTGTTGAGCCTGAGCGTAGCCAGCAGCAAAATGATTATTTCTACGAACAATATAAAGCAGGCTGCTTAGATATAGAAGAATACCTAGCATTCGCGCTAAAGCCTCTTACTGAGCACCCTCTAGACAAAATGCTGGCCTTGCGTGAGACGTTTATTGAAGAACGCATCAAACCCTTGATCACTGATAAGTCTCGAGCCTTGATTGCCAAGCACAAAAATGCAGGTGATCAACTGCTTATCATCACCGCTACTAATGCTTTTGTAACACGCCCGATCGCTACTCTATTAGGCTTTGACGAATTAATTGCTCCTGAACCTGAAATCATTGATGGCCAATATACCGGAGGCATAACCGGTATCCCCAGCTTCCAACAAGGCAAAGTAATACGTTTAGAAATGTGGCTTGCTGAAAAAGAAATTGATCTCGCGGGTGCCTTTTTCTACAGTGACTCTCATAATGACTTACCTTTATTGAACATTGTGGACAATCCAGTCGCGGTCGATGCCGATGAGACATTAACCAATACCGCTAAAGAGAATGGCTGGCCTATGATGAGCTTACGAGATCACTAGCTTGAACCACCACAAACTGAGCAAACATCAGTTTTAATAATAACTAGAATGTATAAATGAAAAGGAGCGGCCAGTGATTCGATTGATCTTCGCTATCAGCCTAATTTTTGTGGCTGCTTGTAGTCCACAGCAAGACGAAAAAGCACCTAAGAAAAATGCCGTTATCAAGCTTGATAGCAATCCTTTTGCTGCTCAGGTAGACATAGTTGCGTATACCAGCCTGTCTCAAGCCAGCTTGTCAGCACAAGTTATGGATAGCAAGCTTGCCTCTTTTATGTATCACCCAAATCCCATGAGCCAAGAAGAAATTAAGCAAGCCTGGAGAGAAGCCTACAATGACTTTCTTTATAGCTTAATCTTTTCATATTTGCCGATACAAGATCCACCCGATTGGAATACTCAACAAATAGCGTATAAAGACCTACTGCTTCAGCTTGATAGCGGACCGATAGAAGGCGGATACATCGACTATATTCCTGGCTATCCTTTTAGCGGTATTGTGAATGATTTAACGCTGGATATTGATGAAGAAAGCATTCGTTCGCAACATGGTTTTACCGACCCAACCAACGCCAGTTTAGGCTACCATGCCATTGAATTTATGTTTTGGGGACAAGAAGGCAAACGCTCTGCTCATGATTTTTTCCCACAAGAAAATACCGCTCCCGTCCCCATTAATGATACTGAAGAAAGTGCTCACTCTCAACAGATACAAGAAACTGCTGACTATCGAGATTCGTTGCATATTCCACAAAATCATAATCGTCGTCGCCAATATACCAAGCTATTAAGCGACCTGTTGCAAAAAGATTTGCACCGCATTCAGCGTCGCTGGGAACCTAGCAGTGGCTATTATGCCCAACTATTACAGCAAAGTAGCGCTGAGAATATCCTACAAGCAGCTTTCATTGCAGGGCAACGATTCATCAGTGAAGAGCTCTTACAAAAGCGCTTTCAGCTGAACAGCTCAGAGTTTAGCAATAGTAGCCCGCAAGATATTCTCGCCCTGCTCACCGGTCTTGAGTCATGGTATTGGCCAAAAGAAGAAGATCAGCAAGAAGCGAGCTTAGGATTTTTAATGCAGCAGGCTGATGAGAAAATTGCCGCAGATTTCCAGCAATCACTGATTACCAGTAAAAAGTGCATTGCAAACATGACAACGAGCGATGATGAGATAGATCAATGTAAGCAAGATACCATCAGCCTACTGTCCAATCTTAGACGTGCCGCCAACAGCCTAAATGTTGTTTTACCTGCATTAGATTAATCCTAATGTGATATTTATCGACTAGACTAAAAGCAAAGCTCACTATCGTTAGATTACAGCTATTTAGTTTAGTCTCTAATATTTCATCATCGCTTAGGAATCACCTCTCCATGGCTGAGGCACTCACCCAAGAACAGATCGCCAATATACTTCTTGGCATTAAGATCCCACCGCAACCTCAGATTTTGGTGGATTTGCAAATTGAGCAAATCATGCCTGATCCTGACCTCAATAGCATTGCCTCTTTAATCAGTCGCGATGTTGGGCTCACAGGTACTATTTTAAAAGTAGTTAACTCACCGTTTTATGGACTCAGCAATAAAATCACATCCGTCAATCAAGCCGTTTCTTTAATTGGGCTCGATAGCGTTATCAACATCATTAATGGCGTATCCATTAAAAGTGAAATGAGTGATGAAACCATTACTCACATGAACCGATTTTGGGATACCGCCAATGATATCGCCATGATTGCTACCAATGTTGCCAAACAGGTTGGTTTTCAAAAACCCGATTTGGCCTATTTATTGGGGTTATTCCATAACTCTGGAGTCCCTCTTTTAATGGATCGCTTTGATAATTATCTGGAGGTATTAGAGCAATCTTATTCTGAAGGCAGCGAGCGTATAATTGATGTAGAAAATGCCCTGCTGAATACCAATCATGCGGTGGTGGGCTACTACATTGCTAAATCATGGAATTTACCGAAGATTTTATGCGATGCCATTGCCGAGCATCACAATTGCCAGCGCCATTTCTTAGGCCCACAGCATAATGAAAGCGAATCCAAAACCCTGCTCGCCATCTTAAAGACGGCTGAACACATTTGCGGCAGTGCTAAAATTTTAGGTAACCAAGAAGTCGATTATGAATGGGCACTGATTGGTGATGAAGTACTTACTCACCTAGGTTTAGGTGAGTACGATTTAGAATCTTTACGTGCAAACGCAGAAGAGATGGGCATCAGCTCGAAAAACTACGCGTTCTAGCCCATTTTTTAAGTAATTATTTCAGCCCCATAGCTTGCATAACAACATGCTGTTTAACCGCAGAAGCGCGGTTAAACAAACGCATACCTTCATTACGCAATAAACGAATCAACGGCTGCTCTGCGGCAAATAAACGCTTAAAGCCTTCCATTGCCCCCATCATCAACAAATTATCCCCCTGTCGACGGCGCTCGTAGCGCTGCAATACATTGAGATCACCGAGCGATAGCTTCGCTTTATTTGCACGCAATAACTCTTCACTTAACGCGATAACGTCTTTAAAGCCTAAATTCACTCCCTGGCCCGCCAGGGGGTGAATGGTATGAGCAGCGTCGCCAATAAGCGCAATACCTGATACCACATAGTTTTTAGCATGGCGTTGGCGCAGTGGAAAAGCCGCACGAGGACCAACATTTAGGACCTGACCTAAACGTTGCTCAAAATCTAAACCTAGCTGCTGGCAAAAAGCCTCATCATCTAATGCCAATAACTGCTGACATTCTTCTTCATTGGTCGACCAAACAATCGAGCAGGTTTTATCGTTATGCGAACCTAATGGTAAGAATGCAAGCGGTCCTTCAGGACGAAAACGCTGCCAAGCCTTTAACTGATGAGATTGCTCGACTTCAATCGTCGCCACGATGGCGTGATGCTGATAGTCCCACTCACAATTGGCAAATTCGCCCCATTGCTTTATGCGCGATAAAGCACCATCCGCCCCCACCAGCAATTCGGTTTTTAAGGTATTTCCCGATGCCAAAAAGACCGGTGTCTGACCGTGCTCATCTTGATTATCAATATGTGAGACGCAATCACGAATCACCGTAATGTTATGCGCTTGTTCAACGGCATTTTGTAATGCCCAAACAATCTCACGATTTTCAACAATGGTGCCTAAGCAAGGAACGTGCAGTTCATTGGCGTTAAAATTTACTTCTCCAGTACCTTCAGCATCCCAAACTGTCATCCCTTGGTAAGGGGATTTGCGCTGTTCTGAAATTGCTTGCCAAATGCCTAACTTGGTTAACAAGGCTTCACTTTGTGCGGTAATGGCACTGACGCGAGTATCATATTCTGCACACGATATCTTTTCAGATAAGAGCTTTTCAGAAGAGAGCTTTGGCTCTGGCGGGTGCTGTGCTGCGTTGGGCTCAATCAGCGCGATGGAAATATCAGTATTCGCTAACGATGCCGCCAAAGCCGAACCGACCATGCCACCACCGACAATAATGATCTGATAGCTTTCTGCTTGGTCACGCTCTATTTGCTCATTCATAATACTTCTCCGAACTTCTGAAGCGACGGTTTGTGCTGTGCCACTTTCGCCGCCGGCTGGCCTAAACCCATAGCCTGACGGCCAAACAATTTTCGCGCCGTTGGCGATAAGGCTAAGCCAATTAATCCTATGTCACGACTGCAACGCAATGCTTTGTTTTTCTGGCTGAATAAACGGGGCAAAAGATCGCTGCCCAAAACCGTATTACGCTGATCAATTTTTTGCTGCTGATAATAGTTCTGCACCACCGACCATTGGCCAATTGAATGTGCATCCACAAACGCTTGGTTAATATTTTCGGCCAGTGCTGCTGCATCGCGTAATGCTAGGTTAAACCCTTGCCCTGCAACAGGATGCAGACTATGAGCGGAATTACCCAGTAATACCAAATGAGGACGTACTTGTTCTTGCGCTTTTACCAAGGCTAATGGATAGCTGGCGCGTTCGCCCATAGCGATAATACGCCCTGCTCGATAACCAAAGGCCTGCTGTAAACGCTCGATGAGTACGTTTTCATCGGCCGCTAAATAGTCCGCAATGACATCGTCACTTAACGTCCACACAACGGCAAATTCATTATCGGCCAAAGGCAATAACGCAATCGGCCCAGCTTCGGTGAAACGCTCATAAGCCCAATGCTCATGGCTACGATCAATGCGCACCGAAGTCACCAAAGCATGGGTATGGTAGCTTTGTTTTTGTTGCTGAATACCGAGCTGCTTCGCGAGTTCAGAACGACCACCATCGGCCATTACCACCAGCTGTGCGGATAACAGAGCACCACTCGCCAAGGTCAATGTCGCACCAGATTGGCTATTAGCAAATTGCCCCATAGAAAGGGTTTCGACGGATTCAGGAGCGAGTATTTCTATACCATCAGGCAAATCGGCCATCAAACCTTGCCCTAAAGCTCGGTTGCGAATGATGTAACCCAGCGCATCAACATTGGCATCGCTGTGCTTAATATGAGTTTGACCAAAACGGCCTTGATCGGATACTTGAATGTTTTTAATGGCGCATGCAGCAGAAGCCAATGCAGGCCAAATACCTAACTGCTGAAAAATCTGCTGAGTACCAAATGAAAGCGCCGTAGCACGGCCATCAAAACTCGGCGGCGTACTCACATTTGCTGATTGCTCTGCTGCTTGATCAGTTAAAGCAGGCAGTTCGAAGCGCTCAATCAGCGCGACTTTTAAACCTTGCTCAATGCTCGGTCGCAGCAAGTGAACAAGACTGAGTCCTGCCATCCCTGCACCGATAATCACTAAATCAAAATACGTCGATTTTTCCGCAGAATTCGTCATGTTAGCTTGCCATTAATGCTTCAATTTCAGCCACTGTCTTAGGTACTTTATGGCTCAGTATATGGTGGCCATCAGCCGTGACAACCACATCATCTTCAATACGAATACCAATGCCACGCCAGCGTGGATCAACGTCTTTGCAATCAGGAGCGATATATAAGCCAGGCTCAATGGTCAATACCATACCTTCTTTTAGCGGACGCCATTCTTTATTGATGCGGTATTCACCGACGTCATGCACATCCATACCTAACCAATGGCCGGTACGGTGCATGTAAAAAACTTTATAACTTTCGTCTTCTATTAATTGTTCAATATCACCGGTTAATAAACCGAGTTCCAGCAAACCCGTGACCAAAACTTCAACCGCTACTTCGTGCGCCGCATTCCAACTATTACCAGGTTTAACCTGCTCGATGGCCGCAAGTTGAGCTTTTAATACCAGCTCATATAAGGCTTTTTGCTCTGGACTGAATTTGCCATTCACAGGGAAAGTACGAGTGATATCCGCGGCGTAATAATCCAGCTCACAGCCCGCATCAATCAGAATCAGACCACCGTCTGCAATGGGCATATCGTTATTGGTGTAATGCAAAATACAGGCATTTTCACCCCCCCCGACAATCGATGGATACGCAGGCCAGCGACTGCCTTCACGAGTAAACTCATGCAGCAATTCAGCTTCTAGTTGATATTCAAAACAACCTGGCTTGGCGGTTTTCATTGCACGACAATGAGCCGCGGCAGAAATATCGGCCGCTTTCTGCATCATCTCAATCTCGGCAGAAGATTTGATTAAGCGCATTTCATGCAACAAGTGATCAAGTGCTGAATACTCATGAGGCACTTGCGCGCCTTTGCGTACCATGGCTTTCACTTGATTAACCCAGTGGGTTAACTGAGTATCAAACTGACTGTTCGCACCCATTTCGGTATAGATGCGCGCTTTGCCTTCAATTAAGGTTGGCAAGACAGAGTCGATCGCCTCAATAGGATAAGCTTCATCGACGAAGAAATCTTTTGCGGCGCCTTCAGGACCCGCACGTCGGCCTGTCCAAATTTCCATGTCTGGATCTTTGTCTTCACAAAATAAGATGTATTCCCCTTCCTCACGACCAGGGATTAAGACTAAGCAAGCATTCGCTTCGGCAAAACCCGATAGGTAATAAAAATCACTATCTTGGCGAAATGGATGCTCAACATCGCGGTTACGCACGGTCTCAACCGCGGTTGGCACAATAGCAATACTATTGGCTTCCATTTGCGCCATGAGTTGCGCGCGACGCTGACGGTATTCTGCTTGCCCAAGTTTCATCAAATTTCCTTACGGCTCTTATAGCTACATGCTGTTACTGCTGGTTTCTATTATCTGTGTTTTAGATATTAGTGCAGTTGATTTGGGTTATTGTTTTCATCAATGATTTTCGGTTCTACAGCTTCTGGCTCATTACAGGCCAAGAAAACGGTTAACGCCGCGACACGGGCATGCTCAACCAGTTCATGCAATAAATCTTCGCTATCTTCTGGGCTATCATCAGCCGTTAGCTCTACCTGACTGAAGGCATCGAAGTGCTGTAGTACTTCTTTGGTTTCATCGTCCAGCTTGCCACTGAATTTACCCGCAGCACCAAAGCCATCGAGAAAGCCTTTGCTCCATTGCGCCATCGCATCAACTTGCTGGCTCAATTCGCAATCATCACTTTCTGGTAAAAACAGAGTGAAGCTCATGTTTTCATTTTCTAGGCCTTGTAAAACCCAGCCGTAAAATACGGTCATCAGACTTTGAACCGGCTTCGGCAAAGACTCTGGGGTTTCCAAATAGTTTTCAGCTTCCGTCTGCCATTGCTGATCGGTCAGGCGTGCGCCGGTGCATAAATAGCCAGTTAACCAGCCATGTAAACCGGAAGGAGAGCCTAAAGCGCCGATAGTGACCATTGCGTTGGCAAATTGATGAAATGGAATCGATATATTCTTCTGCATGAGGTATCTTATTTACTGATAAAAGTATTGTGCAGAGTTTAGCATGAATGAGGGTTGCATAAATCCCTGAGATTGATCCAATTCCATGCCTCTCATATAGATAGATAAAAACTAAAGATATCGGTAGATGAAAGAACTCGACTTAACTAGCTTGCAGCTAAAAATTGATAAGCTGATCTCAGCCAATGCTGAAATGCACCAGCAAATGACCGCCATGAAAATCTCTGAAGCTCGTTGGCAGGCAGAGCGTGGCAAACTTATGCAGCAAAATGATATTGCTCGTCGCAAAGTCAATGAAATGATTGAACGTTTACAGCTATTGGAGCGTAACAGTGGCTAATTCAAATAATACCCTGACAGTCTCAATTTTAGATCGTGATTTTCGCATTAATTGCCCAGCCAATAGCCAACACGAACTGACCTCGGCGGCGCAATTTTTAGACGATAAAATGCGCGAAATTCGTGCCGCTAGCCATGGTTCTGGCCAGGTGCTTGGTACTGATCGTATTGCGGTCATTGCGGCCTTAAATATTGCTCACCAGCTACAACAGCTGCAAAACCAACAAACTCAGTTAAGCCTTGAGCTTGAACGGATTGATGAGCGGTTGGATGAAGCCTTGGCGCACAACCCGCAACTTGAACTTTAGCCTGAAGTGATCAATTGCCCATGGGCAGTCACTAAGAAAAAATAAAAGAAAAGATAAAATTTAACATTCTTTCAGTTTGAAAATTGTTATACTCGTATCGCTCCCTGGGGTGTTAGCCAGTCTATAAAGACCTCGAGCCGATGCTTATAACCCTGGAGGGTTATCGTATTATTGTGCGTATGTCCGCTCGACGGAAAACCTAATATAGTGCCTAGCCCCCCACCCTTGAACCTTGGGTTCAAGGCCTTTATTCTTGACAGCGGCACAATGGGGAGCTCCAATTATTACTTCTGCCGATACCCAGCAATCGATGTTGCAGCAAAAGCGTCAGCTGCGTATGCGCATCCGCAATACTCGTCGAAATCTTTCTATTCTTGAGCAAAAACAAGCCGCTATCAGGCTTAAACAGCAATTGAGTCAAAACCCCCACTTTAAATATGCAAAACACATCGCGCTCTATTTACCTAATGATGGTGAAGTTAATACTCAACGGGTGATTGAACAGGCTTGGAAAAATGGGCAAAGGGTTTATTTACCGGTGCTCGACCCTATTCGAAAAGGGTTTTTATGGTTTGTTGAATATAAAGCCGACAGCATGATGCGTAAGAACCGTTTTGGCATTGCTGAGCCCGATCCGAAATTTAATAAACGTATTTCTGCTCGGTTTTTACACGTCGTTGGTTTACCACTGGTCGCTTTTGATGATGAGGGAAACCGCTTAGGAATGGGGGGAGGATTTTATGATCGCAGTTTTGAATTTTGCCGCTATTCAAGCGCTAAGCCAAAACTATTTGGCCTAGCACACAGATGTCAACGAGTAGAACATCTCCCTACAGAACGTTGGGACATTGCGTTGACAGAAATCATTGTCTGTTAACGAATCAGATTCTCACTGATAATCGTCATTGCTTGCGCTTCATCAGGAGCCATAAAACCCGTTAATAGCGCACCTAAAGCAACCACGCTCGCCAATAAAACCAAGACATCAGGTTTAGTATTCATTTCTCTTCCCCAGTAGACAATTGTCTAAAAGCAGCTTGTTTAGCTACAAAGTTAAAACTTTATTATTAATATGACAGACCCTTCTCAATTCGATAAACGAGAGCAATCGCCAATTTATGTTTTAGTGGTTTCTAGTCAATAAGCAGCGTTTTTCAACATTACTTAATGCTTTATTCCTACATAGTTATTATCTATTGAAATCAGGTATTTACAAGTCTAAAAAGCGGACAAGGTCACATTTGTCAATTAAACTGGATTCATATCAATGGCCAGCGTTACATTTTGGGAAGCGGTTTGTTATTTGCTTCTAAATAAATCGATTTAGCGTAATTGGCCGATAAATCATGGGCAAAAAAAAAGCCACCTTATCGGTGGCATTATTAAGCGCAGCATTCGTGATATTTAATTAATTCGATCCACTAAGGCATTGGCCAATTCTATGGCCAGCATATTAGCGACACTCTTTTCCGCTTTGCTTCGAGCCAACTCGGCATAGCCGGAAGCCCCTTTGGCCTGACGGCTGAATGTGCTGAGTACTCGTGACTGTTTATCTTTAATGGTGATACGACTGTCGGCAAAGACATAATGCAAACCGTTCTTTTCAACCGGTTTTAGTACTGCCGACACCTCAATCATTAAATCAAACTGACCTTGGTTACTTATGCGCATGCCTTGATCGGTTAATGCTTCTATCACTCCGGCTGCAATGGTTTGTGCGCCACTGTCTGTCATCGAAATACGAACCTTAAGCTCATTAAACAAACGATAAATTTGACGCTGTATCACGCTCAACTCTTCGTTTAATGCTGGCTTTTTACGCTGCATACTCACCAATGCATATTGATCTGCCAAACGCTCACGTTCTGCAAACAGCTGCAGAGCCGGTAGTAATACTCGAATTTTCTCGAGCGTGCTTCCTGCTCGAGGACGATCATAAATGGTCACAATGTCATCTTCTAATGAAGTCATCTGACCCTGTATTCGCGCCGCCGCTTGTTGACGATCAAGTTTGGCTAATGCGTAAGCGAATTTATCATCAGCATAAGAATCGACAATGGCGACTTCATCCAATTCTACTGATGGCACACTGCTGCGAATGGTATTACGCATGGTTTGCACCAATTCAGTTTCTCGCCCCGTCCCTTTGCGCTCTTCAATATTAGCCGAGGAATCACTACTGATAGTCACCCTAAGCTGACTGACCAAGTTCGCTCGCGCTGCTTCTCCTGCTCGACGCACAGCATCGTTTTTATCACCCCACACATCTGCCGAACCCGAACCAAAAGCCATTCCTTTTTGCTCTGGTGTATTGGTAACCCACTCGGGGGCATCAAAAACCGCTCTTAGATCGGAAGAAGATTTTTTGGGGCTTGTTTGGCAAGCCACAAGCCCGAATATCAGCAGTGCAATGCTGAGGTGATGAACGATGTTATTCATTTAAAAACCAAAGCCGCCTTTCTCTTGTAGTTTTTTAATTTTCTTCTGACCGTTCCATACTTCACGGTTATTGGCCATATCAATTAATTTCATATCCACCTGGTAGAAAGTAACTCGATCATCACCAACTTGGTCAACAATGGAATTAATACTGCCTGAAATAGCAAAATCTGCGGCTTGCTCTCTGCCTTGCTCTTTCGCTTTAGCCGCATTTAATTCTTGATCTTGACGCTCATCACGAATTGATTGACGCTCTTCTCCACCCGCAACAAAATCAGCTCGGCCAGAACGAATAACCGAACGCTTGATATCATTCACGAAAGTATCAATCGCTATGTGCTCATGAGACTTATTTGAGATGCGCTGAATAATAATCGTTGGGCGGGTATTATTGTTTAACTCAAAATCACCCGCCCAAGGAAATGACAACATATCGGTAATCATTTCTTCAGCAACCAACTGAGAATCTTTAGCATTCCAGCGATCAGATAGCGCAATCTCTTCATTCGTATCAACACGAGTCACTCGGGTTGAGCAACCAACAACCGTAACAGCAATCGCTGCGATCATTAATATTTTGGCCTGTTTAATCAAAGTCATGTTCATTTCCTTGTGGGAATATTGAGGTTAATTTGTGTTTATTGCGCGGTAAGCGCAACAGGGGTTAATTCAGTATCCGTCTTATTCGTAGTCAGCGCATCTTTCGCTTTTAAATTAGGCATTGAGCGTACCTGCACGACTTGAATTTCATTTTCTTGCAAAACAATTTGTCGATTCTGCTTAATTGCAGGTTTACCCTTATGAACCACTGAGTTAATAGCCACTTCGTGGTTACCTGCATCCAGCGGAATCCGCGTCACCCGAATTTCAAACGGTAACATTAGCCAGTTTCTTGTTTCCGCCGCATCGGTTAGCTGGCTCGCAAGACGGCCAACACCGGCTAATAAACTGGCAAAATCACCACCCGCCATTTCCGCAGTTTTCTGTGCGGTTAAGGCTTTAAATGAACCTCGAGCTAAGGCCAACTCTATGTCGCTACTGGCTTCTAATATTTGTTCATTGATGCCCATAATTGCAGGATTTGAGGCGGGTTTCAAAGCATAATTTTTACCATCAACCACCGCAAATGAATCACCTGGCTTGTTTCTAGGTGATTCATAATAAGGCACGGTAATTCTTAACCCAGGCCCAATCGCATTCAGCAATCCCATGTCCGTTATGTTTTGCCAAGCGGGACCAAGGTAAATTGTTTTTTTAAAGCCATTGAGGTTAAAGCCATGAAAAGATGCATCGTAATAGTTAATCGCCATATCTAACAAGCTTTTATCGGCATAAACCAAGTAGAACCAAGCAAGTACATCTAAGGGTTGATTTGTGCCTATAACATAAGGACGCAGCTCTAATGATTTAGTATAAGGGTTGGCACGTAGCTCAATGTTCATTTCTTTGCGATGAGGCACGACACCCACATGTTCAACAATAATGACCTGTGATTTGTCATCGTAATTAGACAGTTGATCGATTTCTTTTTGAGACAGTTTCTTTTTTGCTAAGCGTGGCCATTCATTTTCGTAATCACCCGATAGCCGCATCATTCTTACAACATCAAACCATGCTTGCTTGGTCATGCTATCACCCAGCTTAAATTGCTTAGCAAAACCATCTTCATAAGAAGTCGCGGCTTTTTGATAGCTGATGCGAGCATCATCGTATTCTTTATTCATTTCGTAAGTGATGCCCGTTAAATAATGGGCCATTGCATCGTCTCGATATTCTAATTGTCTTGAGTCAATTAGATCGCGACGAAGCTTATAAAAGATATCTAATAGTGTGGATAATACCCGCGTGTCATCTTTTAAATCGGTATAGTTGCCTTTATCAGAATTTAAAGCGTTCAGTCGAATACCGAGTTTACGAGACTCTATTCGCGCATTTTCAATAGCATCTAGGTAGTCGTTACGCGTCGCTGCTGAATGACTTAGGGCAATGTAGTTCAGCGCTTTATAATAATTGATGAAGACTTTTTCGAAATCGGCACCGGCATAATCTCCCTGCCTTGGGTTTGTCATAAAGGCCGCCATGGTATTGCTGATACTGGTGGTTTCCAAACGTTCAGCAATAACATCCGCTTTTTCTAATAGTTGATTACTCTCGAGATATTGACCCTGTAAATGCTTTAAAACCGCAAGCTCCATATGAAACAATAAACGGTCAGCGCCCACTGGATTCAGCGATGATTGGAGCTTTTTTTCGGCAACATCATAGTCTCCTGATTTGGCCGCATTAAGGGCGCCATCAATACCTTGTCCGTAAGTCGCACAGCCTGATAGAAAAATGCTGATTAAAATCACAGGAAAAAGAAGCAATTTCTGCAAAGCGCTCATAGGGCTAGACATACTATCCATGTAATACATTATCCGTTGGTTAAACAGTCCATTGGTTAAACGGTCCATTTTAATTGTGTTTTTAGCCATTCAAAGGCTTCAGTCCTTTTATCAAGGGCTTCGTTGACGAGCTGATGCCTCCCATCTTTAATTAATAATAGCGCTCGCTGAGGAAATTTCTGCAGTAAGAGAGGCATATTATGACGCCATTCGACGGTTTCGTCTTTATCCCCTTGAACGATATTAATCACAACGTCGGAAGGTGCGCTCAACTCGATCATTCGAATCCATCGTTTTAGTGCGCCGACCCATGTTACTGACAAGGCAAGTGGCTGCAAGGGATCGTTTTCGGCAATGAAGCGTAAAAACTCTATATTGCCAGAATTGGAGGTGAAGTTTCTTTTCAGCTGTTTAATAAAGGGGCGCAATATCGTATGCAATAATTTTGCACTGCTCCAGCCACAAGGGCGAACCAAGGGTGAAAATAACGATATTCCGGCAAAGGGTGAATCACTTTGGCTAATATTTCGGGTTAACAAATAATTGATAATAATCGCGCCACCGGTGCTCTGGCCAAACACATAAAAGTTATTAGCGTCTGCTAATAAATTTTGCTGGCACTGCTCGACCATCAAAGAAAAAATTTCGTCATATTCACGAAAGCTGCTAATCGATGCGCGGTCTCCTGTCGATAAACCGTGCCCTGGCAGATCATAAGCAACCACATTGAGCCCTTGCTCTAAGCAAAATTCAATTAAACCACCATAAATACCCACATGATCATAATAGCCATGCACTAATAGCGCGGTGCCCGTGGCATTGTCTTGCAAATAAACATGCGTCGCTAATTGATAGCCACCAACAGACAAACTGCCAAGGTGATGACTAATATTGTCATGATTTTCAGAAAAATCTATTTTGTAATAATGTAGATAGCGCTGCTGGGCTGGGGATAATTCTGGCAGGTTTTGCCAGTCAAGAGGCTTTAGCGCATGCTGTAATTCAGTGCTATCCCAGTTTGGCGTTTTCAATCATCATGTCCTATTGGCTATTTTTAATACTACATTAAGAGTAGCAAGCATCTGTCTCTATTACCTAGAGTGTAAAGCAAAATGCAGGCGCACTAAACTGCAAGATAGAGGGACGACAAGGCAACTGAGATGCAGGGCATAAAAAAACCGCTACTTGTTGCCAAGTAACGGTTTTTCTTACTACTACAGTCTAGGCTAAAAAAGCCAAAAACTTATAGAGAGTAGTACATGTCGAATTCTACTGGGTGAGTAGTTTGTTCAACACGGTAAACGTCTTCCATCGCTAGGTCGATGTAAGCGCCGATCATGTCTTCAGTGAAAACACCACCTTCAGTTAAGAAGCTCATGTCTTCTTTCAAGTGATCGATCGCTTCACGCAAGCTGCCAGCAACTTGTGGAATTGCAGCCGCTTCTTCAGCTGGCAAGTCGTACAAATCTTTATCCGCAGCATCGCCAGGGTGAATCTTGTTTTTGATACCGTCGATACCAGCCATCAACATAGCAGCGAATGCTAGGTATGGGTTAGCCATTGGATCAGGGAAACGAGCTTCAATACGCTTGCCTTTTGGAGACGCAACGTAAGGAATACGGATAGAAGCAGAACGGTTACGTGCAGAATACGCAAGCATTACTGGCGCTTCAAAACCTGGAATAAGACGCTTGTAAGAGTTCGTTGATGGGTTCGTGAACGCATTCAACGCTTTAGCGTGCTTGATGATACCACCGATGTAGTAAAGAGCCATTTCGCTCAATCCTGCATAGCTATCACCAGCAAATTGGTTTTCGCCGTCTTTCCAGAAAGACTGGTGTACGTGCATACCAGAACCGTTATCACCGATAACTGGCTTAGGCATGAACGTCGCTGTCTTGCCATAGGCAGCCGCAACGTTATGAATAACGTACTTAAGCATTTGAACTTCATCAGCTTTCTTAACGAGAGTATTGAACTTAACGCCAATCTCATTCTGGTTAGCCGTCGCCACTTCGTGGTGATGTACTTCTACATCAAGACCGATAGCCATCATAGTATTACACATAGCAGCACGCATATCGTGAGAGCTGTCTACAGGTGGTACTGGGAAGTAGCCGCCTTTAACGGTTGGGCGGTGGCCCATGTTACCGCCTTCAATTTTAGCGCCAGAGTTCCAAGCAGCTTCTTCAGAATTGATTTTGTAGAAGTTGCCAGACATGTCTGCGCCCCAACGTACATCATCAAAGATAAAGAATTCTGGCTCAGGACCAAAGAATGCTGTATCGCCAAGACCTGTTGTTTGCAAGAATGCTTCAGCACGCTTAGCAACAGAACGAGGATCGCGATCGTAACCTTGCATAGTAGAAGGTTCGATAATGTCGCAACGTAAAATCAAAGTCGCGTCTTCAGTGAACGGGTCAAGGAAAGACGTCGTATCATCTGGAAGAAGAATCATGTCAGATTCGTTAATACCTTTCCAACCAGAAATAGAAGAGCCATCAAACATTTGGCCTACTTCAAAAAATTCTTCATCAACATAGCTAGAAGGAATAGAAACGTGGTGCTCTTTACCTTTAGTATCCGTAAAACGTAAGTCAACCCACTTAACGTCGTTCTCTTTGATCAAGTTCAAAGTATTTACTGACATCTTTAGTCTCCAGATGTATTTTTATCTATTTAGCGGTCCACACAATTGGGGCCACCACCAAGTTTAATATTTAAATAGCAACTACTGTGCCATTTAAAAAAACCACAACTAAGCTGATGATTTCAAGGTTTAAGCTTGAAACAATCACAATTAACGCACCAAAAATGGGCGTAGAAAATAATACAGACCTAAATTGGTGCACAGATGTAAATATTAGATAAGCACACTGTGGATTGCCCCATTATAGGTTCATCTGTGCCCCAAGATAAAACTTTATTAGCACAAAAACAGGGCTTTCTTATTTTTTACCTTTTTTTGTACATGAATTAACCAACTTTATTTCATTTTTATCAACATTCTCTCCTTACCTCATGTATAATCGCGGCCTTTTATAGCCAAGCCCAATCAAACTAGCACTTTCGCTTAGTCTTCCGGGCCATAACTCAGGGTCCCTTATTGTGATCGAGAACTTACGTAATATCGCCATCATTGCTCACGTTGACCATGGTAAAACTACCTTGGTTGACAAGTTGCTTGAACAATCAGGTTCACTTGAGCGTAACCAAGCGGGCGAACGAGTCATGGACTCGAACGACCAAGAAAAAGAGCGTGGAATTACCATTCTTGCAAAAAACACGGCAATCGAATGGAACGACTACCGCATTAACATCATCGATACTCCTGGACACGCCGACTTTGGTGGTGAAGTGGAACGTGTTATGTCGATGGTAGATTCTGTTTGCCTTATCGTTGACGCAATCGATGGCCCTATGCCTCAGACTCGCTTCGTAACGCAAAAAGCATTCGAGAAGGGCTTGCGCCCAATCGTTGTAATCAACAAGGTTGACCGTCCTGGATCTCGTCCAGAATGGGTTGCTGACCAAGTTTTTGATCTTTTCGACCGTTTAGGTGGAACTGACGAGCAGTTAGATTTCCCAATCATCTATGCTTCTGCAATCAATGGTATCGCGGGTACAGATCCAGATGAGATGGCGGAAGATATGACGCCATTGTTCCAAATGATCGTTGATCATGTTGAAGCACCTAAGGTAAACGCTGAAGGTCCTTTGCAAATGCAAATTTCTGCATTGGATTACGACAGCTTCGTTGGTGTTATCGGTGTTGGCCGAATCACTCGCGGTAAGTTAAAGCCAGGTACTGACGTACAAGTGGTTGATGCTGAAGGCAATGTTCGTAAAGCTCGCGTACAAGACGTTAAAGGCTTTAAAGGTCTTGACCGTGTTACGACTAATGATGCACAAGCTGGCGACATCGTTTGTATCTCGGGTATCGACAAACTAGGTATCTCCGATACTATCTGTGCGATGGACAATGTTGAAGCAATGCCTCCTTTGAGCGTTGATGAGCCAACCGTAAGCATGACCTTCCAAGTAAACAACTCTCCGTTTGCGGGTAAAGAAGGTAAGTTCGTAACTTCACGTAATATTAAAGACCGCTTAGAAAAAGAATTGATCCATAACGTTGCCTTGCGCGTTGAGCCAGGCGACTCTCCAGAGAAGTTTAAGGTTTCTGGCCGTGGTGAATTACACCTTTCAGTATTGATCGAAACCATGCGTCGCGAAGGCTTCGAAATGGCGATTGGTAAGCCTGAAGTTGTTCAGAAGATGGTTGATGGTGAACTTCAAGAGCCTTACGAAGCGGTTATGATCGACATCGAAGAAGAGCACTCTGGCTCTATCATGGAAGAAATGGGTAACCGTAAAGCTGAAATGACCAACATGGTTCCAGATGGTAAAGGCCGCACACGCCTTGAGTTCATCATGCCTGCTCGTGGTTTAATCGGCTTCCGCTCTGATTTCCTAACAATGACGTCGGGTTCTGGTATTTTAACCAACGTATTTGATCACTACGGTCCTGTACATAAGAGCTTAGGTTCTACTCGCCATAACGGCGTAATGGTTTCTATGGTTGCTGGTAAAGTACTTGGTTTCTCTTTGTTCGGCTTGCAGGATCGTGGACGCATGTTCATGGAGCCAGCCGCTGAAGTTTACGAAGGGCAAATCGTCGGTTTACACAGCCGTGATAACGATCTTTGTGTTAACCCAACTAAAGGTAAGCAGCTTACTAACGTACGTGCTTCTGGTACGGATGAAGCGATCAACCTAGTACCTGCTATCAAGCATACGCTTGAACAAGCACTTGAATTCATCGAAGATGATGAATTGGTTGAAGTAACACCTGTAAGCATCCGTCTACGTAAGAAGCATCTTACAGAGACTGACCGTAAGCGCTTTGGTAAGAAAAAAGAGAAGTAAGATCTTACTTTTCTGATATCAGCTTATTTTTTATAAGCCGATCAAAATCCCAGCTTGATTCATTTCATGCTGGGATTTTTTTTGCCTGTCAAAAGCTAAACCTACCGCTTGTCGCCCTTCAATGATTTGAGACTTAAATCACTAGCATATCTACAGCGCTTCTGATAAAAATAGTACTATCGTACTTATAAAAATAATAATGGGTATCTTCCATGAATACCTACGGAGACTAATATGATAAAAAAATCCCTCGCTATCGCGGTAGGTCTGACCAGCACTCAATTTGCTATTGCCCAAGGTTTTTATGTCGATGAACAGTCAGCACTGCGCCTAGGTGATGCTTTTTCAGGTGGCGCGGCACAAGCTGATGATGCCTCCACAGCCTTCTACAATCCGGCAGGCTTAATCCGCTTAAAGCAAAAACAAGCCACTATAAACTTATCAAGCATTGCCATAAGCTCTGAATTCTCGGGCGATTCGACCACTTTAGGCGGAGCGCCGGTTAATGGAGAAAAAGCCAGCTCCGATACCTTCGACCTTTTACCCGCCATTTATTTTTCAGTTCCTATGAGTGAAGACCTCGTATTTGGGGCTTACCTCAATGCTCCTTATGCAACCGGGGCCGATTTTGGCAATAATAGCACCGCCCGTTACTTTGCTACTGAAAGCAAAATCACCGGCATTGATTTTGGTACGGCTCTGGCTTTTAAAGCGACGGATAATTTATCGTTTGGTATTAGCATGATTATGCAATACATCAGCGCGACCGTTGCTCAGGCAATCAATACCAGCGCCGCTTGTAAAGGTGCTGAATTAGCCGGACAGTTAGGCCCTTTTACATGCCCAGCATTAGGAATTAATGACAGTGAACTGGGCCAAACAACATACGATAGTCACTTTGAAATGGAGGGGGATGATTTAAACATTGGCTTCACCGCCGGTATGCTTTACCAATTCTCGCCAGAAAGCCGTATTGGGCTGCACTATAAAAATCGCATTAGCCATGAACTTCAAGGCACAGCAACAGTCGATGTGCCTGCAAACGCTCAGACCTTTGGTAATTTGGCAGGTTTAACAACAGCTAAAGCGGATGGTACAGCAACATTAGAAACCCCAAGCCAAGCCAACTTAAGTTTTTACCAAGGCTTAGGACTGTTTTCTATACAAGCCGATATTCAATGGACAGATTGGTCGAGCTTTCAAGAGCTGGCCGTAGAGTCTGATAATGAGGTTGTTCAAGGTGTCGCGACGCCGCAAGTCTATGATTGGGTTGAATCCTATCGCTATTCGATAGGTGGCAGCTACCAGCTCAACCCATCATTAAAGCTACGAACAGGGCTTGCCTTGGATCAAAGCCCCATTAAAGATGCTAATACCAAAATCGATTTTGCTTTCGATGACTATAAAGCGCTTTCTTTTGGCCTGACGTATGACATGAATAAAGACATGGCTTTTGATATTGGTATTCAGAAAACCTTCACCCAAAAACGCACTCTCGCACAAGGCAATACGAGCGATCCCGCGCAAAATTTTAGTGCGCTAAGAGGAGATGTCACCACCGACGTCCTTTCATTAGCCGCGGCTATCAATATGAAGTTCTAATAATTAACTGAACTCTCAGATACGGTTTAGCTTTATAATCTTAAAAACATTATTCGCTAGACCTTAATTATGTCAGATACAAAGCCCAACCTGCCCGCCAATGCTCCACTCGGAATACTCTACTCATTTAGACGCTGCCCCTATGCCATGCGGGCGCGCTTAGCCTGTGCTTTGTTTTTACCTGCGCAATGTTTAGAGCTAAGAGAAGTGATTTTAAAAAACAAACCCGCCGAGTTATTAGCGATTAGTGCTAAAGCGACAGTGCCTGTTTTAACCGTCTTTGAAGAAGCGCCAAGCAGTGAAAACATCATCGACGAAAGTCGGGATATTATGCTATGGGCACTGGCTCAGTCTACTCAAGCATTTAAAAATCAATACTTGCCATTGCACCTGCAGTTAGAGATTGATGAGTTAATCGATGAGAATGATGGCTCGTTTAAGTGGACCCTCGATCGCTATAAATATTCTGATCGTTATGAAGAAAGTGAGCAATATTACAGGGCTCTAGGTGAAATTTTTTTAGCCAAACTTGAAGGCCTACTCACTAAAAATGAATACTTATTGACTGCTGAAATAAGTCTGGCGGATATTGCGATATTCCCTTTTGTACGCCAATTTGCCCATGTAGATAACGCTTGGTTTGAACAAAGCCCATACCCCAAACTTATTCGTTGGTTAAACACCTTATTAGATTCGGCGCTGTTTATATCGATTATGGAAAAATACACACCTTGGCAAGCAGAGCATGAAGCGATTTATTTTCCCAAATAAATCTGAATGCCATTGAACAGTGCCCGAGCATAGATGAACTCGGGCAGGTTTAAAGTCACTGGTTTAAAGATAGGCGATAGCTTGTTCAGCGACCTAATAAAGAATTTAAGTTCAATGTTTGCTCTACCGACTTTTCAAATCCACCAGCATTAAAATTAAAACTTAAAGGCAGCTCTGGATTTTGCAATAAGCTAAAAACGCTGGTGAATAATTTACTCAAATGAACGGTTACGGGTATCTGAATGTGATTAAGACCTTCATTAATCTGTTGATCTTTAAGATCACCAGCCACTAGTTGATTTTTTCCAGTACTCACCGTGTAGCTCAACATATTTAATGGCAAGGCAAAATCATTTTTATTATCGACGGTTAAATTAACAACCATGTCGATCTGTTTAAAGCTGGATTTTTTAATTTCAAGCTTTCCAATATTCACACTCGGCTTATATAAGGTCGAGGCCTTTTCAAAAGGAAACTGAAAACCCATCACTTCGACTTCACCTTTAATCACATAATCAATCTTCCCTTCCTTCAGTAGAATATCTTTAACCGATAATAAGGTATCTTTTGTTAGATTAATTCCTAATGTGACGTCCTTTGACTGCTTAGCAGGTAGATCGCCAATTTTATCAGTCTCGCCTTTCATCATTGTTTTTTGATTAAACGAAAGCTCATATTTGAAACGATCAACCGGAATCGTATAGCTGTTTTTATTTGTAATACTGAAAGTAGGTTTCAGCTCAATTTTCTCACTGGTTAATTGACCTACCGATATATTTTTATAAACCACTTCTGGTTCTTTAATATTTTCTTTCACTAAACTTTGCATCGTTGAGCAAGCCGAAGTGGAGATTGCCAAAACAAGCAACATTATTCTTTTAAACATATTAACTTACTCATTGAGTTAAATTGATTTTAGTCGGGTTTTTACTGTTCACTATTGGGCAAACAGTCGGGCAAAAAAAAGCCCTCAACACTAAAAAATGATGAGGGCTTTCGATAAATTAAACAACCTAATAGCAATTAAGTTTACAATTTATTTGATTTTAGGATCTAACTCGCCAGATTGATAACGATCAAACATCGCATCTAATGAAAGTGCTTTCATCTTATGTGCGTTGCCTGCCGTACCAAATGCTTCATAACGCGCTACACAAAGTTCCTGCATGGCTAACATAGAGGCTTTGAAGTATTTACGTGGATCGAATTCAGATGGGTTTTCAGCCAAGAACTTACGGATCGCGCCAGTAGATGCCAAACGTAAATCGGTATCGATGTTCACTTTACGAACGCCGTGCTTAATACCTTCAACGATTTGCTCAACGGGCACACCATAAGTTTCAGGGATTTCACCACCGAACTCATTGATGATCGCTAACCATTCTTGTGGAACAGAAGAAGAACCGTGCATGACCAAGTGAGTATCAGGGATACGCTTATGGATTTCTTTAATACGGTCTACGGCAAGAATGTCATCCGTTGGTGGACGCGTAAACTTATAAGCACCGTGAGAAGTACCGCAAGCAATTGCTAGCGCATCAACGCCTGTTTGCTTAACGAAGTCAGCCGCTTCTTCAGGATCTGTTAGCATTTGATCCATGCTCAACGTACCTTCAGCGCCAACACCATCTTCTTCACCGGCCTGACCTGTTTCAAGAGAACCAAGAACACCCAGCTCACCCTCAACAGAAACACCACAACCGTGCGCCATTTCAACCGCGCGCTTAGTGACCGCTACGTTGTACTCGTAGCTCATTGGGGTCTTACCGTCTTCACCCAAAGATCCATCCATCATTACTGAGCTGAAGCCCAGCTGGATAGAACGCTGACATACCGTCGGAGAGGCACCGTGATCTTGGTGCATGCATACTGGAATATGAGGAAATTCTTCAATTGCCGCTTGAATCAAGTGACGCAAGAAAGGCGCACCTGCATAAGAACGAGCACCGGCAGAAGCC
Organism: uncultured Oleispira sp.; assembly: GCA_963933055.1. Lineage (GTDB taxonomy): Bacteria > Pseudomonadota > Gammaproteobacteria > Pseudomonadales > Oceanobacteraceae > Oleispira. Next base: position 56,504 of record CAWVSY010000017.1, read on the forward strand.
TGTACGATCACTGGCGAATCAGTTTGATCAGCCGCTTGCATGATGGCACGCATTTGCTCTAGGTTGTTTACGTTAAAAGCTGGAACGCCATAACCGAACTCGGCTGCGTGGTCCAACATTTGGCGCATGGAAATAAGTGCCATGAGAAATACCCTTTTAAAATTTTAATTTTTTGAATTATCTTTCCGCCATTCTAGCGGCTTCTGCGGTTAAGAGAAATAACCGCAGCCTATTGTTTATTTTGACCTAATGATAAGCATTATTGCTTGTCATTCACTGGGCGTCTAGGCACACCCTTTTCTTGAAACTCAATATTCTGACGATCAGCATGCTGGGCTGCAGCACTGCCTTCGTCAGTCACAAAGGGTTCCGATGCGCAGCCTATGAGGCTTAATACACATGCCCATAAGCTGATGTTATATATTCGAGAGAGTAACCGCATAAAACTACCTCACCCTGATATCAAATAACAGTATCAAATAACGGCTAAAAGATTATTTAGCACGCGTTTCAAGCATCGCTACCGCGGGTAAAACCTTGCCTTCTACAAATTCTAAGAAAGCACCACCACCGGTAGAGATGTAAGAGACTTTGTCGGCGATATTGTACTTATCGACTGCAGCCAATGTATCACCACCACCTGCAATAGAGAAACCTTCAGATTCGGCAATCGCTAATGCTAATGCTTTAGTACCTTCACCAAACTGATCGAATTCGAATACCCCGACTGGGCCATTCCAAATAATCGTTTTCGCTTCTTTCAACTGCTCAGCCAATGCTTTAGCAGAATCAGGACCGATATCAAAAATCATATCGTCCGCCGTCACTTCAGAAGCGTCTTTCAATGTAGCTTCTGCGTCTTCAGCAAACTTTTTAGCGCAAACAACATCCGTTGGTACTGGGATAGACACTTTTTCCATCAAGGCTTTGGCTTGTGGCACCAGGTCTTCTTCATAAAGTGATTTACCTACTGGCTTGCCAGCAGCAGCTAAAAACGTATTCGCAATACCACCACCGACAATGATCTGATCGCAAAGATCCGATAAGCTTTCTAATACGTCTAATTTCGTTGAAACCTTAGACCCCCCCACAATCGCAACCAATGGACGTGCTGGGTTGTCTAATGCTTTGCCAAGCGCTTCAAGCTCCGCCGCCAATAATGGGCCAGCACACGCAATAGGAGCAAATTTAGCAACACCGTGTGTCGACGCTTGAGCACGGTGAGCCGTACCAAACGCATCCATTACATATACATCACACAAGTCAGCATAAGCTTGCGCTAGCGGATCTTCATCTTTCTTTTCGCCTTTGTTGAAGCGAACGTTTTCAAGCAAAACCAACTCGCCTTCCGCAATATCCAACTCTTGCTTAAAATCTTTAATCAGCTCGACAGGACGACCTAGCATGCCCGCTAAATGATCAGCGACCGGCGCCATCGAGAATTTTTCTTCGAACTCGCCTTCCGTCGGACGGCCAAGGTGAGACATTACGATCACTTTCGCGCCGGCTTCAAGAGCTTGCTGAATCGTTGGCAAAGAAGCACGAATACGCGCATCGGATGTTACTTTACCATCTTTAACAGGTACGTTTAGGTCTTCGCGAATTAAAATACGCTTGCCTTTAAGTTCACCTGAAGCGATCAGGTCAGTCATCTTGATTACAGTCATGTCATTTCCTATGCAGTTCTAATCTTATGGGCCTTTACGACCTGCGATAAAGAGCAAAAAATAAAGCGCATATTATATCAGCTCTAATGCCACTAATCCTATGCCGCTGAAATAAATAGATAGACATGATTCTTCCATTCCCTCTATCCTAGCGGCCAATTTATTTACCCTCAGTGTTTAAGGACCCAAACATGCATACACATCTTAAAAGTGCATTGCTCGCACTCATCGCTACGTTTTCCATAGCCTCTCAAGCCGCAAATATACAAATTCTTAGCGCTGTCGTTAAAGATAAACCCATTGCCGATGCCCAGGTTATTATGCAGCGCACTGGCGATAACTCTAAAAGTGCAACGTCAAAAGCCAATGGTCAGGCAAGCATTGATAGCATTGACGATCAGGATACTCTCTTAATCATCAAGAAAGCGGGATACTCGACACTGATCGCAAAATGTCCGTGTGATGATTTCACTTACGCATTATCGCCAGTCATGCAAAACATAGATGGCCTACGCGTGGTATTAACCTGGGGAGAAGCTCCCAAAGATTTAGATTCACATTTAAGCTTTCCCAACAACCATGTTTTCTTTAGTGCTAAAAATGGGACTCAGACCAATCTAGACGTTGACGATACCACCAGCTACGGTCCAGAAACGATCACCATTGAGAAGAAACTGGACGGGCAACGTTATGTGTATGCAGTACACGACTATTCGAATTCTGGCTCAACAAACTCTACTGCGATGAGCAATAGCCATGCTCGAGTAGAAGTATATGTCGGTCAAACTATGATCAGAAGCTACAATGCCAAGCCTAATAAAGCAGGCACCGCTTGGGTTGTTTTTGGTATCGACGAAAAAGGCGCTTTCCACGACATCGATTTATATACATACCTGAATAATGACCCACTCAAAACTTACCTCGATGACATTGTCAGCGCCGATACTTTCGAGACTCATTTGATTATTTCATCTGCAACTAAAAGCAGTGCTAAGCGCTTGAATACTCAAGGTGAAAAACTGTATCAAGAGAAGAAGCTAGAAGATGCAATGTATCGTTTCCAAGATGCGATCAATATCTACCCAAGCTATGGCCAAGCTTATAGCAATCTTGGCTTAACCTATCAAAAGCTAAACCGCACAGCAGAAGCACTTTGGGCAAATCGTAAGGCCATTGAATTAGCGTCTGGTAAAAGCAAAAACCGGGTACAAGCCAGCTCTCACTATAACATTGCTCGTATCTATGAAGCGGAAGGGCATTGGCAAGATGCGCTAACGCACTTCCAAACAGCCTTAAGTTTGAAGCAGCACAGTGCCTATACTAAGGGCATTAAGCGTATGCAAGAGAAGTTAAAGTAAACTCGAGCTCTCTTTACTGCACGCCATACAACTCGCTGAGTTGTTACAAAAACAGCAATTGCGCCGCGCTATCTGCGTGCCAATTGCTGTTTTCCATCAATTATTTGGTGAGTCTTATTTATGCGTTTATCTCATTATCTAGTATTTGTTTTCGCCTCATTACTTTTGCCTGGTATAAGCCTCGCCAAAGGTCCAGAAAAAATAGCCACCCTAGATAGGAGCTTGTGGCCATTCAGCCTATCGTCTTCGCAACAATACAATCTAGCGTCTCAATATGAAATAAAGCGCTTTGCTCAAATCATTGCCACAACGCCTCTTGAACATGCTCAAGACATCAAAGCCTTTACCCTAATCGATAATATAAATGCCCCCTCTGTTACTCAATGGCTATCTCAAACCAAACACTTGTTGCTCTCGAATTATAACCACGCGGCCAAAGACTGCAGTACCTGTGGAACTGCTGATAATTGGCAGCAACTAAGCCGCATAAAAAATGAAGAAAGTGCTGAGAAAGCAGCCCTATTGGAAAAATGGTATCAGGCTAGCGGCGCATTTTATCAGCGTTATTTATACGAACAGGTTCGTCTAGCGGCCTTATTTCCAAGAATTAGCAGTGAAATTCAAACCTTTAATCACCATGAAATTACTGGCCACCAGTTTAAAGATAATGAATTTTTATTAACCTTTGATGATGGCCCATCCAATAATAAAGGCACCGAACACTTAATAGAATTACTCAACAAAGCAGATATCCATAGCTTCTTTTTTGTTATGGGTGAGCGCATTGCGAAATCGACCAAGAATTTAAAAGAAATCTATCGTCAACAATGCTTAGGCTCCCACGGCTTTAAACATAAGTCACATCAGAAGTGGGCTGAATGGCAAGACTCTCTCGCCACAACCTCTTCATTATTGAGCAAAATAAGTGAACCGCCTTTTTGGTTTAGGCCGCCCTATGGTCAGAGAACACCGCAAGTGACAGAGTATTTAGCGAAGAATAATAGCCAAGTGATGCTGTGGAATATCGATAGTCAGGATTGGAATCGGAAGCTTTCAAATCAGCAAGCATTGGATCGGGTGATTACTCTTATGCTGCTATGGCGCAAGGGCATTATTCTTTACCATGATATTCATTCGAAGGCCTTATTTGCCTTACCAGAACTGAATCAATTAAAACAAACGACCGGGGTTGTTTGGAAAGATTGCCGCAGCATGGCTCTTTAGAAAGAATGTACCTTTAAAGCTAAAGCTTCGATAGCTGCAATGCCGTATCTAGCATACGGTTTGCAAAACCCCATTCGTTATCGAACCAGATCATTAGCTTCACTAATGAACCGTCACTAATACGGGTTTGTGTGCCATCCACTACACCAGAATGTGGGTCGTGATTAAAATCAACCGACGCGTGCGGTTCTTGAGTAAAGGCTAAAATGCCTGATAACTCATTCTCTGCGGCCTGTTTTAATAAGGTGTTTACCTGCGCAACCGTTACATCGTGTTTAAGCTGCAACGTCACATCCAATACCGACACATTAATTGTGGGCACTCGTACGTGTAGGCTTTCAAACTTCCCTGCCAACTCGGGCATCAAGCGAGTGATACCGATTGCTAAGCCAGTTTCAACAGGAATAATACTTTGTACCGCAGCACGGGTACGACGTAAGTCTGAATGGTACGCATCAATCACTGGCTGGTCGTTCATTGCCGAGTGAATGGTGGTCGTCATGCCACGTTCGATACCAAACTCCGTATTTAATAGCTGTAAGATAGGAATTAAGCAATTGGTCGAACACGAACCATTCGAAATGATTTTATGATCAGCATGTAACGTTTGCTGATTAAAACCTTGAATAACCGTGGCATCAACACCCGACTCCGCCGGATGTGAAATCAATACACGCTTAGCGCCTTGAACTATATGTAACTCAGCATGCTCACTATGAGTCACCACACCAGTACATTCTAAAACAAGATCAACTTCAAGGGCTTGCCAAGGCAAGCTAGAGACTTCAGGCTCATGAAATACTTGAATGACATCGCCATTTACCACGATGCCATTGGCAGCACCTTGGTCGTTTTCTTTTAACTCAACCGAGCCTGGAAAACGTCCATGGGTACTGTCATAACGTAGCATATAGCTAACCGATTCAATATCGGCTAGCTCATTAATGGCGACGATTTGCAGTTGATCCTGCAAATTGCGTTCGTACAGCGCGCGTAAAATACTGCGCCCTATACGACCAAATCCATTAATTGCTATGCGCATTATTATTTCCCTTAGCTAGTAGAAGGAGTACTTAAAGTACGCCTTCAACTGCAGCAACAACCTTTTCAACGGTGAAACCGAAGTGCTTCATCAAATCAGCGATAGGCGCTGATTCACCGAACGTATCCATACCAACGATCGCGCCATTTAGGCCAACAAACTTGTACCAATAATCTTTATGCAAGGCTTCAACCGCGACGCGAGCTGAAACAGACGCTGGCAATACCGATTCGATGTAAGCCGCATCTTGCTTGCAGAAGATTTCAGCACACGGCATAGAAACAACACGAACGTTGTTGCCTTTCGCTTCTAGTGCTTTCGCTGCGTCCATTGCTAGACCCACTTCAGAGCCAGTAGCAATCAAGATAGCGTCTGGAGTGCCCGTCTTAGCATTGATGGAATCTTTAAGGATGTAAGCACCTTTAGCGATATCAGCAACTTGCTGAGTTGAACGCTCTTGATGTGGTAAACCCTGACGAGAGAAGATCAACGCACTTGGACCGTCGAAACGCTCAATCGCAGACTTCCAAGAAACAGCCGATTCAACCGCATCACATGGACGCCATGCGTGCATGTTGGGTGTATTACGTAAGCTCGCAACCTGCTCAACTGGCTGGTGCGTTGGGCCATCTTCACCCAAACCGATAGAATCGTGAGTATAAACAAAGATTGCACGCTGCTTCATCAATGCAGCCATACGAACCGCGTTACGCGCGTATTCCATGAACATTAAGAACGTTGCACCGTAAGGAACAAAACCTTTGTGCAAAGCCACACCATTCATCATTGCGCTCATGGCGAATTCACGAACACCGTAGAACATGTAGTTGCCAGACGCATCGTCTGCACTCACGCCTTTACAGCCTTCCCACAATGTTAAGTTAGAACCGGCAAGATCAGCAGAACCACCTAAGAATTCAGGCAGCTTAGGACCAAACGCATTCAATGTATTTTGAGACGCTTTACGACTCGCAATTGTTTCGCCTTTCTCTTGGCACTCAGCAATGTAAGCATCCGCTTGCGCAGAGAAGTCAGCAGGAAGATCACCGGCCATACGACGCTGGTATTCTGCAGCTAGCTCAGGGAACTCAGCAGCGTAGGCAGCGAACTTATCGTTCCAGCTGCTTTCTTTCGCTTTACCAGAAGTCTTAGCATCCCAACCTTCATAAACGTTTTCTGGAATCTCGAAAGCACCGTGCTTCCAACCCAAACGCTCACGAGTTAATGCAATTTCGTCGTCACCTAATGGAGCACCGTGACAATCTTCTTTGCCTTCTTTGTTTGGCGAACCAAAACCAATAATGGTTTTGCAGCAAATCAACGTCGGTTGATCTGGATTTTCTTTCGCGTTTTCAATCGCGGCACGAATCTCTTCTGGATTATGGCCATCGACTTTTGGAATTACCTGCCAGCCGTAAGACTGGAAGCGTTGTACTGTATCGTCAGTGAACCAACCTTCTACTTCACCATCGATTGAAATGCCGTTATCGTCGTAGAAAGCAATCAGCTTGCCTAGACCTAAAGTACCCGCCAAAGAACAGGCTTCGTGGGAGATACCTTCCATCATGCAGCCATCGCCCATGAATACGTAGGTATTGTGATCAACAACATCGTGACCCGGCTTATTGAACTGAGCGGCTAATACCTTCTCAGCGACTGCCATACCAACACCGTTAGCGATACCCTGACCTAATGGGCCAGTCGTTGTTTCGATACCTGGCGCATAACCGTATTCAGGGTGACCTGGAGTTTTAGAATCCATCTGACGGAAGCTTTTCAGGTCATCAATCGAAAGGTCGTAACCAGAAAGGTGCAAAAGCGAATAGATCAACATAGAGCCGTGACCATTCGACAAGATGAAACGGTCGCGATCAGCCCACTCTGGGTTTTCTGGGTTGTGCTTTAAGAAGTCATTCCATAGAACTTCAGCGATATCAGCCATACCCATTGGTGCGCCTGGGTGACCTGATTTTGCTTTTTGGACGGCGTCCATGCTCAGTGCGCGAATTGCATTGGCAAGCTCTGTACGTGATGTCATGAAATGACTCTCCGGCTATTACGGTTTTAAAATTAAGTTTGATGCTAGCCTCTAAGACTAGCATTCAGCGCCTGACCTGCTGATTTTGCAGTGACTGCTCTCACTAGGTGAGGACAGAAGCATCAGACGGATAAAAATGGCGCGTCATTGTCGCTTAATTGGCCAGTTGGGGCAAG
>CAWVSY010000018.1:0-62958 GCA_963933055.1 uncultured Oleispira sp.
TGGAAGGTTTAGACAAGCATTTACGATTGATTGAAAGCTATAAGAAGCTGCATCAATTACGCGCTGTATTTTAATCATTAGCAGCCCCGTAAACACGCCGCTATAAATATGTTACTTTGCTCTCTGATATAATGAATAGCTATGGAATAGATGAATGAAAATACTTATGTGGATTGGCATTGTGTTGCTAGTTATGTCTATTGTTTCTGTATTAGTTGTTGCTGCTTTTGCATTTTATGCAAATAGCCCAAGCACACATAATGCGACGGCTTATGATAGCAGTGTAAGTAATCAATATTACCTGCAAGACGGTAAAGTAATTTATGTGTTGGATGGTAATTTCTTCCAAATCGGAGGCACAGAGATAGAAGGAGCAGACCCTGACAGTTTTAGTGTTATCGATCAGTCTTACGCAAAAGATATTAATAATATTTATTATGACGGAAAACCTGTTGCAGGTGCCAATCCTAACTCGGTAGCACTTGTTACCTCTGAGCTTCCAGAAGACAGTGCTAACTCTGGTTATCTTATTAGTGATGGTAAAGTTTTCTGTTATGGAGAAATTATTGAAGGTGCCGATCCTGCCTCTTTCTCTTATCTTCTTGGTTCCTACGCGATGGATAAAGACTATTTGTATTATTACATCGATATAAAAATTCCCCGTAAAGCGACCCCTACCGCCATCCCTAACGCCAACGCTGGTTACATTAGGCATGGCGAGCAAGTGATTTTTCATGGAGTAGTGATTAGTGATGAAGCTAACGATTTTAAAATTATCAGTGATGAATACGCAGTAGATGCATCGCATGTCTATTCTCATGGCGAGATTGTTGAAGGCATGGTACCTGATGGTTTTACGGTTATTTCTCCTTATTACAGAAAAGATAAAAACCAAGCGTATTATTTTAATACGCCTATTCCAGAAAGTGATTCAGACACCTTTAAAGTATTAAATGATGCTATTTCAAAGGATCAAAAAAATCTCTATTACAATGGCTGTATTGTTAATAATAAAAAGCCATCAGAGGTTCGTCGATCTGACGCGGATGAGCTAGGAAAAATATGGAAATGGAAATCCCTTCATCTCGATGCAACAAGGGTAATACTTGTTCCTAGCGATGATATTGAAGACATTACTAACGACTTCTACGCCTATAATAATGACGTTTATGGTAGGAATAAAAAGTTAGCAGACGTTAAGCCTGAAGATGTGATTGTTCTAGATAAAGAAGAGAACACATTTGTCCGAATAGGAAATGAGGTCTTTTATTATGGCATCGCTATTATTGGTGTAGATGCTGAGACCTTTGCTATCATCTCAGATCGCTTTTCAAAAGATGCTAATCATGTTTATTGGGGCGAGCACAGAGTAATCGATGCCGATCCTTCAACGTTCAGATATGAAGATAATTTATACGCAGATGAAAACGAAGCAGGTGAATATAGTCTGAAAATAGTGGAAGATACATAGTCTCTATCTTTACGATCTTACTTATTTCAATGCTGTCGTATATTTAATTGGCTGGGAAGAACTCGTGCTGAAATAGTACGATTTTAAATTAAAAAACATGTGATGAAAAACAGGTATGCCAATGGAACCAATCAATATTCTAGTCAGTAAATTACAAGAGATGGCACAGGCGGGGATTGAGTTAACACCTCAGCTACTTATTTCAGTGTTCATCATTTTAATGACTTACCTCTTTGCTAAGTTAGCTGGAAATTTAACAAAACGAATCTTTAGCAGAACGAAATTACGCCCAAGTTTGGTCAATTTGATGGTATTGTTTTCATCATTAGGTATCTGGATATTTGGTCTGATGGTAGCAGCAATTATTGCCTTTCCGAGTTTGACTCCCGCCAAGATGCTTGCCGGTTTAGGGATAGGATCCGTAGCTATTGGTTTTGCTTTTAAAGATATATTTGAGAATTTTTTAGCCGGAATTCTTATTTTATTGCGCCGTGAAATGCGTATTAATGATTTTATCGCCTGCCAAGGTTATGAAGGAACTGTTGAAGCAATTTTGGTTCGTGAAACTCATATCCGCGAAACTGATGGCGAATTAGTTATTTTGCCAAACAGTATGCTGTTTAAAAATCCACTTACGATTCGAACAGACATTGAACAGCGTAGAACGACCATTACATGTGGCGTCGGTTATGGTGAAAACGTTGATGACGCAAGGGCTATTATTAAAACTGCAGTTACTGAATGTGAAACGGTTATCAGTGACTCAAGACCTATTGAAGTATTCGCTAATGAGTTTGCTGATTCAGCAATAAATTTTGAAGTATCGTGGTGGACTGGATCTAAGCCAATTGACATTCGGGTATCTAGAGATGAAGTAGTGGCCGCTATAAAATCGGCTCTTGATGAGGCTAAAATTGAAATCCCATTCCCTTATAGAACACTCACGTTTAAGCAGCCTATTAGTATTAAAGATACCTAGTGAAGCACTGTGCCATTACCATTCGTTGTGGCGCCAGTGTTTGTAGGCGCTCGCTTACGTAATAAGTGAAGATATCTGTATTCATAACGGGGTAAAATACACCGTATTATTGATCTTCACACACTCTGGTATATACCACTATGACAACTACGCTACCTGAGAAAACAGCTCCACGGGTTTCGACCCTTGACGATCTTGCCAAGTTGGCGAATTATTCTCTTATGGATACGCTTAATTGCGATCCTCACGCGACTCAAGATGGTATTGACCATCGGTCGCGCCAAGTCTTCTCTGGGCATTATGTGCCTGTTAATCCTACGCCGATCAAAGACCCTGAATACATAGCGCACAGCCAAAGCTTGTTTTCTGAACTTGGTTTTGCCGACAGTTTGGCGGAGTCTGCTGATTTTATGCGTATGTTCTCTGGGGATATCTCTCAGGTTCCTGAACCGTTGCGTAAGGTCGGGTGGGCGACGGGTTACGCACTGTCTATTTATGGTACGGAATACATTCAGCAGTGTCCGTTCCAAACGGGCAACGGTTATGGCGATGGTCGTGCGGTATCGGTGCTTGAGGCGGTGATCAACGGCCAGCGTTGGGAAATGCAATTGAAGGGTGGTGGTCGCACGCCTTATTGTCGCGGTGCAGACGGTCGTGCGGTATTGCGGTCGAGCATTCGTGAGTTTTTGGCTCAAGAGCATTTGCACGCTCTTGGTGTACCGACCTCTCGTTCGTTGAGTTTGTACGTTTCAAAATCAGAAACAGTACAGCGACCTTGGTATTCTGAGGGCTCGCGTGCGGAGAATCCGGATATGATGGTTTCGGAAGCTGTCGCGATTTCGACACGGGTTGCACCGTCGTTTCTTCGGGTTGGTCAGCTTGAACTTTTTGCGCGTCGTGCTCGTAATAACGAACATCCAAAAGCGCTGGAAGAGCTTGAGAAAATTGTGCTGCACTTGATTGATCGTGAGTACACTGATGTTATCGATCAGCAGCTTAGCCTTGCTGAAAAAGTGGTGGTGCTGGCGCGCGAGTTTCAAAACCGCCTGACATCTTTAATAGCGAACTGGATTCGTATTGGTTTTTGCCAGGGTAACTTTAATAGTGATAACTGCGCAGCCGGTGGCTTTACGCTTGATTATGGCCCTTTCGGTTTTTGCGATGTGTTTAATCCGTATTATCAGCCGTGGACGGGAGGCGGTCGTCACTTCTCGTTTTTGAATCAGCCCAACGCTGCAGAAAGTAACTTCATTATGTTTTGCTCGGCGTTACGTCACTTAGTTGTTTCGCATAAAGAATGTCTGAAAGAGCTGGATAAAATTGAAGGTGAATTTCAGAGCGTTATGCGCATGCAAATGAAAAAAATGTGGGCGGCTAAGTTGGGGTTGGTCTTGGAAGAAGAGGGAGAAGGTTTTGACTACGAGCTGTTCAGTGAGCTACAAAAGCTGATGGTGCAAACCCCTGTTGATTATACAATTTTCTTCCGTGAGCTTTCATCGATCCCTGATGATATTGGCCCTCTTAAGAAAAGTTTTTACAATCACTCAAGTACTAATAGTGCACAAAAAACCGAAGAGATGGATACGCTCTGGGAAGCGTGGCTAGTAAAATGGAAGTCGCGGCTAAACAGCTCTGCTGATGCAAGTTCGCCTCGATCTTATGAAGAGATTTCTAAACAGATGAAGCTGGTTAACCCAAAATACATTTTGCGCGAGTGGTTTGTTAAGCCTGCTTATCAGCAAGCAACGGCTGGGAATTATTCTTTAATTAAAGAATTGCAAAACGTAATGACGAATCCTTATGCAGAGCAGCCGCAGGAAATAGAAGATAAATACTATCGTTTAAAACCGTCAGAGTTTTTTGCGATAGGTGGATTATCTCATTTGAGCTGTTCTTCGTGATTCTTCATAGACTAATATCAATATTGTTTATAAAGAACATAAATACTTAACCTATTTGTCATAGTTCCTATCTAGCATCTTGTTCAAGATAATCAAATGGATAGGAACCTCATGAAAATACCGAACAATCATTTTATTAAAGCGGCTTTTTACTCGTCACTTTTTATTGGGCTTACTGCCTGTGGTGGCGATAAATCCAGTAGCTCAGAAAAAGTGCCTGCTGTTAATAATTCTGCTGCTGCACCTGAGGTTGTTGCTGAGGAAGAACCTAGCCAAGTTGTATTGCGAGTCATGGAAACAACAGACTTACATGCGAATATCATGAATTATAACTATTACCGAGGTGCTGTTGATGACTCTGTGGGCTTGGTAAAAACTGCGACTTTAATTCAATCTGCCCGGGCTGAAGTTAAAAACAGTGTGCTGGTTGATAATGGTGATTTACTGCAAGGTAGCCCGTTAGGTGATTATGTTGCTAAGGTGAAAGGGCTTGAGGAAAATGAGGTTCATCCTATTTATAAAGCGATGAATCTTTTGAATTATGATGCGGCTAATATTGGTAATCATGAGTTCAATTTTGGCCTTCCGTTTTTAAAGCAAGCTATTGATGATGCTAACTTTCCTTATACTTCTGCGAATGTTTTTTTTGATGATCATGACAATGATGATACGAACGATATTCCGTATTTTAAGCCTTACCTTTTGCAAGAAAAAAATGTTCTCGATGCGGAAGGCGATGCTCATCAACTAACCATTGGTTATATCGGTTTTGTGCCTCCACAGGTAATGCAGTGGGATAAAAATAATCTTGAGACGCGAGTAAAAGCAAAAGATATTGTCGATATGGCGAATCATTATGTACCTATGATGAAAGCGGATGGCGCGGACATTATTATTGCGATTCCTCATTCTGGCTTGGTGACGAGTGAGCGTTTAGGAGGTGATGAGAATGCGAGCTTCTACTTATCACAAGTCGAAGGTATTGATGCGATTATGTTTGGTCATGCTCATCGCAATTTTCCTGGTCATAGCAGTTATGACAATTTAGCCGGTGTGGATAATGTGAAGGGGACTATTAATGGTGTGGCTGCTGTTATGCCAGGCTATTGGGGTAAATATTTAGGGTACATCGATTTAACGTTGGAAAAGAGTGCGGATGATGTTTGGTCTGTTACTGATAGCGAATCTATTTTGAAAGCAATTTCTCAGTCAAACCCCGACCGTTCTGTTACCTCATTGGTGGAATCGCATGCAGGTATTGAAGAGGCTGTTAAGCACGATCATGAGTTGGTGAATTCTTGGGTAAGTGATCCTTTTGCTAAAATATCTCAGCCTATCAATAGTTTTTTTGCATTAGTGCAAGACGATTCTTCGATTCAAGTTGTAACAGATGCACAGGCTTGGTACGTAAAAACCATTGTTAAAGGTACTGAGCTTGAAGGTTTGCCGATTCTTTCTGTTGGTGCTCCGTTTCGTGCGGGTCGTGGTGGAGCGGATGATTTTACTGATTTGTCGGCCGGTGATGTTTCTTATGGCAATGTCGCGGATTTGTATATTTACCCTAATACGTTAAAAGTTCTGCAGCTGAATGGCGAAGAAGTTAAGCAATGGTTAGAAATGTCGGCAGGACAATTCAATACTATTGCGGCTGGTAGCCAAAATGTTGAGTTAATTAATTCAGATTTTCCAAGTTATAACTTTGATGTGATTGATGGTATTGAATACGAAATCGATGTTAGCCAAGCTGCACGTTACGACAAGTCGGGTAACTTGGTTGATGTGAATAACAGTCGTATTAAAAATATTACGTATCAAGGTGAGCCCATTAACCTCACGCAGAAATTCTTAGTGGTTTCTAATAATTATCGTGCTTCGGGTGGTGGGAATTTCCCAGGTATTAGCAGTGAAAAAATTGTGGTTGATGCACCGAATGAGAATCGTCAGGCGGTTGCAGATTATTTGATTTTTAGCACGAACGAAAATCCTGAAACGGGCTTTGATCCTTCAGCTGATGGCAACTGGTCTTTTACTCCGTTAGCCAATACACGTGTCGTCTTTAAAGGATCGAGCAAGGATGCAGCACAGACTTTTGCTGGAGAAAACCCTGCACTTAATTATTCTAGTCTCGATGCTGATGGGTATGGTGTTTATAGCTTAGATCTAGGGCCGATTAACTAAATTTTAAATTGGACTTTCCCTTCAAAGTCATGTCATCAATGCTTCATTGTCTTGTCATGGCTTTGTCATTTCTACCTTTTAATTTGTTCTATGAGTTAACCATATCGCTAAATTTTTAGGCTGCGGTGAGGCGGTCTTAATCATTATATTTGGGCTTCTTAGTGCAGACATTAAATGTTTTCTTCTTTACTATTTGAAACCTCCTATTCAAAATAACCGCGCGATTATATTAACTCTAAATGAGCCGATTCCTATTGAATTAATACGCCACTGCCTTGAATTATCACTGAATTATAAAAAAATTAAACATCTGCCTTTACTAGGAGCGTAGTATTTTTTCTATTGTTCTTACGCGAATGGTGAATAGCTTAAAAACTTAGTCGTTCGATAAAACAGCTCAATTTGGGCCAATGTGTCATAAAACTGACCTATTAATACTCTAGTATGTACGAACGTGCTACTTTTTATGGCTCACTACTAATACTTTAAGGATATTAACGATGATTTCGCCTAAAGCTTTATTCTCTGTTGCTCTATTGGGGGCTACTGCTTCTGTTTCTGCGGACTCTGGCTTCATTGTTATGGGAGATTCTGGTACTGGGCAGGTTTCTCAGTACCGAGTCGCGGCTTCTATGGCGCAGACCTGTAGCCAAGTATCTTGCGATTTTGTATTAGGCTTGGGTGATAACATTTACGAATACGGCCCCAAATCTGTTACCGATGTTCAATTCAAAACGAAATTCGAAGACCCTTATAAAGATTTTGATATTCCCTTTTTTATGGTGCAAGGCAACCACGATAATAGCCTCATCGTTCCGGGAGATGGTGGTTTTAACCAGCGCGGATTCCGCGAAGTAGAATATACCCAACACAGCCCTCGTTGGCGCATGCCTAGCCGTTATTATTCTTTTGAGGCTGATCAGCAAAATGCCTTATTTATAGCGGTGGATTCAAATCCACAAAATGCCTATTTACCACCATTATTCAGCCCGTATTGGTGGCCGAATGGCAAGTATGTAAAGCAGCAAACCTCGTGGATTCAAAACGTTCTTTCTGATTCTTCTGCGCAGTGGAAATTTGCTTTTGCTCATCATCCTTATATGACAAATGGCCATCATGGCAATGATGTTTTATTGCAAGGTAATAAGCCTTATCGAAAGTTTGTGCAGAAAGCTTTGTGTGATGATGTTGATTTTTTCTTTGCCGGTCATGAGCACGCTTTGGAATTATTAAGCGCACAGCAAGATGATGATGGAAAATGCGGAACGACGTTTCAGGCGATTTCTGGAGCTGCGGCTAAGAATAATGGTAAGCGTGAAAAATCACCTGAATTTCAGACGATCTGGGACAGCTACGATCAGCAATGGGGATATTTCCACGGCTTAATCAGTGGTGACCAGTTTACGTTAACGGCTTATACAGTTAACGAAGCCGGTGATACTACGCAGGCATTCCAGAAAGTTTTTAACAAGTAGGCAGATTATGAAAAAGACAGCGTTATTCATTGTCGGATTATGCGGTATAGCGCTTATTGCTATAGCCGTGAATTTGATGCCAGAAAATCAGTCTGGGTTGGTTGTTGAAAAACCGATTATTCCAAAATCCAGTCAACTAGATAGTTATCATTTAGAGTATGCGCAAGAATTGGAAGTCATTGGCAATGACGAGCGATTTGTAGGCAGTGATGATGAGAAGCCAACGCAACCGCCTGCTACGATTGAACGTGTTTTTGATGGTTTTGCGGTTAAGGTTCCTGATCTTTCAGAAGATCATCTTGAAGCCGAGGTTTATAAAGAGCAGTTGCAATATACGCTGGGTAATTTGCAGCCTGAAATCCTTGATGGTGTCTTGCAAGAATATGAATTGCATTATGATACTTTGCTGAGTGAGATGGGATTAATACACTCTTGTGATGGTGCTTATTGTGGTTATCAAATTGGCGAGGGTGCTTTTTTTGATATATTAAAAGCGAATGACTTTGAGCGTGGCGATGTGATTTTGGCGATTAACGCTCAGAATGTGAATGCAATTAATAGCTACGATGCGTTTAAAGCATCGATTTTTAATCAGGCTGATCAAATTGAATTGAGCATTTCACGCAGAGGCGAAGTTCAATATTTGCAGGTTCCTATCACTCAAAGCAGGCTGTAATATTTGAATCCCCCTAGTTCACTAGATATTCTTTAATTATATAATGGCTTGTCGCCAATGGAGTATGAAAAGAACTATTTGTTGAAACAAAGTGCATTTAAAAACATTGCAAGCGTGAATGTACATGCCCTAGAGCATACGGTGACTGAAACACTCTATGTTGGGACTCACGCTAATAAATTTACGGCTAATTGTTTGTCAATTATGGATTGTCATCAATGACAGCCAATAGTCTTATTGCTAGTATCATGGGGAATGTAATCAACTTATGACACTAGAAGGAAAGGCAAGGCATGAAATTAGAAACTCAGGCAATCCACGCTGGCTTTGAAGATGATCCAACAACACGCGCAGTCGCGGTGCCTATTTATCAAACAACCTCTTATAGCTTCCGCGATACTCAGCACGGTGCAGATCTGTTTGATCTAAAAGAACCAGGCAATATCTATACGCGCATCATGAACCCAACCAACGACGTGTTAGAAAAACGTGTTGCTGAAATGGAAGGTGGCATTGGTGGTTTGGCATTTGCTTCTGGTATGGCGGCGATTACCGCGGCGATTCAAACCGTTGCCCGCGCTGGCGATAACATTTTAAGTGTTAGTCAGTTGTATGGCGGCACGTATAACTTTTTTGCTCATACGCTGCCTAACCAAGGTATTGAAGTGCGTATGGCGAAAGGTGATGACCTTGCTGGCCTTGAAGCATTAATTGATGATAATACCAAAGCCCTTTTCTGTGAATCTATCGGTAACCCTGCGGGCAATATTGTCGACATTCAGGCCTTGTCTGACATGGCGCACAAGCACGGTATTCCTGTGATTGTCGATAACACCGTAGCAACGCCTATTTTATGCCGCCCGATCGAGCAAGGTGCTGATATTGTTGTTCATTCATTAACCAAATACATTGGTGGTCATGGCACGTCGGTTGGCGGCATGATTGTTGATTCAGGCAAATTCCCTTGGAAAGATCATCCACGCTTCCCAACATTTAACCAACCTGATCCGTCTTATCACGGTGTTGTATATGCTGATGCTTTTGGCCCGGCTGCGTTTATTGGGCGTGCACGCGTAGTACCTTTACGTAATATGGGCGCGGCGATTTCTCCGTTTAATGCGTTTATCATTCTGCAAGGTTTGGAAACATTAAGCTTGCGTATGGAACGTCATACTGAGAATGCTTTAAAAGTCGCTAAATATTTATCGGCTCACGATATGGTTGAGTGGGTTAATTACGCCGGTCTTGAAGGTGATAAGTTTTACGAGCTGGCTAAGAAGGTTGTTGATGGTAAGCCTTCTGCAATTTTAAGCTTTGGTATCAAAGGCGGCGAAGCGAATGGTGCTAAGTTTATCGATGCTTTGCAGCTGGTTAAGCGCTTAGTAAACATTGGTGATGCGAAATCATTGGCTTGTCATCCTGCAAGCACGACTCACCGTCAGCTGAATGATGAAGAGCTGAAGTCTGCGGGTGTTAGCCGTGAAATGGTACGTATCTCGGTCGGTATTGAGCACGTTGACGATATCATTGCGGATATCGAACAGGCTCTTGCGGCGGCTAAGTAGCACCGCTAAATAGAACGGCTAAATAGTACAGCTAAGCACGTCTAGCTGGTAATATAGCGCTCACGATGACTGAATACATTCACCATCGTGCAGCGCTATTTTTGTGCAGCGCTATTTTTTAATATTCATGAAATTACAGGTATCGCCATGTCATTTGGGCAACTGATTGCACTCGCCAGTTTTATTTTTTCTACAGGTACCATTGCTTTGACCTATTGGGTCGGTATAAGCCAAGAAACGGTTGAGGTGTGTGTGCCGTTTATTGACGGTTGTACCGACATCACTCATACGGGTCTTGCTGGCGATGCGGGGTTCATTTTTCGTGGCGGTATGATCAGTGCCAGTGTGCTGATTTTGGTGTGGTGGCATTGCATGCGGGTATGGTTGCAACCGAGTATTCAATCACGTGCTGGCCGAATTAACTTAAATTTAATGACCTTTTTTGGCATGTTGGCGGGGATTGGTTTGGTCGTGAGTACTGCGACTTTAGGCTCTAGCAAAGAATTAAGTTCTTTTTCAGTTCATGTTCGAGGTGCGAATACCTTTTTTGAAGGCATTTTATTAGCGTTATCGTTCCACTATTACCTTATGTGGCGAGGCCGTAAAAATGGCTTGTTAGAAGTACCTTCTTTTAAAATTAAAACCGTCTTGTTTGTTTTGATTTGGATTGTACTTGTCGCGTTTGTAGCGAACTCGATTGGCGAACAGATGCCGCGCGGTACTAAAATTGCTGAGTGGTGGGCAACCTTATTTATTTGTTTATACCTTTTAAGTTCTTATTGGGATTGGAAAAAAATAAAGCTACAGCTTGCACAAGCTTAATAAAAATACGTACGTTTAAAATGATGTTATGACACGATCAATTGTAGAAAAAAAAGCGCTGTACGCTAGTGCGATTATCAATTTAATGATGGCTTTTAGTGGCTGGGTGGCTTATCACTTCTCGCACTCTCAAGCCATTCTTCTCGATGGAAATTATTCGTTTATTGCCTTTTTTATCACCTTGATCGCTATTCGAATTACGATGATAAAAACCAAACTAACCGAGACTTTTCCGTTTGGCCAGTATGTATACGAAGCGTTGTTCTCATTTGGTAAAGGCTTAATGGTTATCGGCATATTGCTGGTCGCCTTAATTATGAGTATCTCAAGGATATCGCATTATTTGAATGACTCACCTGTTGATGCCTTGAATACCAGCACGGTATTGGTCTATACATTGGTGATGTTAATTATGTGTGTACCTTTGGCACTGTATTGTCGTCATGAAAATAAGAAAATTAATGATTCTAGTATGATTTTAAGAGCTGAATATATTGGCTCTAAAACAGATGCAATTATGTCTCTGTCGACAGGTATTGTGCTTTTTTCGATAGGATTCTTAGACGCTAATGGATACTTCGGTTTTCTGTATTATGTAGGTGATGCCCTGTTGGTCATTGTCTTAGTTTTAATCTTAGTGAAAGATCCTATTTTACTTGCACGTGATTCATTCGTTGAAATGGCAGGCGGCACATTACAGAATAAAAAAGAGAAACAAAGAATTGAATGCATTCTTAATGACTCGCTAAAAACAAACATAATGAAAGAAAGTTACATTTCTAAAACAGGCAGTAATTATTTTATTGTCGCCTACATCAGTGCCGAACAAATAGATCGAATAGGGTCTAAAGAACTTGAAAATATAAGAAAAGAAACACTAGAGGCATTACGATTGCAGTATCAGCATGTGATGTTTGAAATAGCGCTAGCCTAGAGTGTTTTATAAATTATCTACTTGCTCATTCACCTGGTCTATCGCGCCTGCGATGTAACCAGGTTCGTTTTGTGAAAATTCAGCACCGATTAAACCTAGGTTCATTTCTTTTAGTTCGGCATTAAATCTATTTTTATCAAAATGGGCATGTTGTGAAGGCTCTGCGATATCTGCGCTGCTTGAGATGAATTTATTGCTCGCCCAGTCTGTGTAGTGGGTGCTAATGGGGGCGAGTGCGGCTTCGCCAAATAATTTACCTAGCTGAGCGATACAGGCATTGATGATTTGTTGTTCATCGATTGATTGGCGTTGTGTTGCGGGTATACCGATGAATCCAAATAATGCCGCTGCCGATGAGCTGTTTGCACCACTGGCATCGTTAATTTCTACCATGGGGCCAACCCGACTAAAACCTTGCCCCGATAAGCCTGTTTGGCGCCAAAATGCGTTGTCATAAACGGCGACAAATTTAGCTTGGGCAGACATCCATGTTTGCTGTGCTTGTAAGTGTGCAATGAGTGCATCGCTTAATAGACGGCTATCGGCCGCTAGAAATAAGGGGGCTATTTTTCGTGGTGGCATGGCAAGCCATAATTTTTTACAAGAATGAATGTCGCCATTAGCCAGCTGTATAAGCCAGCGGTTGTTGAGTTTATTAATGGCGGTAACGGGGACGTTCAATAAGATACGCTCGTCAGGTAGTTCATTTTTTAAGGCGCTGATGATTGCCCCCATGCCACCTTTGATTCGATACGACAACATAGACTGTTGTTCACTCGCTCGGCTTACCGGGCTATTTGGTGCTGCTTGGTAGACGTAGTCGCCTTGGGAATATTGTTCAAAGAATTCAATATTCAGTTCAGCCAACAGCGATTCAACAGCCGATTGATGAGGCCAAAACCACGTTGGCCCTAGGTCGAAGCCTTGCTCGGTGCTTTGTATGCGCCCACCTAATGAGGCTTGTGCTTCTATTAGTTTGAAATCCAATTGGCGTTTTGATAATTGGCGGGCCATTGCGCAACCGCTAATGCCGCCACCAATAATTAAATGCTCTACTTCATTCATCATTACACTTCATCATTATGTGTCATCAAAAATTCTTTCATTCATTGTACGATAAATAGAGGGAAGCATTGTTCGTATTGCTGGGTAAAAGTTATTCGCCAAGGTGTGCTATACATTATTAACGGCTTTTAACGTGCGCTATCTATATTAAACTTTATTGATAGTCTAAAACTATTAGTGTTATAGATATTAATTGTTTTAGGTATGAATTGAAATGCTTGATAGTAGTGAGAGTAGATACAATTTATGTTGATTGCAGCATAATTCCATGTGGTAAATAGGAGATTCAGCTATGTCGAATAACAAATGTCCAGTAATGCACGGTGGCGCTACGGAAAGCGGTATGTCGAATATGAGTTGGTGGCCCAAAGCGCTTAACTTAGATATTTTGCATCAGCATGATCGTAAGACAAACCCTATGGGGGAAGATTTCAATTATCGTGAAAGCCTTCAGAAGTTGGATGTTGCGGCGCTGAAAAAAGATCTCCTTGATGTAATGACCGACAGTCAAAAATGGTGGCCGGCAGATTGGGGCCATTATGGTGGGTTAATGATTCGCTTATCTTGGCATTCTGCGGGTACGTATCGTATAGCCGACGGTCGTGGTGGTGCTGGCACGGGTAGTCAGCGTTTTGCGCCACTGAATTCTTGGCCTGACAATGGTAATTTAGATAAGGCTCGTCGCCTTCTTTGGCCTATCAAAAAGAAATACGGTAACAAACTTAGCTGGGCCGATTTAATTGCTTATGCCGGTACCATGGCTTATGAATCGATGGGCTTAGATACTTTTGGTTTTGCCTTTGGGCGAGAAGATATTTGGCATCCAGAAAAAGATACTTACTGGGGGGCCGAAAAAGAGTGGCTTGCACCTAGTGATAGTGAAAATAGCCGTTATTCCGGCGAACGAAATTTGGCTAATCCTTTGGCCGCAGTGATGATGGGATTGATTTATGTTAATCCAGAAGGGGTTGATGGTAATCCCGATCCGCTGAAAACAGCGCATGATATTCGTACGACGTTTGAGCGTATGGCGATGAATGATGAAGAAACGGTTGCGTTGACGGCTGGTGGCCATACGGTGGGTAAGGCTCATGGTAATGGTAATGCCGAAGAGCTAGGAGCTGAGCCAGAGGGCGCAGAGATTGAAGATCAAGGTTTTGGTTGGTTGAACAAGACCAAGCGCGGTATTGGTCGTGATGCAGTGACCAGTGGTATTGAAGGTGCGTGGACGACGAATCCTACTCAGTGGGATAACGGTTATTTTGAATTATTATTGAATTACGAGTGGGAGTTAACCAAGAGCCCAGCCGGTGCTTGGCAGTGGGAGCCTATTGGCATTAAGGAAGAGCATAAGCCAGTAGATGTTGAAGATTCTTTGATTAGAAAAAATCCAATGATGACGGATGCCGATATGGCCATGAAAATGGATCCTGAATATCGGAAAATATCTGAGAAGTTCTACAATGATCCTGCTTACTTTTCTGAAGTCTTCGCTCGCGCTTGGTTCAAATTGACCCACCGTGATATGGGACCAAAAGCATGTTTCATTGGTCCAGACGTGCCTAAAGAAGAATTGATTTGGCAAGATCCTGTGCCAGCAGGCAGTACTGATTATGATGTGCAAGCGGTAAGAGACAAAATTGCCGCGAGCGGTTTGAGCATTAACGAGATGGTATCGACGGCATGGGACAGCGCTAGAACTTTCCGTGGTTCTGATAAGCGTGGCGGAGCGAATGGCGCGCGCATTCGTCTTGCGCCTCAAAAAGATTGGCAAGGTAACGAACCTGCTCGTTTGGCTAAGGTATTAACAGTGCTTGAAGTGATTGCGGCACAAACGGGTGCGAGCTTAGCGGATGTTATTGTTCTTGCCGGTAATTTGGGTATTGAGCAAGCAGCAAAAGCGGCTGGATGTCATGTGGTTGTTCCATTTTCCCCAGGGCGTGGTGATGCCACGGATGACATGACCGATGTGGATGCATTTGAAGTATTGGAGCCTCTTCATGATGCTTACCGTAATTGGCTGAAAGCGGATTATAGTGTGACCCCTGAAGAAATGATGCTTGATCGCACTCAGTTGATGGGGCTAACGGCACCAGAAATGACGGTATTAGTGGGGGGTATGCGTGTTATTGGCACGAATTACGGAGGCACTAAGCATGGTGTATTTACCGATCGTGAAGGCGCATTAACGAATGACTTTTTCGTTAATCTTACCGATATGAATTATTCGTGGAAGCCAAAAGGCAAAAACGTGTATGACATTTGCGATCGTGATACTAATGAAGTTAAGTGGACGGCGACCCGTGTTGATCTTGTCTTTGGTTCTAATTCGATTCTGCGGTCGTATGCTGAGGTATATGCCCAAGATGATAACCAAGAAAAGTTTGTGCACGATTTTGTTGCGGCATGGACCAAGGTGATGAATGCGGATCGTTTTGATCTTGTTTAGCCCTTTGAATCATAGCGCGCTGAATGCGTAACGATTTAGCGTCATAATTAAGCCCCCAATGTTCATTTTAATATTGGGGGCTTTTTTTTAACGGCGTGTTCTTGTTTGACAATATAAGCGATATGTTCGAATATCGGCTCTAGTAGGGAATCGCTCAGTAGAGGGCGCATTTTCGATTTTTATTATCTTGGATAAACTATTAAATGATCGACATTTTAGCGGTATTTATAACGTTTTTTGCGGTTATTGATCCGATTGGTACTGTGCCAGTTTTTATTGCGGTAACCGACCAATACGATGCAAAAACTAAACGCCGAGTTGCGCTACTAGCGACCATTGTTTCCGCGTGCGTTTTACTCTTCTTTTTAGTGATGGGCGAGGTAATGCTTACCGCATTGTCTATTCCATTACCTGCCTTTCAAATATCGGGTGGGATTGTATTATTTTTATTCGCACTAAATATGATCTTTGGTGATAGTAAGCCAGATGAAGAGATTAAATTGCTAGAAGACTCGCATCGCCAAACGGCTATATTTCCATTAGCGGTTCCGTCTATTGCTAGCCCTGGCGCTATGTTAGCGGCTGTATTATTAACAAAAAATTCAGTCTTTAGCGTTTGGGAACAATTTCAAACGGCCTTAGTGATGCTCTCTGTTTTGGTATTGGTTTATATATTGATGCTATTAGCAGGCTTTATTAATCGCATTGTCGGCAGCAGTGGTGCAAGTGTGATTAGCCGAATTATGGGACTCATACTGTCATCAGTAGCCACTACGAACATACTTACCGGCCTTGCTGAATATTACAATGCCGCGTTATAAGTTATTAATACATCGATTGGCTATGTGCATGTTAGCTACAAATATATTAGGTAAGAACATTGAGCGAAAATAACGAATCTCATTTAGTGCCAGGTCGTGAGTGCGGAGAGTGTACGGCGTGTTGCGTTCATCTTCTTATAAAAGATGATGATTTTGTAAAGCCAGAAAATCAAGCGTGTTCGCATATGGTAGAAAAAGGCGGTTGTAATATTTACTCGAAAAGACCTTCTGTTTGCCAAGATTGGCATTGTGCATGGCGTTTTATGGCGCAGTTAGGAGATGATTGGCGACCTGATCGTTCTGGGATTTTATTGCGTTCAGATGAAAATGGCATCATTTTTCAACCAATTCGTGAGGCTAAAAAAGTCATGACCAGTTCCCTCGCTATTGAGTTAATTGGCGGCGGTGTCGCGCAAGGTATTCCATTATCAATGTCTATTCCGACGCGCAAGGGTCATCTTAGTTATGGCATGTCTTTGAATGAGCCTTTGCAAGCGGCTGTTGAATCTAGAAGCCTTCCTGCAATTCAGAATAAAATAATTGATCTTATTAAGTTTTCTAAAAAACAGCGTACAGATTCAATTATTGCGACTGATTGCTAAGCGACTGCGATATTTCATCATCAACTAGCCTGCCGAAAAGAAGATCTATTAATGAATGCTAACCCCGCCTTATTATCACTGTCAGATATTGCTAGCCAAGCGCATGAAAAAATTCAGCAAGATTTCGAAAATATCAATCCTGTTATTGGTGTTATGCAAGGTATGCGCAAAATGGGAATTCCTGCGGATGTGATGACCATTGATTGCTTAGCCAGCCATAAGCGTATCTTAGTGGTATTGCATGATGATTTTCCCGAGATTATTCGTTATCAACTGACATTTTCTGATCAAGACCCAAGTGATGATTATCAGCAAGTGGCTGCTCAAGAGGTTACGAGTAATATGATATATGGCTGGATTAAACAGTATTTCAGCTTAGCCCAAGATAGATAATCGTTATGACATTCTGCATTGGACTAATATTATGAATATGAGTATCGTCCAATGCATCATTTCAATGGTTGAAATAATACGACTTTAAGGTTTTAAACGTGATATTAGATCAGTTAAGCAGTTTGTATAGCCAATTTATTAGTAGTGTATCAGCGGAATTTTCTCAGCCTGAAGCGTATATTCAGATAGGGATTATTTTCATTATTTATGGTCTTGCGATTATCGTCTCTAACCGGATTCGCAAGTATGTGCCATTTTTTAGCAATAGCCGTTCATCCGAAAATAGCTTTACCCTGCAAAAAAAGATTGTGAGCAAGCTGGGCAGTTATATTGCTCCTGTATTAGCGGTTTTGATTTTAAAAATCACGATTGAATTAAATAGCGAAGACGCGCCTCATCTTTGGATCCAAAAGACCGCACTGACAGGTGGTATCTTATTTATATTTCATTCTCTTATTCGTGATTTTGTGAGTAATCAGTTTATTGCTGCGGTACTTCGCTGGGTAGGAATGCCCATCTTATTCTTGCACTTGCTTGATGTATTGGTTGGCTTAATTGAGATTTTAGAGTCTATCTCACTGTCCGTTGGCAACATTGATATCTCTGCTTATGGTATTGCGCGAGTTGCGATTTTTGGTTCTTTGTTGTTTTGGATTGGTCGTGCAACAAATAAAACCGGTGGCGAGATTATTCGTAAACAAGAGAAACTTGATCTTCGTACTCGTGAGGTGGTCGCCAAGCTTTTTGAAATTGGTATCTTTACCCTAATCGCATTATTGCTATTGCAAGTTATGGGTATTAATTTAACGGCCTTGGCTGTTTTTGGTGGTGCGATTGGTGTGGGGATTGGTTTAGGCCTACAGGCCATTGCGTCGAACTTCATTTCAGGCTTTATTATTTTATTGGACCGCTCTGTGTCTATTGGTGATTACATTGAATTGGAAGACGGCAGCAAAGGTATTGTTCGTCAGCTGAGTATGCGTGCGACTACGTTAGAGACGTTTGATGGTAAAGATATTGTTGTTCCTAATGAGAAGTTTATTGTCGGCACCTTTATTAACTGGACCCATAAAGATAAAAATCAGCGCTATCGAGTTGATTTTTCGGTAGCTTATCATTCTGATATTCGTAAGCTGGTGGACATCATTAAAGAGGTTGTCTCCAGTCATCCGCAAGTATTCAGTGGTGACAGTGTGCCTCTTGAAGAACGTCCAGATTGTGAGATTGATAGCTTTGGTGACTCTGGCATTAATATGTTTGTCGAGTTTTGGATGGAAGGCATTGACGATGGCAAGAACCGTGTCGGTGGTGATTTGATGTTGATGATTTTAGAAGCGTTACAAGAGCATGGCTTCGAGATTCCTTTCCCACAACGTGAAGTGCGGGTATTACGCGAGCTCGACAAGTAGGCCCAAACATTCCATTATGCTTAACTCACTTCTGCAATGGGAGTGAGTATTTCAGGTCCATTATTCCTTCCACGTCTTGTTATTGTCTAAAGTGTAGAAACACTGTTCGATTTTTGATGCTAAAGGTATTTCAATATCTTCTTTATACTTGAGCCATTATATTTGGCGATTACCTCTATTTGGGTCGTAAGCTCTTTATATCGGATTTTGAACGAAACCTCGATTTCTGAATTAAAGGGCGATTTCTGGACAAAGCCTCTCTCACTGATTAGGCTTAAATTTGACAAATTTAACAACACTTAAAACTTGATGAGAAAATGTATTGAATCAATTTTCTTTTCTTTCCCTCTTTTATTTAAAAACAAGGCAATAAAATATGCTAAAACGCATCGTTTATGGCGTATGTGGCGCTGCTATTGTGGGACTGGGCTTATTCAGCGTATTCGCGTGGAACCCTGCAATCGATCCTATTACTTCTTCTGCTAGCACCGATTCTATTGGCAAAGACTATTCGTCAGACGTTATTGAGCAAGGCAGGGTTCTTGCCGCTGCGGGCTATTGCGATACTTGCCATACCCCACCTGGTGGTGCGCCTTATGCCGGTAATTATGAAATGCATACCGAGTTTGGGACGATTTATTCCAGCAATATTACTCCCGATGTTGAAACGGGTATTGGTGGTTGGTCAGAAGCGGCCTTTACTCGTGCTATGCGCGAAGGGATCAGCCGTGATGGCAGCCATTTGTTACCCGCATTTCCTTATGAGCATTTTAATAAGATGAGTGATGATGATATTCGCGCTATCTATGCTTATATCATGACCTCAGTACCTGCGGTTGAGCAGTTTAAGAAGAAAAATGGTATTCCATTTCCATTGAATATTCGTGGTCTGCAAGCAGGCTGGAAATTGCTATTTGCCGATACGACGGTCTTTGAAGCAAACCCTAATAAATCGGATGAGTGGAATCGTGGTGCTTATCTTGCGGAAGGTATTGCCCACTGCGGAGCGTGTCATACGCCTCGTAATCTTTTAGGGGGCGAAAAGTATGATCAAATGTATCAAGGTGCACCTATTGATGGTTGGATTGCACCTTCGTTAACGTCGACCAGTAAATCGCCTATTCCTTGGCGTGCACAAGATTTCTTCGAATATCTGACCACAGGGAATTCCCCTCTTCATGGCAGTGCTGCAGGGCCAATGGCGCCAGTGATGCATAGAGGGTTAACAGAATTACCGGTGAGTGATGTTCAGGCACTCAGCGTTTATTTCGCTGATTTAGCAGGCAATAATGAAGATGATTCTGCTGCAAGCAATGCCTTAACGTTAGCGGTTACGGCACAACATAAACAACCTGATCAGCGACTTGATGAAGGTGCACGCCTGTATGCAACCGCTTGCCAAGCGTGTCATTACAATACGGATGCGTTGGTGAAAGGTCGTCCATTAATCACCATTGGTTCTGCAGCTCATCTTGATGAACCGACGAACTTGGTGAATGTCATTCTGGATGGTGTGCGCAGCGATCAAGGTATTCACGGTGTGGTTATGCCTGGATTCCGTGATGCGTTAAGCGATGCTGATATCAGTGCCATCGTGGCGTATTTACGTCAGGAGGCCGGGGGGAAACCTTGGTCTGAGTTACAAAAGAAAGTTGGCGAAATTCGTAATCAACCTCGATTCGAGCATTAATTCACTGGAGAAGTGGCAATGGCAAAGATTATTTTAAATGGCAAGCCGATGACCGCCGATGTAGAGAGTGATACACCTCTACTTTGGGTGATTCGTGATGAGCTGAACATGACGGGCACTAAATTCGGTTGCGGCATTGGCACTTGTGGCGCGTGTACTGTGCATGTCGGTGGGCGCGCAACACGTTCGTGCATTACGCCGATTTCAGCGGTAGAAGGTGCAGAGATTACAACCATTGAAGGGTTGTCTGAAAACGGTGATCACCCGTTACAAGCGTCTTGGAAAAACTTGCAGGTTCCACAGTGTGGTTACTGCCAGTCAGGTCAAATTATGCAAGCAGCCGCTTTGTTGAAAGATATTCCAAGCCCGACGGATAAAGATATTGATGCGGTAATGGGCGGAAATTTATGTCGCTGCATGACGTATGTGCGTATTCGTAGTGCTATTCATGAAGCTGCCAACGTAATCAAGGAGAACAATGATGAGCAGACTGCCTAAGCGTGGTTCGACGGGGATGACCCGTCGCGGTTTCTTAATTTCCATGACGGCCGTGGGTGTGAGCTTTGGTTTCCCTCGCACGGCGATGTCCGCGATGGATCCTGCGAGTCCTGATGGTCAGGTCTTGCCGACGGAAGGGGATATTTACGAACCTTCTTTGTGGTATTCGATTGATACTGCGGGCAAGGTGAAAGTGAATATTATGCGCTCTGAGATGGGGCAGCATGTGGGCACGGCCATTGCGCGTATTCTGGCGGACGAGCTGGAAGCTGATTGGGATGATGTTGAAATCATCCACGTTGATAGTGATCCTCGTTGGGGCTACATGGTAACGGGCGGCAGTTGGTCTATTTCTCAAAGTTGGCCGGTGTATCGTCAAGCAGGGGCTGCTGGTCGAACGGCCTTGCTTGAAGCCGCCGCTAAAAAATGGGGTATTGCCGCAAAAGACTGTAAAGCCGTTAATGGCAAGATCACTTCGCGCAAAGGCCGTTTTTCGTACGGCGAACTAGTGGCTTCAGGATTGACGCGTCAGTTTAGCGAAGAAGAATTAAAAACCTTACCACTTAAGCCAAATGCTGATTTGAAGATGGTAGGTAAGGAAGTGATGTCGCTGGATATCGCTAATAAAACAGACGGTAAAACGATCTACGGTATTGATGCCAGAATTGAAGGCATGGTTTACGCGAATCCAATTTTACCACCGACGCGTTATGGTTCTAGCGTAGTTAAGTTTGATGACTCTGCTGCCAAAGCGGTTAAGGGTTATCAACAAACAATTGTGCTTAATGATACCAGCGATAGCGTGCCAGGCTGGTTAATGGTGATTGCTAGCACGTTTACGGCCGCGCAAAAAGCATCGAAGTTGGTGAAGGTGACTTGGGATGTGGGCGATACTGCGACGGTATCTGAGGCCGATATTATTGCCCACGGTAAAAAGCTACTGGCTGATCAAAGTAAGGGCAGTATTTTAGATACAGGCAATGTTAAAACTGAAGCCGCATTTGAGAATGCGAGCAGTCAAATTGCTGAAGAATATATTACCAGTACGGTATTGCACGCCCAGATGGAGCCTCTTAATGCCTTGGTATTTAAAAACCCAGACGGTATTTGGGAAGTTCATTCAGGTTGTCAGTGGCAGTCGCTGACGCTTCCTGTACTGGCAAAAGCGCTGGGTGAAGATGAAGCGAATATCGTGCTGCGTAGTTATATGATGGGCGGTGGTTTTGGTCGCAGATTGAATGGCGATTATACCATTCCTGCCGCATTAACCTCACAAGCGTTAGGTGGTAAAGCCGTTAAGATGGTCTTAACCCGTGCCCAAGATATGCTTTTTGATAGCGCGCGCTCGTCATCGGTTCAGCAATTAAAAATGGCGTTTGATGACAAAAAATCGGTTACAGCGATGGAGCACCATGCTGCAGCGGGTTGGCCGACACAAGTATTGGCTCCCGGCTTTATGCCTAAGGGTGTGAATGATGAGCCGTTTGATCCTTTCTCAATTGCGGGTGCTGATCACTGGTACAGTGTGGGTGCGCAAAAAGTGCGAGCGGTTTCAAATGATCTTGCTATCGCGACGTTTAGACCTGGCTGGTTACGTTCAGTTGGCCCAGGTTGGACGGGTTGGGCAGTGGAAAGTTTTATGGATGAGGCGGCGCATCATGCTGGCCAAGACCCATTACAGTTTCGTTTAGATCGCTTGATTGCAAAAGGCCGAAATGCCGGACATACCCCGATTGCTAAAGGTGGGGCAGCTCGTCAGGCGGCAGTATTGAAAAAAGCCGCTGAGATGATTGGCTGGGGTAAACCGCAAGCTAAAGATTCAGGCATTGGTATTGCGTCGACGTTTGGACAAGAACGTGAAATGCCAACCTGGGTTGGTTGTGGCGTTCAAGTTCATGTGGATAGAGATAACGGCTTGGTGAATGTCGAGAAGCTCTATATCGCCATTGATGCGGGTATTATTGTTGATCCTAATGGTGCTGAAGCTCAGTGTCAGGGTGCGGCATTGTGGGGATTATCCATGGCGCTGCATGAAGGTACTGAGCTAGCGAAGGGGCAGTATAAGGATTCAAATTTTGATACTTATACGCCGTTACGTTTAGGCCAAACCCCAGAGATAAAAATTGAGTTCATTCCGAGCAAATTGCCACCGTCTGGATTGGGTGAGCCTGCGGTAACACCCGTCGCTCCGGCGATTGCGAATGCAATTTATCAAGCAGTGGGCGTACGCTTGCGTAAAATTCCAATGACACCTAACGATTTAAAAAATGCGCTGGAGACGAAGAAAGCGTAGTTGTTTTATCGTGCGCACTTGTCGTAACAAGTGCGCATTGACCTTCCCTGAACGGAGATGCGTGTGAGGTTTTGTTAAACTTGCTGCGCTGCAACCTCTGGAAATCTCTCTTCCCAACCGTCGATCAAAGCAGACTGATCAATATCATTTGGGTGAAAATCTCGCTGGAAAAACTTTTTCAAGCCTTGAAAGTTGGCGCGTAAAATTCCTTTTTTGCCCCAAAAAAATCGTGTAGCTCCCAGCCACTCACTGATGCTTGGCATGTGTTTGGTTTGCCATAAAATACGAATTTGAAACATCGTAATACGTGAAAATAAAGACATCATAGCAACGACCATGACGCGGCGGCGCATCCACTCATTGTTTACTTGTTGGCGATAGACATCAAAGGCTACCGCTTTATGTTCAATTTCTTCGACAGAATGCCATAACATCATTTGGCGAAATGTTTTTGGTGCTTGGTTGAGCACTTCAGGATTTTCTAAAATAAACTCGGCTAGGCTAGCGGTGAAATGTTCCATCGCAACGGTGAGGGCCAATTGACGTTCTGGACCAAATCGATTCTTTAGCATGTGAACGCGTGCACTCATGCTGTTTGAAATCATGGTCATGGGGATGCCCAGCTTTTCTATTTCGTCATTTAGGTCATCGTGACAACGGCCGTGATGTGCCTCTTGTCCGATGAAACCTTTGATATTGGCGATCATATCGGGGTCGCTAATGGATTTTTGATAATGACGTACAGAGTGTATAAAAAAGCGTTCTCCTTCTGGAAACATAGCCGACAAAGCATAGAAGAAAGTGCTTATGAGTGAGTTGTCTTCGATGGCAAATTGCGGCATGTCCATGCTTTGAGTATCAAATTGCATATGACGTGGTTTTATTGCACCAGTATTTATTTTTGTCATGGTCGCTTCTCTTTAATTATTATGATTTAACGAGTTCTCTTAAGCTAATTTAACTATGGCACAGCCATCTTGTTTTCTGTAGGTGAATTCAGGTCAGTTATGAGTAAAGACTGATCGACTAACGTGCGGTCTATCATGGCGGCTTATGGCATGAGAAATAAGCATGAACTACACTTCTCTAATTGAGGCTGCTTTAAGATGCTATGTATGATAATTCGTTTTCTATTTATTCTTTGTTTAATCCCATCAGTAAACGCTGAGCAGTATCATTTTGCGGCGATTTCGGATTTATATGAGCAAAAAGTAGGTGAAATTATACTGACGCATGTTTATCAAAAGATGGGTATTGATATTCAAGTTACGGGTATGCCAGGCAATCGTGCTGCAATCGAAACTACGAAAGGGCGGGTGGATGGCGAAATTATGCGTATTTGGTCGTACGGTATTGATAATCCAGATGTTATTCGCGTCCCGACACCTTATTACTTTTTAGAGACGATGGCTTTTTATAAAGAGGGCAGTGACGTTGTCGTGAACTCGGCTGAAGATCTTGCTAAATATTCTGTGCTTAAGGTGAGAGGCGTTAAACATACAAATATTATTACCAAAGGTTTAGATAATGTTTATGACTATGATGATACCAAGAGCATGCTGAATGCGTTAGACGAGCATCGCAGTAATGTTGCATTAACTCATAAAGGCGATGGCGTATTTGCCATTTCACGATATAAAATAGAACATGTTATTCCCGCAAAAAAGCCGTTAGCGGTTTTTTCTCTTTATCATTACATTCATAAAAAGAATGCTCATTTAGTAGAAAGAGTTAATCGTATTCTTCTTGATATGAAAAAATCAGGTGAGCTGAATACGTTGATTCTAAAAGCTGAAAAGCAAGTATTTGAATCATAACATGCCTTTAGCCTTTAGAATCTAATGCTTCGTTAGTCGTTTAATTTCTCTCTTTTAACATACTTTTTTATCCAGCCTAATAAGCCAGCGTGAATCTTTGCTGTGGAAAATTATTTTGCTCGGCTTCATCAATCAGAGCAACGGCTAGGTCTTCAATCGATATTTGCGACTTTCCATGTTGATCCGTTAATAAGATATCTTTGCCTAAGCGAAATTTTTCTGTTCTTTTACCTGGCATAAGTATTGCGGCTGGGCTTAGATATGCCCAACGAACGTCGGAGTTGCCTTTGTAAATATTGTATTGGTTTACGCAGGCTATTGCGATATCACGCCAAGCAGGCGAGACATAGCGTGTATCATCAACGACTAAGGTATTTTCTTTATCTGAGACACTTAAGCTTCCTGCCCCACCCAAGGCAAGTAATCGAACCTTGGTTTGAGAAAGCCCTGTGAGTAATGCCCGAGTAATAGTTAACAATTCTTGTTCTTGTCCTTCAGGAGGACGAGTTGCTGCGATGACAATATCTTGGCCAAGGCTTAGTTTAATAACATCTTCAACAATGCTGGCATCACCTTGATATTTATCCGCTGTGGGTGGCAGGTTTTCCAAACTGCTTTTGTTTCTTACCACGGCGCTAACCTGATGGCCGCGAGATAAAGCTTCATTCACTATTCGGCTACCAGCACTGCCAGCAGCACCAAATACAGTAATTCGCATATTATTAACTCTCTTTATTGATTAAACCAAAGTGATGGCTATGAACTCAGTAGGAGTCTATGGCGAATGATTACTGAAAAAATTAACCCAAGTTTATTTTTTTATAAATTCATTTTACTAAACCTAGGTTTATTACAATGCAAGGTCGTTCGGTTATAGTTAGCCGCATAAAGTATTAACGGAATATACAGATGACTGCTCTCCCATCACCTCAGATAATAAAAGATGCTTACCTCAATGATTTGAAAATAACAGCAGCAATGGATGTTGACTTTCTAAATCAATTACAGAGTAAGCACATCGCTCGTTATAGCTTTAATAGTTTGGCTGTTGTCTTAGGTCATGATATCTCTTTAGAGATAGAGGCGATTTTTAATAAGATTGTTGAGAAAAAACGAGGCGGTTATTGTTTTGAGCATAATAAATTAGTGCTAACGGTACTGAAAGAAATTGGTTTTGACGTTAGGCTATTAATGGCTAAAGTTATTTATAATCGTGATATTGATGTTGCTAGAACACATCGCATAACTTTACTGAATTTACAGGGGGATGATTACATTGTTGATGCTGGTTTTGGTCATTTAGGTGCACGTTATCCTGTTAAGCTAGAACTTGGATTAGAGCAAGATCAAGGGGATGCTGTTTATCGAATAGTGAAAAATTCACAGGAGGATTATTGTTATCAGTTATTGAAAGATAACGAATTTTTTACCTTGTATACCTTTAATTACTATCACTATAGTGAAGCAGAATGCTTACCCGCTCATTTTTATTCGCATAAAAGTCCTGAGGCTGCGTTTGTCAATAATATGGTTGTTTGCCGTAAGTTCTATAATGACATTTTATCATTGAGGAATGATAACTTTTCACGCATTAGCAATGAAGCAACAATAACAACCGTAATTAGCAATCCTACACAATTACACCAGATATTGAATGATGAATTTGAATTGAACTTTGACTTTGCGATTGCAGAATTTCTATTCTCAAAGTTCATTTCAGTCGATAATTTTTAGTCTGATTTTGGTATTGATGAATGATGAAGTGGTTACTTTCTAATAATCTGCTGTTATTGCTTTGGGTAAGCCTTATGGCTTCCTCTTTTGTATTTTCTGCTGATTTAATTCCTTATGCGAATCCGATTGCGAGCACAGGATTGCGCTTTATCTTGGCCAGTATCTTGATGCTCCCATTTATTATTTCCAGTAATAAGTCTGCTAATAATGCATCTTCTGATAATGAATCGTTAGAAAGTAAAAAGATATTCTTTCAATATGGGCTCATTAGTCTATTTTTGGTCATGTTTTTTGTAGGTCTATTTGAGGCTCTAAAAACTACGACAGCATTGCGAACGTCTGTTATTTATACCTTAGTGCCTTTGATTAGTATTGTACTTACCTATTTTTTACTTAAAACTAAGACGGCTAAAATTAAAATTCTGGGATTTATTCTAGGGTCTCTTGGTGCGACGATCGTCGTTTTGGCCTTTAATAAAAAGGGAACCGATATTTTAAAATGGCACTCTGGCGATGTTGTTTTTTTATTCGCCTGTATGAGTTTATCTGCTCATGTGGTATTGGTTAAAAAATGGGGCGCTAATATCTCTCCGATACAAGGATCATTTTATATCATGGTATTAGGTGGCCTTATGCTATTGCCTTTAATGCTCATGTTTGGTGAGCTTGATGATGTTGCTTGGGAAAATATTAAATTCTGGGAAATACTGCTTTATTTGACGGTATTTACTACGATGGTGACGTTCTTTTTGCAACAGCGCTTAGTACAGAAGATAGGGCCGAATCAGCTATTGGCGGCGACGTATTTAATTCCTATTCTTGTGGTCTTACCCAAAGGCTGGGCTGCCATCGTTCATGCCAGTTACAGTATGTATGGAGTATTAATAATATTTCTGGCACTGTATTTAATTTCTAAAGAACGGAAAACTATTTTGTGAACATACAAAACCAGCTACAAGATTTTATAGCCTACTTCAGTGAGGGGAGGGCGACGATTGAGGCAGATGATTTCTTAAAGTTTGGTTTGAAAGGCGAATTTAAACACTATCAAAAAGGCCAGTTTATTATTCATCAAGGTCAGCCTGCACCTAAAATTCATTTTTTGTTAAAAGGCTATGTGAGATATTTTAGCCTGTCAGAAGAGGGAAAAGAATTTACTCAATCCTTTGCCAGTTCGCCTGGCATTGCTGGTTCAACCAGAGCGATGAGCAAGAAGACAAAGTCGCTATTCAGTATTGAGGCTTTAGATGATTCTTTATGCCTAGAATTTGATTGGTGTGTATTTTTTGATGTTATGAAAGATAAACCTGGATTTTTAATGGCTTATAATTCGTTATTAGAAAACTTATTTATAAAAAAAGAAGAAAGAGAATATGCGTTTGTACAGCAAACGGCGGAACAACGTTATTTAAACTTTTTAGCTGAAAATAGCTATTTAGGAAGCAAGCTATCCCTTAAAGTGATTGCATCACATATTGGTATTACACCAATAGCGCTTAGCCGTATTCGTAAAAAATTGAAGTAGCGGCGCTCGATAATCAGTATGTTATCGAGCGAGCGCTGTTAAAGCATCATCAGATTTTGCTAACTCGTTCAAGCAGTTCGATTGACGCATCAACTTCGACTTTACGAATGGCCACACTTTCAATATTGCAGCCAACCGGAATGCCTTTTTCATCAGCAAAGGCTTTTAATTCGCGATAGCTTTGTTCAGATACATCGACAGAGCGTTGCAGAATGTCGTTAGAATGAATCATATCGTTCTCTAGCCATCTTGGAATGCTAATGCCTAGCCACTTCATAAATTGAAGTGTCTTTGCAGAACCGCAAGGAGTAAGAGTAAATAAAATAGGCACTAAGGGGATGTTATGTTCTTTACCGTAGTAATAATAATCCGATAGAAAATTCTTAGATGCATTCACATCATAAACGCCTTGGGATACAAAAAAGCTGCAACCTTGGGCAATCTTTTCAAATACACGTAAATGCTCATCACCTTTGGATTGATGACGTTCAGGAATCACAACTCCACCAAGCAATACATCGCTATTACTTTCCGCTTTAACATTGTATGCGTCATTGATTGATAGCGTTACTTCTTGTGATTTAGACGCCGCCCCAACGAAGATGGTCAAGTTGTTACTGGGGTCTGCACTGGTTAAGAAATTAGACAGTTCAGGTTTACTGTACTTTCCGACAGCTCGATAGATGATCTTCGGTATTTTTAAGCCAGTAAGGTGCTGCTGGCTGTAGTCATAGCAATCGAGTGTTTCCATAAAAGGAAACGGACGCTCTTCATCGGTACGTGATTTCTCGTCTTGGATGTCGTAGAGGACCAAGCCATCTACTTGTTGGGCTTGAAGACGTTCTACCTGGCGTGCAGAAATTTCAGCAACTTTTTCGTCACTGGTGCCTTTTTTAGGTGGCGTGATGCCGTATAGAACGATGTTGCTCTCACGGTTTTTGATTTTTTTAATAAGCATAATGTAATAGGTATGTGTGCTAAGTATTGTTATGAGCAATATACCATAGCTGGATAGATTTCATGATGAGCATTTTTCAATCAAACTAGAGGACTATTCACGTTGCCCTATTTTGACTTTAAAGATGCCATTTGGACTAAAAAAGCTGGCTAAAGGTAATGCCTACAGCACTACCATCGGCTTCTCTTTTGGTCTCTTCGTTTGTATAGCGGATGCTCATGTACTTTATGCCTAATGCGGTACCAGTATCGACAAAGTGATATAGGTATTCAACATACGCGCCTAGTGCATCCTTATAGCGAGATTTCTGATCGGTTGCGTCACTTCTGAAGATGGGGTCTATGTGATAACTAAGGCCGCCCCCCATGACATGTCTGCCTAGCCAAACATGGGAAAATAGATCAATAGGGTAGCGTGTGAAGGACAGTGTGCTTTTATCACCAATGTTATTTTCAACGGTTATTTGATCAACCAAAATGCCACCTTTGAAGCCTACATCCATATTCTTATTGAATATTAAATGGGCAGCGCCTAATGAAAAATAGATGCCTGACCCGGCGCGGATGCTGTCTGTTTCACCGTTATCAAAGGTGATGGTTTCTAAAGTATTACCGCCAAGAGAAGCTTCTAGCGCAAAGAAAACTCTATTTTCGGAGTATTCATCAATATAAAAATCATCATCGGAGACAAGCTCTTCTTGATAGCCATCATCATAACTTTGTCGATAATCCAATACGCTAGCACTTAAGCTAACCATGCTAAAACTCAGTAAACTAATACTCAGTAGCAGTTTTAGCATGCAAGAAGTGGCTATCGCGATTGAGCCGTCATGGGATGCGATATTCGACTTAACCCGAGGACGAATATTGGAACGTTGTGGAATCATAATAGCCCTCCATTTGGTAAGTTAATACATCGGTTTTTAACCAATGCTATTTTCGTCTGCTGGATTTTCTGAATCGACGGGGCGCTTAATTAAGCGAGCAAAGAGAACACCAACCTCAAACAGCATCCACATAGGAACGGCGAGAATGGTCTGCGAGATAACGTCTGGAGGGGTGACAAACATGCCAACGACAAAACAGCCTAAGAATACATAAGGACGCTTTGCGCTGAGTTTTTCAACAGAAGTAAAACCCATAAGCACTAATAAGAAGGTAGCAATAGGAATTTCGAAAGCGATGCCAAAGGCAAAAAACATTTTTAGAATGAAGTTAAGAATATTGCTGATGTCGGGCATCAAGGTCACACCTTGTGGGCCGACTGAAGTAAAGAAAGAAAATGCTAAAGGCAGCACAACGTAATAGGCGAAGGCAATACCGGCGTAGAATAATACGATGCTCGATAGCAGCAGTGGAATTGCGAATTTCTTTTCATGTTGGTATAGCCCTGGTGCAATAAAAGACCAAACTTGGTGCAGAATAAACGGCACGGATAAGAAAATAGCTAAGACAATGGTCAGTTTAAACGGCACTAAAAAAGGCGAAGCGATGCCCGTTGCGACCATGCTACCGTCGGCGGGTAAAATTGACGATAACGGATCCACTAAAATGAGGTAGAGGTCGTTAGCGAAATAAAACAAGCCTAAAAAGATCGTTAGAACCGATAATACAATTTTCAGCAACCGATTACGCAATTCAAGTAAGTGCGACATAAGAGGCTGTTCAGCGCTGGTGCTAGATGAGTCGTTTGATTGTGTCATTTGCTTGTATTTTCTTTAGACTTATCTTCTTTTGCTGCAACTTCTTCTTCATCAAGAAAGGTTGCATAAGGGTCTTTAAGTTTTTCTTGTAATTCATCGGTGCGCACTTGTCGCTCCAAATCATCTTGGATATTACTCATGGTGCGGCGAATTTTACCGATGAAGAGACCTACGGTATGCGCTGCTTTAGGAAGGCGTTCAGGGCCCAGTATGAGCAGCCCTAAAATACCAACAACCATTAATTCTAAAAAACCAATATCAAACACGTAATGTGCTCCGAATTATTTCTTTTCTTGGCTTTTTGACTCTGCCGCATCTTGTTTTTCAACAGTGCTGTCAAAGGTAGCGTCTTTTTCGTCATGGGCGATTGATGCTTGCTGAGTTGCTTCTTTTTCATCATCGGCTTTTTTACCATCATCGTTTATGGCATTTTTGAAGCCTTTAACGGCACCACCAAGATCACCACCAAGATTACGCAATTTCTTAGTTCCGAAA
This sequence comes from uncultured Oleispira sp., assembly GCA_963933055.1. Lineage (GTDB taxonomy): Bacteria > Pseudomonadota > Gammaproteobacteria > Pseudomonadales > Oceanobacteraceae > Oleispira. The sequence goes on from CAWVSY010000018.1 coordinate 31,453, forward strand.
ACTAAGATTACGATAACGAAAATGATCAATAACTGCCAAATACTAATACCACCTAACATGATACTTACCTCTATTTATTTTAATTAGTTTAGAACCCAGGAAGCTTGGAGCCACCTAGAATATGAAAATGCATGTGGAAAACTTCTTGCCCACCTTTTGCACCGGTATTGGTAATGGTGCGATAGCCTTCAAGGTTTTCCTGTTTTGCCAGCTTCGGAATCGTAAGCAATAGTTTGCCCATTAGCGCTTCGTCTTCTGGCTGTAAATCGTCAAGATTTACGATGTGCTTTTTCGGAATCAGTAACAGGTGAGTATCAGCTTTAGGAGCGATATCACGAAAGCCGAAAAAATCGTCGTCTTCATAGACGGTTTGCGAAGGAATGTCTCCGGCTACTATCTTACAAAATAAACAATCAGTCATGCTCAAATTCCTTAATGTTTTCTTGCAGCCTATTTTGGCTGACGCGATGCTTTTTCTTCTAATCCGGATAAGCCAAAGCGACGTTTTAATTCTTCCACAACCGTTTCAGGGCGCTCGCCTAGTTTGGCCAGTGCGACTAAGCTATGAAACCATAAGTCGGCGGTTTCGTAGATAACATCTGAGTTATCACCACTGCGTTCTGCGTCTTTTGCGGCAATGATCGTTTCAGTGGCTTCTTCGCCCACTTTTTCTAATATTTTGTTCAAGCCTTTATTATACAGGCTAGCAACGTAGGAGCTGTCTGCCGCTGCGCCTTTACGTTCTTCTAGGATATCGCCTAGGGTTTCAAAAACCGAAGTGTTATTTGCTGAGTCGCTCATGCTAAGCTCTTAATAATAAAGGAAATTAATAAATATCTTTTGGATCTTTTAGTACAGGGTCAACGGATTGCCACTCGCCTTGATCTGAATCACCATTATGCACCCGATAGAAACAGCTTTCACGCCCTGTGTGACAAGCAATGCCGCCTATTTGCTCAACTTGCAGAACAATAACATCCGCATCGCAATCTAAGCGTGTTTCATGCAGTTTTTGAACATGCCCTGAAGACTCGCCTTTACGCCACAATTGCTGACGCGAGCGAGAATAATAGATGGCTCGGTTTTCTTTGATTGTGAGCATCAATGCTTCACGATTCATCCAAGCCATCATTAAAATACGGCCTGTTTTGTGATCTTGGGCAATCGCGGGTACTAAGCCATCGTTATCCCATTTAATTTCATCTAACCAGTTACTCATGACCTATTACTCACAGAAGGGTCTATTTTGAAATAAAAAATTATTTTCAGCTTACCTGAATCTCAGCTGAAAACCTCAGCCTTTTATTAATAACCATAGCGCACCGAATGCGGCGACTGATATACCGATGCTTTCTGGCATCACTAGCGCTGCGGCTTGCCACCATAAAAGACCACCAGAGACCATGGTTGTAATGGCGAGTTTCTGTTGTCTGTTTTGCTGGCGTTGTTTAGTAATTTCTTGATTAAGCTGGCTTAGCTGATCGGAAATCTGCGCTTGGCTGCTGTCTATTTGGCTTAATTTACTTAGGCTGCTATGAATCAGTCCTGGAATTTGTGGGCCTTTTTCAATCCAGCTCGGTAGCTGGCGCTTAAGCTCACGCAGAGCACCTTTAGGGCCAAAGCGCTCTTTGATCCAGCGTTCCATGTAAGGCTTGGCGGTATTCCATAAATCCAGCTCAGGATACAGCTGGCGGCCTAAGCCTTCGATATTTAATAAGGTTTTTTGCAGCAATACTAATTGTGGCTGCACTTCCATATTAAAACGGCGTGCTACGCGAAACAGTTGCAGCAATACTTGGCCGAATGAAATTTCGGCAATGGGTTTTTCAAAGATAGGTTCACAGACACTGCGAATGGCGGATTCTAATTCATGCACCTTGGTATTTGAGGGTACCCAGCCGCTATCGATGTGCAGTTGTGCCACTTGGTAATAGTCTTGGTTGAAGAAGGCTAATAAGTTGCGTGCTAAATAGTGCTGATCTTGTTCGGTTAAGGTACCTACAATGCCGCAGTCGATGGCGATGTATTTGGGTTTTTCTGGGCTGCCGTGGGCAACAAAAATATTACCTGGGTGCATGTCGGCATGGAAAAAACTGTCGCGAAATACTTGGGTAAAGAAAATCTCGACCCCTCGCTCTGCCAATACTTTCATATTGGTATGCTGTGCTTTAAGTGCTTCGATATCAGCAACAGGAATGCCGTAAATTCGTTCGCTAACCATCACGCTGGTGCGGGTAAAATCCCAATATACTTCAGGTACATAAATGAGATCGGAGCCTTCAAAGTTGCGTCTTAGTTGTGTGGCATTAGAAGCTTCAATGGCTAAATTCAATTCGGCATGAATGGTATTGCTGTAGTCTTCAACAACTTCGACAGGCTTTAAACGGCGGCCTTCAGAAGAATACTTTTCAACAAGGCGTGCCATCTGATCAAGCAAGATCATGTCGCGGTCGATGGTTTTATAGATACCAGGGCGAACAACTTTTACAACCACTTCTGTGCCATCGTGCAAAGTAGCTGGGTGTACTTGGGCAATCGAGGCTGATGCCATTGGAATGGAATCAAATTGTGCAAATAGGGTATCGACACTTTCACCCAGCTCGCTTTCAATCAGACGCACGGCAATATCACTAGCAAACGGAGGCACATCATCTTGTAATTTCACTAGCTCGCTGACAATGTCGTCAGGAATAAGATCAGGGCGAGTAGAGAGTATTTGACCAAATTTAACGAAGATGGGGCCAAGAGCTTCTAATGCTAAACGTAGACGTTCGCCGCGAGACAGCTTTTTAGGAACGGGGGCTAAACGCCAAGGCGCCAGAAATAGTGCAATACGCAGTGGCAGCGGAAACTGTTCAGTCGGAATTAAGTCATCTAAGCGGTAGCGAGTAAATATGTAGAGGATTTTCCACAGACGCCAAAAATTAGCCACAGCCTATTTTCCTTGTTCTTTAGTTTGGTTACGCTTGATGATGAGTTGCTTGATGTGTTCTAGACGTGCTTCGGCGCGATCGGTAGCTAAGCGTAGTTCACTGACTTGGCTAGTGAAGTGCTGGGCCAGCGGTTTTGGAACCAAGAGCTGTATTTCGTCTTCTAGGTATTCTTTACTGCTGGTCGCAAGCGTTTGGCGACTGTCTTGACCCCATTTAAAGACGCTGCGAAGACCTTTGCCAATTTGATGAGCAACGAGGCCGCCGGTTAGCGGTGCGATCAGCGCTTCCCAATCAATGTCCATTTGCTGCATGATTTTTGCAATATCCAGAACCAAAGCGCTGCTGCCACTGATATCCACATCACCGTTCATCAGAGCATCGGCTTTGTCGCTGGCTAAGGCGACGCTTAACAGTTCGCTGATACTGCCAAAAATGGTGGTATCACACTCACTATCGTCTTGCAGGCTAAGTTGCAGTCCTGCTGGACAAATGGTCACGACTACAATCAGCCAATCATCGCTTTGAATACAAATACGCTTACCGTCAAACTTTGATAATGCGCTTAAAAGCGCAGGGTCATGTTTGAGTACCGCATTTAGGCTGCGTTCTATGCTTGCGCATAATGCGCTATCGATGCTTGGACTGATCATAGTTGTGTATCTGGCCTAACGTTAGACTTTGATGCCGCGGTGTAATGCAACCATGCCGCCGGTCATGTTGTGATAGCTAACGCGATTAAAGCCCGCGTCTTGCATCATGCCTTTTAAGGTTTCTTGGTCTGGGTGCATACGAATAGATTCGGCTAGGTATTTATACGATTCGGAGTCGTTGGTTACCAGCTTGCCCATTAATGGCAATGCCGTGAAAGAATATAAATCGTAGGCTTTTTTCAATAACGGATTATTGGTTTGAGAAAACTCTAATACCAATAAACGACCGCCAGGTTTTAAAACACGAAACATAGAACGCAAAGCTTCGTCTTTATCGGTAACGTTACGTAGGCCAAAAGCGATGGTAATGACATCAAAGGTATTATCTTCAAAGGGTAAATATTGCGCATTGGCTTGCACATATTCGATGTTGCCAACGTAACCTTGGTTGGTTAAACGCTCACGGCCAACTTCTAGCATTGAAGAGTTAATATCGGCTAGAACAACCTTGCCTGATGGACCGACAATTTTGCTGAATTTTTTAGTAAGGTCGCCAGTACCGCCCGCTAGGTCGAGTACTTTATTACCAGGGCGAACGCCTGACATGTCGATGGTGAAGCGTTTCCATAAACGATGCACACCGAATGACATTAGGTCATTCATCACATCATATTTTGCCGCCACAGAGTGAAAAACATCCGCTACCATAGCTTGTTTTTCTTCTGTTGGAACGTCCTTGTAACCAAAGTGCGTGGTATTTTCTGTGTTATTCGCCATCTTCAAACCTCAAGCCTAGAGCTAAAGCAAAAACCTACTTTTTAATTGCCTTGCATTCTACCCGTTAACCACTAGATTGGCTAATTTGCACCTATGCAATAGATCAAGGTAAAGCAATAATAATGCTTCATTTAAGATTTATTAATTAAAACGAAATGCTTTTATGAATGAGCATGCGATGAATACTCTTGGGGGAGTTATATGTGGGTAACGATGAATAAAGTAGCAACGGTGATTTTTTGGCTTTTGGCATTGGCTAGTTACCTAATGCAATGGCCTGGTTTGTTATCCTATTTGCCTTTAGGGGCATTGGTTGTAGCAGGATTTCATGTATTGGAAGCGGCGTTTTTTTGGTTTTCACTGAAAGATAAAAGTGAAAACCCAGGCAAAGATGCCGCTTTGATTATGATCTTTGGCATTTTTCACTTACAAGGATTTATGGCCAAAGCCAGTTAAAGCCAAGGCCAGTTATAGCAAGTTAATGGCGATGCGGTTAACCGATTCATCGTCATTTTCAGTCAGCACAACTAGCTCATCAATACGGTAGAGCTGACGTTCAAAAGCACCGATTCCCGACTCCCTGAGTAACCCTGTTACTTCGACCCATTCTTGGTAAAGGCAGACGCCACCAAAGCATTCTTCCAGCGCTTCCTGTTCACCGAGCCTCTCAGCAAGACTTGAATCTAATAATAAGATACTAGGTTGCTTGCCATTGCCTTGATCCCAATCGAGGTCATCGACTAGGTAGCTGAAGTTATCGGTAACTATTAAGAAGCCTTCGATTGAGGTGGGTAACTCATGGTCACGCAATTGTTTTTCGCAGGCGTTATCTACGGAATAGATAATGGAGGAGATTGGATTGCTCATGGGTTTCGTTATCTTATGATTGTGGGGCTTTTTGACTGAGGCCAGTATAGGGGATGGGGATAAGTTTAACTATTTATTAAGAAGAGTTATTCCTATTATTAAAGTTACCCACCATATCTGTGGATAAGTCTATGGATAGCCTTGGGGTATCGTGCTGCAAGGCACTGTTTTCATACGCTTGTTTTAAATTGGCTGAATTCCAACCAAATACTGGCAAATGATTAACTTTCAGTCACTTAGGATGAATTGAAGAGTATTTCAGAATTTCTTAAAGGATACGGCTATGCCTTTGAGTAAGATAAAGTTACCCCCAGAATCTGTGGATAAATCTTGGGATATGTATGGGGTAAGCCGCTTAAGAGTGATCATTACGGGGATAAAATTAATTGGTTATCTTTTGTTCTATGAAGACTTATACAGAGTGATCACTACGTTAAGTAGGATCGCTGTAACTTATGGGCTTTAATATCAGGCGGTTACAGATTTAAGGCTGATGATTCTTGGTAGAGCTTCATTAATTTATCAGTGATAACGGTTCTGATGCCACTGCGTTCTAATTCTGAAAGTGAATCCAGTTTATTTAAGCGCAGGCGATGCAGGTGTAAGCAAGGAAGTTGATCATTAAATTCACGTAAATCACCTTTCATCAGTACAGGTAGAAAAGGATCGTCCGAGTGACTGCGGCGTAATATTTGGCGCATGCCTTCTTGAAACGGAATGGGTACTGAACGCACATTTTTATCTTTATGCGAAATAACTAAATATAAGCCCTGTTTACCAATAAGATTGCCTGGAATGATGTGCAGTCCAGTAGATTGTACAGCATGGTCTTTTAGGTGATGGAAGGTATCATGAAACGCATAAGGATCAGGCAAAATAACCATTTGGCGGCCAGCATCTTCAGGAAAGAAAATACTGTAATTGGTGTATAGCTGTTCGACTGTATTAGAAAAAACGCACAGTTTATTTTCGAACTTTTTAACAAAGTTCATCGCCTGCTGATGTTTGTTGATCTTATTAAGATCCCAAACTAAATCAGAGTTTTTTTGCTGGGTTGCTGCAAATCCCATAAATACACCTCGAGATACCAAAAAGATTTGGCAGATCAATTATGTGTGACTAAGCCAATGAATTATAGCGCGTTAGACTGCTTTTTGTTATTTGGATAGACAGTAATTGTTTATGCTAGTTCTTATTATTATTGATTTTTAGCTTCATTACTGTGATGAGCCTAGCGTTTTGAGTGTTAACTAGCAAGCATTCTTACACCTGTTAGCAGTTCAGCTAAGCGGCTTAATAAAAGCCACGGATCGTTACCGTCGCCTTTAATGGCACGGTCTATTTGTTCTGCGGTTTGCAAGCATTCAAACAATTCTGCTTGGCTGAGGCGGGATAAGGCGGATTTAAAAGGGGGTTGTTGTTTAGGCCAAATATTTTGCGATTTAAAGCCTTCGGTTAAGTGTTGTGGTCCATAAGCTTGCAAGCTTATTAGCTGGCGTATTTTACGGATGAGAGCGCCTAAGATCATGATGGCTTCATGGCCTTCCGCTTTTAGATGGCTCAGAATGCGACTAGCATCACCGATATTGCCGAGTAGGCAGCTATCGGCAAGGGAAAACGCATCATAACGCGCGCTATCAGCGGTGACTTCTTCGACGAGTTCCGCGCTAATTTGCTGTGTTCCCATCATACGCATCTTTTCAATTTCTTGAACGCCTGCTAATAGGTTGCCTTCAATACGCTGAGCAAAAAGAGCGACCGCATCTTGGCTAGCACTCATGCCTGCGGCTTGAATTCGGCGCTGTAACCACCCAGGTAATTGATTTTTATCGATCGGCCAGATGGCAATAAATACCCCAGCGGCTTCTAAGGCTTTAAACCATTTTGTTTTTTGAGTCGCGGCATCTAAGCGAGGGGTGACAATGAGTACGATATTATCAGGGTTGGGTTTGGCAACGACTTCTAATAGCGCTTTGCCTTTGTCGCTAGGTTTTCCATTGGGTATACGAACTTCAAGCAGACGGCGCGAGGCAAACAGAGACATGGCGTTCGTTTCATCTAGCAGCTCTGTCCAATCAAAGCCGGCTTCGGCGTGAAGCAGTTCACGCTCTTCAATGCCGTGCTGTTTCGTCGCTAGACGAATTTGATGGCAAGTCTCTTCCACTAATAACGGCTCATCACCTGAGATTAGATAAAAGGGTGCAAGACCTTTTTGCAGATGTGCAGCGAGCTGTTCTGTTTTTAACTTCATGAGTTATCCACTACAGCTGAACTTTTTGCAAGCGAATCATAAGCTTGCGAATTAGGTCATTTTCAATTTCTTGGCGCTGAATTTTTTCTTCACTTTCTGTGCCGATAACGCTGTTTACGTCGTTATTAAAAATGCGACGCCCAGATATTTGCCAGCTAATATCAGTCTCTTTTTCAAGGTCAATAAGGCGGGCGTTCAGCTGAGCATTGAGTTCGTACTCAGAGGCCTGACCAAAGTTATTAACCGACAAGGTTAGGCGTTCCATCTTAAGTGGTTCAATTAGCAAGCGTACGGTTGCGCTTGCATCATCAGGGAAGGTCACACCATTAAACTCAAGTTGCTGGCGTAATCTTTGATTAAAGCGATTGTTTGCTTGGCTCTCTAGAGACATGATTTGCACGCTAGGTGGCAAAACGACAAGGCCGCGTAGTTGCCAGCCACAAGCACTGGTTATAAGAACCAGTGCTGTCAAAACAATATGTTTCATCAAAAATTTTCCCTAAAAATATCCAGTTAGCCGCAATTTAGTTAGCCACAATGTTCACAAGCTTTCCAGGAATCACAATCACTTTGCGGATTGTACTTTCACCAATAAACTTAATCACGTTTTCATCGGCGCGTGCAATCGCTTCAGCGTCTTCTTTAGTGACGTTAGCCGGCAGCTCTAATTTAGCGCGAACCTTACCGTTAACCTGAACAACCATTTCGATGCTGTCTTTAACTAAAGCCGCTTCGTCGACTTCAGGCCATTGTGCATCTAATACAGAATCTGTGTGGCCAAAGGCGACCCACAATTCGTTCGAGATGTGTGGGGTGATTGGAGAAAGCATCAATACGATGGCTTCTACACCTTCGCGAGCAACCGCACGGCTTTGCTCGTTATTCTTACCCAGCTTGTTCAGTGTATTCAACAATTCCATAATCGCCGCAATCGCCGTATTGTAGGTCTGACGTTGACCCATATCGGTAGTCACTTTAGCGATGGTTTCGTGAATCTTACGACGCGCTGCTTTGTCTTCTTTATCTAGCGCTTCAAGATCTAAGGCAATGGCTTCGCCAGAGGTTAGCTCGAAGCTTAAACGCCATAGACGCTCAAGGAATTTCTTCGCCCCTTGTACGCCAGCATCTGACCATTCAAGCGTTTGCTCTGGTGGCGCTGCGAACATGGTATATAGACGCACAGTATCAGCGCCGTATAGATCGATCGCTTCTTGTGGATCAACACCGTTGTTTTTCGACTTTGACATCTTGCTCATGCCAGAGAAGGTAAGTTCTCGGCCTGTCGCCGTTTCAGTCACGCGAGCAATGCCGCCTTTCTCGTCACGTTCAATGGTCACATCGCTTGGGTTAACCCATTCTTTCGCGCCATTTTCAGTGGTGTAATAATAGGCATCGGCTAATACCATGCCTTGGCATAATAAGCTCTTGAACGGCTCGTCACTTTCAACCAAGCCAGCATCACGTAATAACTTGTGGAAGAAGCGCGCATACAAAAGGTGCAAGATCGCGTGTTCGATACCACCAATATACTGATCCACTGGCAACCAGTAATTAGCTTCTTCTGGTTCAAGCATTTTGTCATGGCTTTGAGGCGTACAGTAACGCGCGTAATACCAAGAGGATTCCATGAAGGTATCGAAGGTATCCGTTTCGCGGAATGCTGGCTCACCGTTTAATTCGATCTCGGAGAATTCTGGGTTGTTCTTGATTGGCGAGTTAATGCCATCCATGACAACGTCAGTCGGTAAAATAACCGGTAGCATGTCTGCTGGGGTTGTTACCGATGAACCGTCTTGTTTCTGGATCATTGGAATTGGGCTGCCCCAATAACGCTGACGGCTTACGCCCCAGTCACGTAGACGGTAGTTAACTTTGATTTCGCCTTTGCCATGGGTTTCTAGCCAGTGGGCAATGGTTTTGAAGGCTTTGTTGGTTGGTAGGCCGTCGAATTCGCCAGAGTTAACCAAAATACCTTTTTCGGTATAAGCGCCTTCCGATAAATCGATAGGTGCGCTTTCAGTCTCGCCCTTCTTTGGCTTGGCTGCGATGACTTGCTTAATGTCTAAGTCGTATTTGGTGGCAAATTCCCAGTCACGCTGATCGTGTGCAGGAACGGCCATAACCGCGCCTGTGCCATAATCCATTAATACGAAGTTAGCGATCCAAACAGGGACTTCATTGCCGGTCACAGGGTGAATAGCTTTGATGCCAGTATCGATACCTTTTTTCTCAATCGTCGCGACATCAGCTTCTGCGGTGCTGGATTTCTTGCATTCTTCAATGAAAGCTTGAATGTCGGCATTGCCACCATTCGCTGCAGCCGCTTGTGCCGCTAATGGGTGACCTGCAGCAACAGCAACATAGCTCACACCCATAACGGTATCTGGACGAGTGGTATAGATTTCTAAAGTTTCTTCTGAATTTTTCAACCCGAAGTGCATCTGCACGCCTTCAGAGCGACCGATCCAGTTCTTCTGCATGGCTTTTACTTGCTCAGGCCATTCATCTAGCTGATCAAGGTCGTTCAATAGTTCTTCAGCATACGCGGTGATGCGAATGAACCACTGTGGAATTTCTTTTTTCACCACAGGGCTATCACAACGCCAGCAGCAGCCATCAATTACTTGTTCGTTGGCTAATACAGTTTGGTCGTTTGGACACCAGTTAACCGCGGATACTTTTTTATACGCCATGTCTTTTTCGACAAGCTGAGTGAAGAACCACTGTTCCCAGCGGTAGTACTCAGGATCACAGGTAGCAAATTCACGGTCCCAGTCGTAACCAAAGCCCAAGCTCTTAAGCTGGGTCTTCATGTAGGCAACGTTTTCTTTGGTCCACTTAGCCGGAGCTGTCTTATGTTTAATCGCGGCGTTTTCAGCCGGTAATCCAAACGCATCCCAACCCATTGGCTGCATCACGTTTTTGCCTTGCATACGCTGATAACGAGATACTACGTCGCCAATGGTATAGTTGCGCACATGCCCCATGTGCAGTCGACCACTTGGGTAAGGGAACATGGATAAGCAATAGAACTTTTCTTTGCTGGCATCATGCACCGCTTTAAAAACTTGGTTCTGTTCCCAGTGTTGCTGTAGCTTGCCTTCGATTTTCTTTGGCTGGTAGCTTTCTAACATTGGGGTGGCGGTATTAGTCGACTGAGGCATAGTGATATCTTGTAGTTCTGAGTTTAAAACTGAGTTTAAATCTGGGTTCAAATAAGGGCGTCAGTTTACCCTAAGCAGAAGGTGGCGGGTAGCCTTCAAAATAAAAGCGCTAATTTATCTGATAAAGTAATGATTTAGTTGGCTTTCAGTCTATCGTTAATATTTAGGACAGATTAAGATAGCGATTGAATTTTTTATGATTCAAAAGAATTACTCATTTGAATTAGGTGGTAAATATATTGAAGTACCGAGTTAAGCCCTTTGTGGCCGCCATGTTGATTTATATCCTTGGCGTCTTCATTATTGCTACCTTTAACTATAGCCAAGAGCGCCAGCGATTTTTAGCGGATATTGACATTCGCTTGCTCGCCGCTGCCAGTAATATCCCCAAAATACTGCCGCCTAATTTTCATGATATCGCGCGTACTCCGGATGCCATTTCTAAAGAGCAAGATGATCATAATCTTGAGCTGATGAGCCGTCATGCTCAAAGTGGTGATCTAACGTATCTTTATAGTTACGTTATGATTGATGGGGAAATCTACTTTACGTCCTGCAATTACACCCAAGAAGACATCGATCAAAACCAAGTTGTTAAATATTGGACAGATTACCCTGAAGGGGCTGAAGAATATTATGCGGCCATGACTGCAGATGAACCTATTTTTGTCACCGCAGGTGATCGCTGGGGTTTATTTAGAACGATTCTAATACCGATGAAATCGCCAAATGGCCAGCCTTATGTGGCCGCGGCTGATATGGATATTACGGTGATAGAAAATACGCTGCATCATGCTATTTGGTCTGTGGTTGGCATGAGCGTATTGCTGCTCAGTCTTATTGTACCTTTGCTATTAGCGTATCGTCATACGTTTGTGAAAATGAACTCAGAATTGAAAGTACTTAATAAACAGCTGCAAGCAGATATTAACCAAGCGTTGATATTAGAAACTGAACTTAAGCAAGCGACCCGTGATGCGAATAAGGCCAATGAAATCAAGGGGCAGTTCTTATCCAATATGAGCCATGAACTAAGAACTCCGATCAATGGCATCTTGGGGATGAATGAGCTACTGCTCGATATGGAATTAACCGAAGAGCAGGTCGAATATATTGGCTTATGCAATAACAGCGCTACGGTTTTGCTGGATACGGTTAATCAAATTTTAGATGTCGCAGCCATTGAGGCTGGTGGCTTAACCTTGAATAAACAACAGGTTAACTCTCGTGCTTATTTTGACGACATTATTTCTATGTTTTCTGTGCATGTAAGAACGAAAAAACTCAACCTTGTGCTGACCTTAGGACAAGATTTTCCTGCTGAAATATCGATTGACCCTGTGCACTTACGCAAGGTTTTGATCAACCTTATTAGTAATGCGATTAAGTTTACAAACGAGGGTGGCATTAAAGTATTGGTTAGCTGGCGAGCAGGGTTTGTACATGGCATGGTGCAGGATTCAGGGATAGGCATTCCTGAGTGTTCTCAGCAGCGTATTTTTGAGACGTTCCAGCAAGTAGATAATTCTTATACCCGTGAATATATGGGAACAGGGCTAGGCTTACCAATCTCACAGCAAATATGCGAGATGATGGGTGGGAAGTTATTCCTTTATAAATCAGATGAGCAGGGGTCTATCTTTAAATTTCATGTTGAGGCGGCGGCTAATAGCAAAGAGTTGATGCCCGCACTGAAGCTGCCATTGAATAATGAAATATGTGTATTCACGGATTCTGATATTTTACGCAGCTGGTTCTTTTCTGAGTTGAATCAACCTCACTTTAAAGCCATTGCTGATCTGCAAGAGACTTCGTTAAAACTGGATTCATTCTCTTATATTTTAGTCGACTCGGATGCTTCTGATAGCGATCTCATTCGAGTGTTTGATCAGATAGAGAGTAAGCAGCAACAAATTATTTTCTTTTCATGGGTTGGTCAGAGTCTACCTGTTGAATTGAAAAAGCAGGTTAAGCTTTTACGTAAGCCAATGTTAATAAGTGCTTTGGCGGAAGTTTTGAATGATGAAAATCAACAATAGTTAAATAAATCATAGATTCAGATCACTTTATTGGCTGAAATACTGCTATTTGCAAATTTTTGTTTTGAAAACTCGTCGTCTATCAAGATACTTGTGCAAAATTAACAGTTAGATGGCTTGGGAAAGACGTTATGCGACGGATAACATTTTATATTCATTGGATTATTTGTAGCTTTTGCTTAATTGGGCAAAGTTATGGCGAGCTTTCGCAGACGGATGTTTTAGTTTCCGAAATGACCATCATTCAGCAAAATCCTCAGCAAATGATTGAAGCGGTTGCCGCGGGTAAAGAGCGAGCGTTATTGTGCGGCAATTGTCATGGGAAAAATGGCAATAGTGTACGCGATTACATTCCTAATTTAGCCAGTCAAAATGCCGCCTACTTGTTCAATCAGTTTGAGAAATTCGCCAATGGCGAGCGCAAAGACTACGTAATGTCTCGCTTGGCTAAGAACTTAACACGTGAAGATCGAGTTAATATTGCTCTTTATTTTTCTCAGATGCAGGTGGAAGCGAGAGATCAACCGGTGGCCAGCAGTGCTGAAGGCGAGAAAATTTATAAGGGGCTGTGTTTCACCTGTCATCAGCAAGATGGGCACGGTAATGGCAACTATCCCAGAATTGCGGGTCAGCCTTATGAGTATCTAAAAAGAACCTTAAACAGTTTTGCTGGTGGTAATGATCGCCGAGCAAACTCGCCGATGGCGGTTATCGTTAAAAATCTTAATGAGAAACAGTTATTGGATGTTGCTGCATATGTTGCCAGCATGCCTTAGACTGAAGGTATGAAACAATTAATAGATCCTTTTGGCCGTAAAATTGAATATTTAAGAATCTCTGTGACAGATCGCTGCGACTTACGCTGCAGCTACTGTATGAGTGAAGATGTTGAGTTTTTGCCACGCCAAGATATTTTGTCGTTTGAAGAAATTCTTCGCTTAGTCACGAGCTTTGCCCAATTGGGTGTTAGTAAAATACGCATTACAGGCGGTGAGCCTTTGATGCGTAAAAAACTGCCGGATTTGATAGCCAGTATTAAAGCGGTCGAAGGAATTGAAGAGGTGCTGATGACAACCAATGGCACTCTTCTTACTCAGTACGCTAAGCCTTTATTTGAGGCAGGGCTGTCGCGTTTGAATATCAGCTTAGATACTTTGCAAGCTGATCGTTTTCATAAGCTGACTCGTCGTGATCGTTTATACGCTGTGTTAGAAGGCATTGCTGAGGCAAAAAAATACGCCTTTGACGGTATTAAGCTGAATGCTGTGGTTATGAAAGGCATGAATGATGATGAAATTATTGCTTTAACCGATTTTGCGGTTGCCAATGATATTGATATTACCTTTATTGAAGAAATGCCATTAGGCGAAGTTGGTTATGATCGCAGTGTGACATTTTTATCGAGCGCGGAAATCAAGACTGCGATTGAACAAAAATATGAGCTGGTTGATTCTAGCCATAAAACCGGTGGTCCTGCAGTTTATGCGGGTATAAAAAACCAGAAAACCAGAATCGGTTTTATTTCGCCTCACAGTAATAATTTTTGTTCGTCGTGTAATCGCGTTCGTATTACCGCGGTTGGACGCTTATTGTTATGCCTAGGTAATGAAAATAGCCAAGATCTGCGCACTTTCATGCGCGACGGTTGTGACGATCAGCAATTGCTTGATCAACTTATTTCGGCTTTGCGCTTAAAGCCTGAAAAGCATGATTTCAACCTTGCAGAAGAAGTCAAAATCCTACGTTTTATGTCTCATACCGGCGGCTAGCAACATAGCCTGCCACTAGTATGGTCAGCGCAATCAATAACAGTGGCCATAAGCCTAAAGTCATAAATGGTGTTTGCCCTTGGCGAGTCTGTGACATCGCGGTAAGGGTTGCTCTTTGCTGAGTGGGTAACTGCTTAACAATCTCGCCTTTATGATTCACCAACGCTGTTATGCCAGTGTTGGTGGAGCGCAGCAAATAACGCTGTGTTTCTAATGCTCGCATTTGAGCAATGGCCATATGCTGTTTAGGACCTAGGGAATCACCAAACCAGGCATCGTTACTGATCGTAATTAAAAGGTCTGATTCTTTTGCCATTTCAGCGACAAATTGTGGATAAACAATTTCATAGCAGATGAAGGGTGCGATGAGGAATAATTCGTCATCCTTTTCAACTTTTAATAAGGCCTGCTCTTCATCGCCTTTTTTGAAGCTGGACATCGGTAAATCGAAAAAAGGCAATAGCCCACGGATCATGCCTTCGAGTGGGATGTACTCACCAAAAGGAACCAGTTTTTGTTTGTGGTATAGACCGCCTCCGGTACCGATTGCCAAAATACTATTATGATACTCGCCATAAAAGGGACCTTCCGTATAGCGAAATGGAATGCCGGTAATAATGGCTGAATTATTATTGATTGCTTCATCGTTCATGGTATCTAAATAAGACTGAAATTGGTCTTTTAGTACGGTCACGGCTGTTTCTGGCCATAAAATCAGATCGCTGTCCCAGTGTTGGCGGGTTTGATTTAAATACGCATTGACGGTGGGGAGTCGCTGTTGAGGTAACCACTTTTGTTCTTGAGCAATATTGCCTTGTACGGCACTGACTTTTAATTCGCCGGTCTGCGCCGTCCATTCAATTCCCTGCAATGCCAACCCAATAGGCCATACTACCAGTGCTATTAAGTATTGTGGTCGCTTATCGCGCATTGAAAAGTAGATCGTGGCTGACGTTAGGGCGGTAAAAAAAGATAGTCCATAAACGCTTAAAATAGGCGCCCAGCCATTGAGCCAAGTATGAAGGTGGGCATCTCCAGCAAACAGCCAAGGGAAGCCAGTGAAGATCCAGCTGCGACACCATTCATATAAAAACCAAAGAGACGCAAATGCTAAAATACGGATAAGGGTTTGTGTCTGTCGAGCATTATAAAGACGTTGGAAAACGTACATGAAAAGCGCTGGCACTATGCCAAGGAAAGCGGCGAATAATCCCACCATAAAAATAGCCAGAATAGCGGGCGTACCACCATGGTCATGCATGCTGACATATATCCAAGAAACGCCAACAGAGAATTTTGCAAAACCAAAAATCCAGGTTCGAAAAGCGGCTTGTTTTGCTGTGCTGTTTTGTAGGCTATAGAGCAGCCCAAGCAGTGATAGTATGGCAAGCGGCCAGAGGAAAAAAGGAGCAATCGCAAGAGGAAATATTAAGCCAGAGGTTAGGGCAACCACGTTAGGCTTAGTCAACAATTGTCGTAAGAAAAGCATAAATTTTCCTGATATTTAAAACAAAAAAGAAAGCGCTAAGGCTTTCTTTTTTAATCAATCGATTGCGCTGGATGAACCTTTGGTTAAACCGGGGTTACTTCCATCAAATTGATGCGGCGAGCATTACCATTGACGATTTTAAAGCGCCACTTTTTGATGGTGATCGCTTCGTCACATTCAGGTACGCGACCAAAGTGCTGCACAACAATACCGCCAATCGTATCAAACTCTTTGTCGTCAAATTTAGTATCGAAATGCTGGTTGAAGTCTTCAATCGGCGTTAATGCTTTCACCATGCGCACATTGTTATCGAGCTCTTTAATGAAGCTGTCATCGTCTTCTTGATCGTGTTCGTCTTCGATTTCCCCCACGATTTGCTCAAGTACATCTTCAATGGTCACTATGCCAGCAATTCCGCCAAACTCATCAGCAACAATCGCCATATGATTACGGGTTGCACGAAATTCTTTTAATAGGATGTTAAGGCGCTTGCTTTCAGGAACGAAGGTAGCGGAGCGAAGAATGTCTGTGATGCTAAAATCTTCACGCTGTTCATTTAGAATCAGCGGTAATAAATCTTTCGCTAATAGCACACCGAGAACTTCGTCTTTGTCTTCCCCTAGTACAGGAAAACGAGAGTGTGCAGATTCGATGACAGACGGTAAAAATTCTTTAATAGAGTCTTCCGCTTTGATGCAAACCATTTGAGAGCGGGGCACCATGATATCGCGAACTTGCATATCGGAGATTTGCAGTGCCCCTTCTAAAGTAGAAAGGGTTTCGCTATCAACAACATTTCTTTCTGCTGCTTCACGCAAAATTTCTTTAAGGTCATGACGATCATTAGGATCATCAGAAAAAAATGCAGATAGTCTATCTAGCCAAGATTTGTTTTGGCTACTCGGTCGCTCTTCGCTCATGAGGGGGTATTGATCTCTCAAAATAGTATTCAAAGCTTACTTTATAAGGCCTAGGCTTTAAAAAGCAAGCTTTTGGCGATTTATTATACTTTTTCAACCATCAAACTACCGATGGAGTAGCCTGCTCCAAATGAGCAAATCAGGCCTTTTTCACCGGTTTTGAAGTCATTCTTGTATTTGTGAAAAGCAATAACGGAGCCAGAAGAGGCCGTATTCGCAAATTCATCTAATACCACAGGAGCTTCTTCGAGAGTAGGGAGGCGCCCTAATAGCTTTTTCGCCGCGAAATTATTCATATTGATATTCGCTTGATGAAGCCACATGCGTTTTAGTTCACTTGCTTGCAGGTTGCTTTCTTCTAACTGCTCAGTAATGAAGGTCACGATAAGCGGTAAAAGCTCTTTAAATACTTTGCGGCCCTGCTGTTGAAAGAAAGGGCGAGTTTCAGGCAAATCATCAAAACAATAATCGGCATAAGAAGCATCACTGCGGATATTGTCAGAATACTGGGTCATTTGCTTCGTGCCGATAATACGGAAGGCGTTATCGCTGGTGCAAGTAGCTTCGGGTTCAATGATGGCTGCCGTCGCTACGTCACCAAAAATAAAGTGGCTATCACGGTTTTTAAAGTTTAAGCCTGGGGTTGTGAATTCTGGGTTGATAAATAAAACGCACTTAGCAATACCAGCAGCCAGTGCTGCATAAGCGTTAATCATACCGAACGTAGCCGATGAGCAAGCTATGCCCATATCATAGGCGCTGCCTTTGATGCCAAGGTCGCGTTGAATTTCTACTGAAATTCCTGGGTAGTCACGTTGGCGAAAGGTGCTGGAGACTACGATAAGATCAATATCGTCAGCGGTTTTACCGGCTTCGGCCATCGCCTGTTTTGCAGCGGCAATGCCCATAGTAACCATTTCAGGGGTTTTACCTTCGCCAGTCATAGGAAAGGTTGGGTGCATGATATTAGGATCAATGATGCCATCTTTGTACATAGCATAACGAGATTTTATGCCAGAGGCTTTTTCGATGAATTCTGGGCTAGAACCTACTAAAGCTTCTGTTTCACCTGTTTCAATTTCAGCGGCATGCTCGGTATTGAATTTTTCTACGTATTTATTAAACGCTTCTACCAACTCTTCGTTAGTAATTGTATGAGGAGGAATAAATAAACCTGTACCGGAAAT
The DNA here is from genome assembly GCA_963933055.1 of uncultured Oleispira sp. Lineage (GTDB taxonomy): Bacteria > Pseudomonadota > Gammaproteobacteria > Pseudomonadales > Oceanobacteraceae > Oleispira. The sequence goes on from CAWVSY010000018.1 coordinate 49,499, forward strand.
AACGAACTGAGACATAAGCTGTAACCTGACTAAATTGATCTGTAATTATGCGGTCTATGCTATCAAAACTATTGAGATGGGTCTTGTGCGAGTGGCGCTATATGAGCACTAAAGTCAAAGTTTTCACGAAAATAACAGAATATTTTAAGTAAATTGAGGCGCTATATTGAAGGGGAATAAATAATAGGTGTAATTAAGCACTAGAGTGAATATCTAGTGCTTAATGCATCTGGCCATCGTCTATGATTTAGATTAAGACAGATTAGAAAGCTTAGGGTGTGCTTTCGGGTTGCGACGAACGATTAAGGCAACCTTGCCTATTTTCTGAATCAATTCAGAACCGGTCTCTTTTACCATGTCGTCAATGGCTTGAGCGCGCATATCGCGTTCACCAATGGCGATTTTAACTTTAATTAATTCGTGATCATCTAACGCACGATTTAATTCTTCCAGTACTGTTTCCGACAAACCATTGCCGGCTATGGTTACAACTGGGTTGAGATTATGGCCAATAGAGCGCATTGCTTTCTTTTGTTCAGCAGAAATTGCCATCAGATTCGGTTGCCTAACTTAATTAAGTGGTAAACTCTGATTATATAGTAATAAATTTGAATTTGCCGCTTCTTAAAGTGGCCTTATGTGAGAAAAAAGAGTTATGGCACGTTCCAAATCGAGTAATGATTGGATGGATGAGCATTTTAATGATCATTATGTGATGAAAGCGAAAGAAGAGGGCTATCGCTCTCGAGCTTGTTATAAGTTGATGGAACTTGATGACAAAGACAAATTAATCAAACCTGGAATGACGGTGGTTGATTTGGGTTCTGCTCCAGGGGGCTGGTCGCAGGTTGCCGCTAAGCGTGTGGGAGACCATGGTTTGGTTGTAGCGTCTGACATATTGCCTATGGACGGTATCGCTGGGGTAACATTCTTACAAGGAGATTTTACCGAAGAGGCGGTATTTGATGAGCTTATGAAGGTGATTGGTAATCGTCCTGTTGACCTTGTAATTTCTGATATGGCCCCCAATATGAGTGGAATGGCCGCAGTAGATCAGCCGAGTGCGATGTATTTGGTTGAGCTGGCATTGGATATGGCGCGTCAGGTATTAAAGCCGGGTGGTAATTATGCGGCGAAAGTTTTCCATGGTGAAGGCTTTGATGAGTATCTAAAAGACATGCGTTCATCATTTGATAAGGTCGTGACTCGTAAGCCGGAATCATCACGTGCACGTTCTCGAGAGGTGTACTTGGTCGCAAAAGGTTTTAAGGGGTAGCTAATCTTTTGCTAGAGTAGTGTTTAGGTAAAGAAAGGTATAAATGGCCTCTGTTTCTCCATTAACGTTGTTGATGTACTAGAGATCAGATTAAAAGCTGCGTAAGCTAAGGGCTTACGCTACATATAAAATTAGAGGTATGCCTGTTATGGCAAAGAATTTAGTGCTTTGGGCCATCATCGCTGCGGTATTGATGACGGTTTTTAATAATTTTCAAAATGTCAGCCAAGCCAAAGAACTCAAGTATTCTGAATTCATTAGCAGTGTGCGCAGCGGCCAAGTCCAGCGCGTAAGCATTGCGGGTCAGAATATTGAAGGGGTATTGAGTAATGGTGAGAGCTTCTCATCCATTTTACCGGCCTACGACGATAAATTAATTGATGACTTGTTGAATAACAATGTTCAAGTTGAAGGTAAAAAGCCTGAGCAGCAAAGCATCTGGACTCAGCTATTAGTAGCCTCCTTTCCTATTCTAGTGATTATCGCTGTCTTTATGTTCTTCATGCGCCAAATGCAAGGTGGTGGCGGCGGTAAAGGCGGTCCGATGTCATTTGGTAAGAGCAAGGCTAAATTGCTAAGCGATGATCAAATCAAGACGACATTCGAAGACGTAGCGGGTTGTGATGAAGCAAAAGAAGACGTTAAAGAACTGGTCGACTTCTTAGTTGATCCGGGTAAATACCAGCGTTTAGGTGGTCGAATTCCTCGTGGCGTACTGTTAGAAGGCCCTCCAGGAACAGGTAAAACATTATTGGCGAAAGCAATCGCTGGTGAAGCCCGCGTCCCATTTTTCTCTATTTCTGGTTCTGACTTTGTAGAAATGTTTGTGGGTGTGGGTGCATCTCGTGTACGTGACATGTTTGAGCAAGCGAAGAAGCAAGCGCCTTGCATTATCTTTATTGATGAAATCGATGCAGTAGGTCGCCATCGTGGCGGCGGTCATGGTGGTGGTAACGATGAGCGTGAGCAAACATTGAACCAGCTATTGGTTGAAATGGATGGCTTTGAAGCGAATGATGGTGTGATTGTTATTGCTGCAACTAACCGCTCAGATGTATTAGATAAAGCGCTATTGCGACCTGGGCGTTTTGACCGTCAGGTTGTGGTTGGTTTGCCGGATGTTCGTGGTCGTGAGCAAATTCTAAAAGTTCACATGCGTAAAGTACCGATTGCGGATGATGTAAAAGCATCGGTTATTGCTCGTGGCACGCCTGGTTTTTCGGGTGCCGATTTAGCTAACCTTGTAAACGAATCTGCTCTTTTCTCGGCGCGTTCGATGAAAAGTCTCGTTACGATGGAAGAGTTTGAGAAAGCCAAAGATAAAATCATGATGGGTGCTGAACGCAAGACCATGGTGATGACTGAGAAAGAAAAAGAAAGTACGGCTTATCACGAAGCGGGTCACGCTATTGTAGGTTATTTATCAGAAGAACATGATCCTGTGCACAAGGTGACGATTATTCCTCGTGGTCGTGCGCTGGGTGTTACTTTCTTCTTGCCCGAAGCGGATCGCATTAGCGAAAGTCGCCGTAAGATTATGGGTGATATTGCGACGGCTTATGGTGGTCGAATTGCAGAAGAAATGCTTTATGGAAAAGAAGGCGTAAGTACGGGAGCTTCGCAAGATATTAAGATGGCGACGCACTTTGCTCGAGCGATGGTTGTTAACTACGGTTTGTCAGAGACTTTGGGGCCGTTAGATTATGATTCTCGTGATTCCGATGGTATTGGTTCTCGTCATGTATCTAATGAAACGTCACGTTTGATTGACCAAGAAATCAAGCGCATTACCGAAGAGTGTTATGCTCGCGCTGAAAAAATCTTAGATGAAAATCGCGATATTTTAGAATCAATGAAAGTCGCATTGATGGAATATGAAACGATTGATTCTGAGCAGGTAAAGGATTTGATGAATCGTCAGCCTGTGCGTTTACCAGCATCTTGGGATGACAAAAATGGTGGTTCTCCAGCCTCTTCTAATAAAGAAAAAGAGGTTGAAGAAGCAGATTTAGGCAAAGATAATGATGCTGATGATACTGCTGGCGACAAAGTTGACGTTTAGTAGTGAGAGTAATTGATCTCTAAAATAACGGGCTGCGGCCCGTTTTTTTATGGCAAATTTTTAAGTGTATTGAATGAATTTGAGTGGTATGAAAGATAAGCTATTAGCATGTGGTGTTCGCGGCGGTAAGGTTCAGCAGCTGGATTTAGATCGCTGCAATGTCATGGGGATTTTGAATGTGACGCCAGATTCCTTTTCTGATGGTGGTTCGTATAATCATCTTGATAAAGCCTTATTTCATGCAGAAAAGATGATCAATCAAGGTGCTACCTTGATAGATGTGGGTGGAGAATCAACACGGCCAGGTGCCGATAAAGTTTCATTGCAAGAAGAGCTTGATCGAGTTATTCCTGTGGTTGAGGCCATTCATAAAAACTTAGATACCATTATTTCTGTTGATACCAGTACTCCAGAGGTGATTCTCCAATCTGCAGCGGTAGGAGCAGGTCTGATTAATGATGTAAGGGCTTTGCAGCGTGAAGGCGCTTTAGCCGCTGCGGCCTCAACCGATCTACCTATTTGCTTAATGCATATGCAGGGGCAGCCCGATACGATGCAGCAAGCTCCAAGCTATGACGATGTCGTTAGCGATATCCATGCATTTTTGGCTGAAAGAATGGATGCTTGTGCTGCGGTTGGTATTAGAAGAGAGCGCCTGATTCTTGATCCAGGTTTTGGCTTTGGTAAAGCTTTAGAGCATAATTACCAGCTATTAAATCAATTAGAAACATTTCATAAATTAGGTTTGCCGTTATTGGTGGGGATTTCTCGCAAGACCATGATTGGTAAAATTCTAAATGATCGGCCTGCCGATCAACGCTTGATAGGCAGTATCGCTGCGGCTGTTATTGCTGCAATGAAAGGCGCGTCTATTTTACGAGTTCATGATGTTGCTGAGACTTATGATGCTGTAAAGATTGTAGAAGCGACTTTAGGTTAATATCATGAGTGATATCCGGCGCTTTTATTACGCTATTGGCCGAGATGATAAATAATAATGTCCAAGGAATGATTAGATAATGAGTAGAAAATATTTTGGTACCGATGGTATTCGTGGTGAAGTAGGTACGTACCCAATTACCCCTGAATTTGTCATGAAGCTAGGCTGGGCGGCCGGCAAGGTATTTGCGAAGCAAGGTAAAAGTAAGATATTAATTGGTAAAGATACACGAATTTCAGGCTACATGTTTGAGTCTGCTCTTGAAGCGGGTTTGACGGCTGCAGGCGTTAGTAGTGGTATGCTAGGTCCAATGCCAACGCCAGGTATTGCTTATTTGACGCGTACTTTTCATGCCGATGCTGGCATCGTAATTAGTGCTTCTCATAACCCGTTCCAAGATAATGGTATTAAATTTTTCTCAGGTGATGGCACCAAACTTGATGATGATATTGAGCTTGAAATTGAGAAGTATCTTGATGAGCCAATGACGACCGTCAAGTCCGATCAGCTTGGTAAAGCATTTCGAATTAATGATGCGGCTGGTCGTTATATTGAATTTTGTAAAAGTACGGTGCGTCGTTTAAAACTAAAAGGTAAACGTATCGTTTTAGATTGTGCTCATGGCGCAACGTATCAGATTGCTCCGGCAGTTTTTGAAGAGCTAGGCGCTGAAGTGATTGCAATTGGGGTAAGTCCTGATGGACTCAACATCAATAAAGATATTGGCTCAACGTCACCTAAGCAGCTGCAGCAGAAAGTGATCGAAACGCGCGCAGATCTTGGGATTGGCTTTGATGGCGATGGCGACCGTGTAGTGATGGTCGATGAGAAGGGTGAGGTGGTTGATGGTGACGAGTTGCTTTACATCATGGCCATGCATGCTCGTAGTCGGAAGCGTTTGGGGGGCGGCGTTGTAGGTACCTTGATGAGCAATCTAGGTCTAGAGCTTGCCCTAAAGAAAGAAAAAATCGATTTTGTGCGTGCCAATGTGGGTGACCGTTATGTTATGCAGCAATTAAAAGAGCACAATTGGCGCTTTGGTGGTGAATCATCTGGCCATCTTTTATGCTTAGATTCAACTTCTACGGGTGATGGCGTTGTGGCAGCGCTGCAAATCATGATGGCACTGCAAGATTCAGGAAAAAGCTTGTTTGAGCTTAAGTCTGGAATGACCAAGTGCCCTCAGACCATGATTAATGTTCGCCGTAATAAAAATGTCGATGTTAATAAAGATAAAACAATTCAGGAAGCTGCGGCAGAAGTCGAAGCTGAACTTGCAGGTCGTGGACGTGTTTTATTGCGTGCGTCAGGTACAGAGCCTGTGGTTCGAGTGATGGTTGAAGGTGAAAATGGTGCCTTAGTTGCTGAAAAAGCACAGCAATTAGCCAATATTGTAGCCGAAATCCTATCTTAATTTCGTTTTTAGCCATCTACTACTTGAGTCAGATGGCTAACTTCGCTACTATCTCGCCCTGTTTTATATCGTGAGGTGATTATGCGTCGTCTATTGGTGGCTGGTAACTGGAAAATGAATGCCAGTAAGGCCATGTTAAATGAGTTGTTGTCTGGAATTACTGCAAATATTCCACAACATACTGACGTCGTTGTATTCCCACCGGCTCCTTATTTGTTGATGGCTGCTGATAAATTACAGGGCAGTTCAGTTAAGTTTGGTGGCCAGAATTTAAATGCTCACGAAAGTGGCGCTTATACCGGCGAAATTTCAGCCAGTATGTTAGTAGATTGTGGATGCGAAGCGGTATTGGTTGGTCATTCAGAACGCCGCACATTGTTCGGAGAAACTGATGCCGATGTGCTTGCTAAAACTGAAGCGGCTTTAGCGGCGGGTTTGATACCTTATGTCTGTATTGGTGAAACCCTAGCAGAACGCGAAGCGGATAAAACCGAAACGGTTATTGAACAACAAATTAATGCGGTGTTGAACGGTTTAACGGTTCAGCAATTAGCAAAATGTGTATTTGCTTATGAGCCTGTTTGGGCGATTGGTACGGGTGAAACAGCTTCACCCGAGCAAGCGCAGCAAGTACATGCATTTATTCGCAGCTTATTAGCGGCGAAAGATGAAGAATTAGCACTGAATAGCCATGTTCTGTATGGTGGCAGTGTAAAAGCAAGTAATGCGAAAGAATTGTTTGCGCAGCAAGATATTGATGGTGGTTTGGTTGGCGGTGCATCGCTTCAAGCTGAAGAGTTTTTAGGAATCTGTAATCCAGCGTAGTGCTGGTGATCGCAATAGGTAGAGAATAATGGAAAAGATTACCCTAGTAGTACATATATTGCTGGCCTTTGGTGTTATCGGTCTTGTTATGATTCAGCAAGGCAAGGGTGCTGATGCAGGCGCTTCTTTTGGCGGCGGTGCTTCACAAACTGTTTTTGGTGGTCAAGGTTCTGGTAATTTCTTGAGCCGTATGACAGCGATTGGCGCAGCCATCTTTTTTGTTACAAGTATGGTTTTGGCTGTTGTTGCAAGCGACAAGGCTAAAGGTATTAACGATTTGGGTATTCCAGCACAAGAAACGATAGAAATTCTTGAGCAAGATGCACCGATTGTGGAAGAATATGCACCTGCTACCGATGCGCCTGATGTGGATGTATCGATTGATGATGTGACTGTGCTAGAAACTCCGGCACAATAGCAGTGGCAAGCAGTAAGAATTTGCGGATGTGGTGAAACTGGTAGACACGCCACCTTGAGGGGGTGGTGGGCTTACGCCCGTGGGAGTTCGAATCTCCCCATCCGTACCAATTCGCTTTTTTAGTCGATCAGGCATATAATTGCCGCAGATTAGAAAAGCAAAGCAAGAAGCCCCACATTTGGGGCTTTTTGTTAGGCGTCATTTTTTATAAATTTGCGCCGAATAGAGAGAGTTAATGACCGCGTTGTGCGATTTTACTCTCTTGTCTGCAATGGGTTACGCGGACTGGGCATGTATTGCCCAGTTTTTGTTTCTGGCGTTTGAAAGTCGCAGATTTTTTTATGAAATGTACAGAATTTAAAGGTTACTAAGCTTGGCTAGTAAAGAAGAACTATTACGTGAAATGATTGCTCCGGCTATCGAGGCTATGGACTTGACCCTTTGGGGGCTCGAATATTCAGCTCAGGGCAAGCATTCAGTTTTACGCATCTACATCGATCATGAGAACGGTGTAAACGTTGATGATTGCGCATCTGTCAGTCGACAAGTGAGCGCAATCATGGACGTAGAAGATCCTATTAGCCAGGAATATACCCTGGAAGTGTCATCACCGGGTATGGACCGCCCGTTGTTTACTCTAGAACAGTTTACCCAATACATTAACGAGTGGGCTGAGATCCGTTTGCGTATGCCATTTGATGGTCGTCGTAAATTTAAGGGTGTCATCACTAATGTTGAAGATCAGGATGTGGTTGTGCGAGTTGATCAGCACGAATACTTACTGCCTATCGACATGATTGAAAAAGCACACGTTATCCCCCAATTCAAGGACTAGACAGAGAGCGAGGCTAGAAATGAGTAAAGAAATACTTCTGGTCGCGGAAGCGGTTTCAAACGAAAAAGGCGTTGATAAAGAAATTATTTTCGATGCGATTGAATCCGCATTAGCAACGGCGACGAAAAAACGTTACGAAGACGAAGATGCAACTATTACTGTAAATATTGATCGCCGCAGTGGTGATTATGTAACTTTCCGTAGCTGGTTAGTAGTAGGTAATGATGTAGTACCAGGCTTAGGTGATGAGCTAACGCTAGAAGAAGCGTTAGAAATCGATGAAAACCTTAAGCCAGGTGATGTATATGAGACTGAAGTCGATAATATCGGTTTTGGTCGTATTGGCGCACAAGCCGCGAAGCAGATCATTGTACAAAAAGTACGTGAAGCTGAGCGTGCTATGGTGGTTGAACAATACGAAAATCGCGTAGGCGAGTTAGTTAGCGGCAGCGTTAAAAAAGTAACTCGTGATAACGTGATTGTTGATTTAGGTAATAACGCTGAAGGCTTATTACCTAAAGATCAGTTAATCGGACGTGAAATTGTTCGTATGGGCGATCGTGTACGTGCTGTATTAGATTGCATTCGTCCAGAAAATCGTGGACCTCAATTGATGCTGAGCCGAACTGTGCCAGAAATGATGATTGAGTTGTTCCGCATTGAAGTGCCAGAAATCACCGAAGAAGTGATTGAAATTAAAGGCGCTGCTCGTGATCCTGGTTCTCGTGCCAAGATTGCTGTGAAAACTAATGATGGCCGCATGGACCCTGTTGGGGCTTGTGTGGGTATGCGTGGTTCTCGTGTGCAAGCGGTAACGAATGAATTGGGTGGTAACGAGCGTATTGATATCGTGCTTTGGGATGATAACCCAGCGCAGCTTGTTATCAATGCCATGGCACCTGCCGAAGTTAGCTCCATCATCGTTGATGAAGATTCTAACTCGATGGATGTTGCCGTAGCTGCAGACAATTTAGCGCAAGCGATTGGCCGTGGTGGACAAAACGTACGTTTGGCTTCTGAGCTTACTGGCTGGGAAATCAACGTAATGACGGAAGCCGCAGCAGCTGAAAAACAAAATCAAGAAGCCGGTAGCATCATTGATGAATTTACCGAACAACTTGATATTGATGAAGATTTTGCAGAAGTGTTAGTTGAAGAAGGTTTCACAACACTGGAAGAAGTTGCTTATGTTCCAATTGCTGAAATCATTGCTATAGAAGGCCTTGATGAAGGTATTGCAACAGAACTTCAAAATCGCGCTAAAGATGTGCTATTGACTCGAGCGATTGCTTCTGAAGAAAAATTAGAAGAAGCAGAGCCTGCTGAAGACTTGCTAGCAATGGAAGGCATGGACAAACACCTTGCTCTTGTATTAGCAAGCCAAGGCATTTGCACAATGGAAGATCTAGCAGAGCAAGCCATCGACGACATTATTGACGTTGAAGGCATGACAGAAGAAAAAGCGTCAGAGCTTATTATGACTGCTCGTAAGCCTTGGTTCGAAGACGCTGAGTAATAGATTCACTCGGCCTAGGAGAGATGCATGACCGATACAACAGTACAAGAGTTCGCCGACGTGGTGGGTACCGATTCCGATCGTCTACTATCACAAATGAAAGAAGCGGGCTTGCCTCAGACTAACGCAAACGATGCGGTTAGTGCTGAACAGAAAGAGACCTTATTAGGTCACTTAAAGAAAAATCACGGTGAAGCAACAGATGCAGAGCCGAAAAAGATTAGTCTTAAGCGTAAAACGACAAGTACGCTAAAAACAGGCCAAGGCGGCAAGAAAGATGTTGCCGTTGAAGTGCGTAAGAAGCGTACTTTTGTTAAGCCGGATGCTGAAGAAGTCGCCGCTGCTGTTGAAGAAAAAGTAACAGCTGTTAAAGCAACTAAAGCAGAATTAGCAGAAGCTAAAAAAGCTGAAGAAGCCGCGACTCTTGAAGCAAAGAAAGCCGCAGCAGCACTAGAAGCAAAAGCAGCAGCGGAAGCCGCTAAAAAGGCTAAAGAAGTTGCTGAAGCTAAAAAAATTAAGCCTGTGGCTAAGCATAAGATTTCTCAGAAATCTCAGTCTGAAGCAAAAGCGCGTGGTGGTGTAAGTTCTACCGCTCGTGTTGCCGCCAAAGCTAAGGTAGCTGCTAAGCCAAAAGCTGAAGCAAAACCAAAAGCTGAAGCTAAGCCAAAGGCTGCCGCTAAGCCAAAAGCCACGACTAAGCCTTTACAGCGTGATACGCGTAATAAAAAGCCTACTGCGACCGCAGCTGTTAAAAAGCCAGCACCTTCTAAAGAAGAAATGGCTCAAAAACAAGCAACTGCAGAAGCGGCGACTCAACGCGAAGGCGCTGATCGTAATAAGAAGCGCGCTCCCGGTGGTGCTCCAGCAGGCGCTCCACGCGGTGCCGGTGCTCCTCGTCAGTTCCGTACTGAAGATGGTTCAGCTAACCAACGTGGTCGCCGTAAGAAGTTGAAAGGTAAAGCGGCACGTACTGCACAAGCACAAGCAGATAACGAGCATGCATTTACTAAGCCTACCGCGCCTGTAATTCATGAAGTTGAATTACCTGAAGCAATTACGGCAGGTGATCTTGCTGCGAAGATGGCTATTAAAGCTGGTGATGTTATTAAGGCATTAATGGGTATGGGCGTAATGGCCACCATTAACCAGACTTTAGACCAAGATACTGCAACCCTAGTGGTTGAAGAAATGGGCCATAAAGTAACCAAACTGATTTCTGATAACGCGCTTGAAGAAGACGTATTTGAATCGGTTGTTTACGATGCTGATGAAGAGCCTCGTGCGCCCGTTGTGACCGTAATGGGCCACGTTGATCACGGTAAAACTTCTCTACTAGATTACATTCGTTCAAGTCGTGTAGCGACGGGCGAAGCCGGTGGTATTACACAGCATATCGGTGCTTATCACGTAGATACAGATCATGGCATGATCTCTTTCTTAGATACACCTGGACACGCCGCGTTTACCTCTATGCGTTCTCGTGGTGCTCAGTGTACTGATGTTGTTATCTTAGTTGTTGCCGCTGATGATGGTGTAATGCCTCAGACGAAAGAAGCCGTACAGCACGCGAAAGCGGCTGGTGTTCCTATCGTTGTTGCAATTAACAAGATGGATAAAGAAGGCGCTGATGTAGATCGTGTTAAAAACGAACTGGCGGCGTGCGACGTTATTCCTGAAGATTGGGGCGGCGACGTTCCTTTCATGCCAGTATCTGCGCATACCGGTGAAGGCGTTACGGAATTATTAGATGCAGTATTGCTGCAGTCTGAATTGCTTGAACTGAAAGCTGTAATCGACGGTCCTGGTCAGGGTGTTGTTGTTGAATCTCGTCTTGATAAAGGCCGTGGTCCAGTAGCTACCTTATTGGTTCAGAATGGTACGTTGAAGAAGGGCGATATCGTTCTTGCAGGTACTTTCTATGGCCGAGCTCGTGCATTATTGGATGAGAATGGCAAGCCAACAGAATCAGCAGGTCCTTCTATTCCTGTTGAGATCTTAGGTATTAATGGTACGCCTGATGCGGGTGCGGCTTTCATCGTTGTTGAAAACGAGAAAAAAGCACGTGAAGTAGCAGAGCACCGTGAAGCTACTCGTAAAGAGCAGATTCAGCAGCGTCAACAGAAAGCGAAATTGGATGCCTTGTTTAACAACATGGGTGGCAGTGAGCAATCTAACTTGAACATCGTTCTTAAGACCGACGTTCGTGGTTCTTTAGAGGCGTTAACGGCTTCTCTGAACAGTCTAGCGACTGAAGAAGTGAAAGTTAATATCGTATCTTCTGGTGTTGGTGGTATTAGTGAAACTGACGCGACATTGGCCTTGGCTTCTGAAGCGGTTGTATTTGGTTTCAACGTACGTGCTGATGCTTCGGCAAAACGAGTTATCGAAGATAACGGCCTAGATTTACGCTACTACAGCATTATCTATGACCTTATTGATGATATTAAAGCAGCGATGTCTGGCTTACTTGCTCCTGAATTGCGCGAAGAGATCTTGGGTGTTGCGGAAGTACGTGAAGTATTTACCTCGCCTAAGTTTGGCTTGATCGCTGGTTCTATGGTTACCGATGGTGTCATTCATCGTAACAAGAGAATCCGTGTTCTTCGTGAGAGCGTTGTAATCTATGAGGGCGAATTAGAATCTCTACGTCGCTTTAAAGATGACGTTCAAGAAGTTCGTCAAGGTATGGAATGTGGTATCGGCGTTAAGAACTATCAAGATGTTCGTGCTGGTGACCAGATCGAAGTGTATATTGTGAATGAAATCGCACGTACGCTTTAATTGACTGACTATTACGTTAGTTGATTAGTTAAACCGAAAAACGCCGCTTTATGCGGCGTTTTTTCGCTATGCTAACTATAAAGTTAGCGACAAGATATTTAGGGGCGAGATAATGCCAAAAGATTTTAGCCGTACAACGCGCTTGGCTGAGCAGATTCAACGAGATCTAGCGCAATTAATTCAATTCGATATGAAAGATCCACGCTTAGGCATGGTGACATTAAATGCTGTTAAGGTTGCTAAAGACCTAGGTTATGCTGACATCTATTTCACCGTCATGGGCGCGAAAGGTGATAGCGATCAAACAGATGAAGCTGAAATTCAAAAGCAAGCCAGCAAAATTTTGAACGATGCAGCGGGTTTTTTACGGGGTGAATTATCACGTCAGATGACAACGCGCATTACGCCGTTATTACGCTTTCATTATGATGAGTCCTTGTTACGTGGCCATCACATGACGAACTTGATCAATAAAGTGGTTGCTGAAGATAATGCCCGTTCTGGCAATACTTCTGAAGATGGCGAGTAGTAGATACAAAAAATATGGCTCGTATTAAAAAAGGCCGTGATATTAGCGGTATCATAGTGCTCAATAAACCATTGGGCCTATCTTCAAATCAAGTTCTGCAAAAAATCAAATGGCTATTAGGTGCTAAGAAGGCGGGTCATACCGGTGCTTTGGATCCTATGGCGTCAGGTGTTCTGCCTTTATGCTTCGGTGACGCGACAAAGTTTTCGCAAATCCTGCTCGATTCTACCAAGGGTTATATCACCACGTGTAAGCTGGGTGAGATACGTTCTACTGGCGATCAAGATGGCGAAGTTGTTGCGACAGCACCGATTCCTGAATTTGATGCTGATTCAGTTGAAACAATTCTGAAAAATTTCCGTGGTTTAATCACTCAAGTGCCTCCTATGTATTCTGCTCTTAAGCACGAAGGTCGTCCTTTGTATGAGTTAGCACGCAAAGGGATTGAGTTAGATTTAAAGACGTTGAAGCAGCGTGAAGTGACGATTCATTCTTTAAAACTTTTAGCGATACGCCAAGACTTGGGTGAAATCGATTTAGAAGTGATTTGTTCTAAAGGTACTTATATTCGTAGCTTGGTAGAAGATATTGGTAATGAAGTTGGCTGTGGTGCGTACGTGAGTATGTTACATCGCAATCAGGCAGGGCCATTCTCGGAAGCGCAAATGATTGATTACCAAACACTTTTAGATCTTGAGGATGATTATCCTCAAGTCTCTGAGCGTCATAAGGTCATGGATACGATGTTAATTCACTCTTCTGAAGCCATTCCTGATTGGCCAAAAGTTGAGCTAACCTTGCATGAAGGTCACAAAATTTTACATGGGCAGAGAGTCAAAACTAGCTTCCCGCTCACGCCTCAAG
>CAWVSY010000019.1:0-62452 GCA_963933055.1 uncultured Oleispira sp.
TCATGATCATGAAGGCCACAATCACTAAATTTATGAATCTTTCATTTGTCGAAACGTTAAATTAATTCTAGGGTGAGCCACCTTCGTCGTCGTGGGTATATTATGCAACCAATGACGCTGGGTCTCACCCTTCATTTCAATTAAATCGCCGGACTCTAATTCAAATACCAAACGCTCTTTCGATACTTTATGCTTCATAGCAAACTTTCTAGTAGCACCAAAACTTAAAGACGCAATAGAGCCACTCTCAATCAATTCACGCTCATCATCACTGTGCCAAGCCATACCTTCCGTGCCACTTGGGTAATAATTTAACAAGCAAGAATTATAAGTTTGCAACGTCTGCGCTTCTACAATCGCTTTCAATGCTAATACATGTGGCGTCCATAGCAGAGCCGTTCGGTGAATATTTGAATAAGAGTATTGATACGATTTATCGGCATACCAGGCGACCTTTCGCTTGGTCACAATATGCTTTCCAAATACAATCGCTTCGTCATGCTTCCAGGCGATATCTTTTAATAGTGCCTCATAATGCTGAAAAGCCTCTGGCTGACTAAAGACCTTACCCCAATAATGGACACAACCATCGTAGGGCAAATGGTTTATGCTGGGGTCTATTAAGTTTTCAAATAAAGGCATCATCGACTCTCAAATAGAATTTACTCTTAGCAGAATATTAGCCTTGCACACGGGTACTGGCAAGATCTGGAAAGTTCACATAATTATTGCTCCCAAACAAAAAAAGGCCCTAAATTTCTTTAGGGCCTTTTCTTTTTTAGCACGGTATTAACAGCGCCATTTTCTTCGAGCTTTGCTCTATTACTTAAATCGCAGCCGCTAAACGCGTACCTTGATCAATCGCACGTTTCGCATCAAGTTCAGCGGCAACATCAGCACCACCAATTAAGTGATGAGGTTTGTTCAAACCTTCAACCAAAGCACGTAATGGGTCTTGGCCAGCGCAGATAATCACGTTATCCACATCGAGTACTTTCTGAGTATCGCCGACGGTAATGTGAAGACCTTGGTCATCAATCTTATCGTAGCTACAACCAGAAACCATCGTTACGCCTTTGTTCTTTAGGCCTGTACGGTGAATCCAACCCGTTGTTTTGCCTAGCTTCGCGCCAACCTTTGACGTTTTACGTTGCAGTAAAAATACTTCGCGCGCTGATGGAGAAACCACGGCTTCAATACCTTCAATACCACCACGGGCTTCAAGGGTCATATCAACGCCCCACTCCTTCATAAAGGCAGGAATGTTTTGGCTTGTCGCAATACCTTCATGACAAAGGTATTCAGATACATCAAAGCCAATACCGCCAGCGCCGATAACCGCTACTTTTTTACCAACCGGTTTCTTATGCTTTAATACATCAAGGTAGTTTAAAACCTTAGCGTGCTCGATGCCTTCGATTTCTGGTAAACGCGGTGCAATACCCGTCGCCAAAACGACTTCATCAAAATCACCGGCATTTAAATCGTCAGCAGTCACTGGCGTATTTAATTTAAGATTCACACCGCTTAGTTCAATTTGCTTACCGAAATAACGAATCGTTTCAAAGAACTCTTCTTTACCTGGAACTTGTTTCGCTACGTTAAACTGACCGCCAATTTCGCTCGCAGAATCAAATAAGGTAACGTCGTGTCCACGACCGGCTGCCGTCGTCGCAAAGGCTAAACCTGCTGGACCAGCACCGATAACGGCTAATTTCTTTTTCGTTGCATCGGCCGCAAGATCAGTGATGATAACTTCAGTTTCATGACACGCACGTGGGTTCACTAAGCAGCTTGTTAATTTGCCGCTGAATACGTGATCTAAACACGCTTGGTTACAACCGATACAGGTATTAATTTCATCGCTCTTACCAGCCGCCGCTTTTTCAACAAACAATGGATCGGCTAAGAAAGGACGCGCCATAGAAATCATGTCGGCATCGCCACGTTCTAAAACGTCTTCTGCAACTTCTGGGGTATTAATACGGTTAGACGTAATACACGGAATAGAAAGTTCTTTGCGGAACTTCGCGGTTACCCAAGTGAAGGCTGCACGAGGTACTTTGGTTGCGATGGTAGGAATACGTGCTTCGTGCCAACCAACACCGGTATTAATAATCGTCGCGCCCGCTTTTTCAATTGCCTTACCAAGCTGCAATGCTTCTTCATAGTTGCTGCCACCTTCAACTAGATCCAACATAGATAGGCGATAAATAATAATGAATTTTTCACCGACAGCTTCACGAGTACGACGAACAACTTCTACCGCTAAACGCATGCGGTTTTCGTATTCACCACCCCAGGCATCGTCACGGTGGTTGGTGCGTTTGGCTAAAAATTGGTTAAGAAAATACCCTTCCGACCCCATAATCTCAACGCCGTCATAGCCACCGACTTGTGCGTATTTTGCTAACTGAACAATATCGTTGATCTGTTTTTCGATACCGTCTTCATCTAATTCTTTTGGCGTAAATGGATTAATCGGCGCTTGCACAGCTGAAGGTGCAACCAAGTTTGGGTTAAAAGCATAACGGCCTGTGTGCAAAATCTGCATACAGATTTTACTGTCGGCATCGTGCACGGCATCGGTGATTACTTTGTGCTTTAACGCATCTTCATTACTGCTAATTAATTTAGTATGTGGATGTGTTGCGGCTTCAGAACTTGGGCCAAAACCACCGGTTACGATAAGACCAACACCACCTTTAGCACGTTCAGAGAAGAACGCGGCCATGCGCTCTAGTCCGCCTTCCATTTCTTCTAAACCGGTATGCATAGAGCCCATTAGTACACGGTTTTTCAATTGAGTGAAGCCTAGATCTAGTGGCTCAAGTAACTTAGGAAAATGTTGATTTGTCATTATTTATTCTCACTCGTTGTTAATACGGTTAGGCATTTACTTTAAATTCATTATTCGCCGACATAACCAAATACTATGGATGGTTTTAATCACTATCGGCTTTTATGGTTACACTCTAAAAGAACTTTTTATAAGAAACAATGAAGAATAATGACTAAGTATAACAATATAACAATCAAATCTAACACTTTATCAGATAAAGACATTTAATCTGCTATGAATAGGAATGAGTCCCATATAGAGACTTTATCAAGCTTAAAATATCAGAAGCCTCTCCAATTAACTTTACAGCGTATAGACGTTCTTTTAGGATAGATGCCTATCCCCTTTATTAAAGACATCTGTTAAATGACGACTCTCTTTATAATCCTAGCTTTACTTGTACTTGTCGTGACCTATTATTTTGTCACTGCAGCCAAGAAACCTTATCTTATATTCCAGAAAAATCCGTTAAATGAAGCCCTCGTTAAGCATACTCCGGCATTAAATAAGCGCTACTTTGCAACTCCGTGGATGTTTAATACACATATGCAGCTGATTGTTTTAGGCTTCATCAAAGGTTTTGCTAAACCGTTGATCTACGATCGGCAAGATATTCTGACCATGGATGATGGCGGACAAGTTTCTGTTGATTGGTTAGGTCTAGATTTGCCCGACGATACGCCAACCCTATTAGTACTTCATACC
The DNA here is from genome assembly GCA_963933055.1 of uncultured Oleispira sp. GTDB lineage: Bacteria > Pseudomonadota > Gammaproteobacteria > Pseudomonadales > Oceanobacteraceae > Oleispira. Next base: position 3,548 of record CAWVSY010000019.1, read on the forward strand.
ATTTCTGGCAACCCGCAAAGCATGCGTGGCTTTGTTCGCTATATCAGAGAAAATCTTGGCTGGCGTATTGCTCTGTGCGTGCGCCGCGGTCATGGAGAGATGACGCTAAAAACAGCAAGTTTTAATACCATGGGAAATACCGACGACTTTGCTGAGCAAATAGAGCACATTCAAAACTGCTTTCCAAATTCGGATTTATACGCAACAGGAATTTCAGCAGGCTCTGGGGTATTAGCTCAGTACTTAGGTAAGGTGGGGGAAAATACTCCCATCAAAGCAGCAATTGCCTATTGTCCTGCTTATGATATGCGCCATGCTTTTACCCGAGCAGTACCATTTTATAGCAAAATGATGGCAAAAAAGTTGAATAAATTATTCATTACTCCGAATAAGCAGACGCTTAAACATTTAGTATCTTATGAACAATTATCAGCCTCTCAAGACTTGCATGAATTCCATCAAAATCTGTACGAAGTCGCTGGCAGCGAAAGTACAGAAAAATACATGCAAGAGTCAAATCCATCGACGGTATTCGACAATATAAAAATTCCGATACTTATTTTAAATTCAAAAGATGATCCTGTTTGTCACATCGATAATGTGTATGAAAATCAGCACCGAGTAGAAGCGATGAGTAATGTAATTTTAGTATTAACGGATCGCGGCAGTCATTGTGCTTTTTTTGAAGGAATAACGGCAAAACCTTGGGCTAATCGCATGATTAAAGAATATTTTTCAGCTTTCACAGCCCTTTAATTACCCTATCTTTAATTTTGATGGCTTTTTCAAAGTGATCTAGCTTATGGGTCATTATCCACCACTGAGCGGCTTCCATTAATAGCTCAGGATCGTCATTTTTATTGGCGAAAAAAGCATAAAAAGATAAGCCGACATTATCGCCCTTCTTTTCAATTTTCTCATCACATACCTTGATTATCTTAAGCCTTAATGTTTCTCGCATATTTCACCCAATTTAATGACGGATTTTCTTACATACTAACAAATTATCACGAATGATATTCCTTTCAAGTTTTAGCGTTCTAAGCTACTTTAGGACTCCAGTAAATTGAAAGGTCTCAATAATGCTACTTCGTACCAGCTGTTATCTAGAGTTTGATATCGAGGTTCAGACACCTTTTATTTTTATGTTAAGACCTCGTAGCGGTTCTCAGCAGTGGGTGATCAGTGAAGAGTACCGACACACACCTTGGCTGCCTGTTTTTGAATTTACCGACCCCTATGGCAACTTGTGCCAACGCTTAATCGCACCTCCAGGCAATCTTATTATCAATACAGTATCAGAGGTTATGGTTTCAGATACGTCTGATTATTTACCCGGTGCGCCTTTTGTCGACATTGAACATCTTCCAGATTCCGTACTCAGTTATTTATTACCCAGTCGATTTTGTGAATCGGATCGGTTTTTAAATCTTGCCACATCCATCACCTCGGGTTGCTTACTTGGATACGATCAAGTATCAGCGATTGAACACTGGGTTCGAGAAAATATCGTATACGAAATGGAAGGCAGCGATATTCAATTATCAGCCACGGAAATCAACCAACGAGGCTCAGGGGTTTGCCGTGATTTTTCGCACATAGGCATTGCACTCTGTAGAAGTTTAAGCATTCCTGCGCGGCTGGTTGTTGGTTATCTACATGGGTTGGTCCCCATGGATTTGCATGCTTGGTTCGAGGCTTATATTGGCGGGCGCTGGTATACCTTTGATGCAACTCAGGCCGAATTAAAAGGCGGCTATGTTGCTATTGGTTATGGCAGAGACGCCGCCGACGTTGCTATCTTTAATCAATTTGGCCCACCCAGTAATCTGATTACGAAGCAAATAGATGTTATTCAAATTGCGCAAGGAAATGCATTTACTCAATTTAAAGATGCGTAATAAAAATGAAATAATGCATACGTTATTTTGTTGGTCTACTTTTTGCTATTAATACATAACGATTAAGTATGAGTTTACAAATATTTAACAATCTATAAAGGACTTGAATAGAAATGACAGATATATGGAATACCTATGCTTGTGAAGACTTTTATGATGAAGTCATGAGCAGTCCGGGTAATGCACGAAAACCCGCCAAAAAACTGGTCTCTTATTTTAAGACACTCTCTGACGATACCGTCGAGCTGCACCGTAAAGCCGCAGAATCAACTATTAAAGAAATGGGTGTTAGTTTTACCGTGTATTCAGATCAAGGCAATATTGATCGCGCTTGGCCCTTTGATATCGTGCCTCGAACCATTAACAAAGCTCAATGGGATGTCACCGCCGCAGGTCTTAAGCAGCGCTTAAAAGCCCTCAACCTATTTATAGATGATATTTATAATGGCCAAAAAATCATCAAAGATGGCGTAGTACCTTCCTATGTACTTGAACAATCAGAAAACTTTCGACAAGAGTGCGTCGGGTTTTCGCCTCCTTTAGGGGTGTGGGCACATATATGCGGCACCGATTTGGTGCGCGATGCCGATGGCGAATTCTATGTTTTAGAAGATAACTTGCGAGTGCCTTCAGGGGTTTCTTACATGTTAGAAAATCGATCGATTACCAAGCGTATTTTGCCTGAACTTTTTGAAGAAATTAAAATTGCTCCCATCGATGATTACTGCACACAATTATTTGAGACCTTAATCGTACTGTCTCCTCGTGATATTCCAAACCCTGCTGTTGTTGTATTAACACCTGGGATTTATAACTCGGCTTATTTTGAACATGCTTTCTTAGCTCAAAATATGGGTTGTGAACTGGTAGAAGGTGCCGACCTAGTCGTTAAAGATGACGACTGCGTTTATATGAAAACTATCTCAGGTCTTGAGCGCGTTGATGTTATCTATCGTCGTATTGATGATTTATTTATTGACCCTGAAGTTTTCAACGAAGATTCTCAGCTTGGTGTTAAAGGTTTAATGCGGGCTTGGAAAGCCGGTAATGTCGGCTTAGCCAATGCACCGGGGGCAGGAGTAGCTGACGATAAAGTTATCTACGCTTTTGTTCCCGATATTATTCGCTACTACTTAAAAGAAGAACCGATTTTAAAAAACGTTGAAACCTATTTATGTTACGACAAAGAGCAGCGTGAATACGTTATAGATAACATTGAAAAATTGGTGGTTAAACCCGCCAATGAATCAGGCGGCTACGGTATGTTGGTTGGCCCTCATTCAACTAAAAAAGAACGCGATAAATTTGTAAAACTCATTAACGCGAATCCTAGAAACTACATTGGGCAACCTACGTTAGCCCTTTCAACGGCCCCTGCTTTTGTCGGAAAAAATCAATTAGAAGCTCGCCACCTCGATTTACGACCTTTTGTTCTACAAGGAAAAGATTCCTACGTCACTATGGGTGGGCTCACTCGAGTAGCCATGAAAAAAGGCTCATTAGTCGTTAATTCATCACAAGGTGGTGGCAGTAAAGATACCTGGATTGTTGAGTAACAGGGTCGTTGAATAGCCAGATTGAGGCATAGGAGAAATACATGTTATCTCGCGTAGCAGAAAGAACATATTGGGCCGCCCGTTATTTAGAGCGTATTGAGAATACCGTTCGTCTTATTAGTGTTTACGACAAACTAATGTACGATTTACCCACCAGCGTAGGCATTGGCTGGTACAACCTTATTACGATCAATAGTGCGGAAGAAGCTTTCGATGAACGCTATACCGTTCAAGATGAACGTAATGTTATTAAGTTTTTATTAAGTGAAGAAAATAATCCATGCTCAGTGGTTTCGAACTTACGCTTTGCCAGAGAAAATTTAAGAACAACTCGAGACGTTGTTCCTGCCCAAAGTTGGGTAATGATTAATGAGCTGAATTTATTTATTACCGAAAATTTACAGCAAGGTATTAACCGCAGCCAGCGTTTTCATTTTTTAAATGGTGTTATTAAAAGCTGTCAGCAAATTCAAGGGTTATTAATGGGTACCATGCCCAGAGATGCCGCCTGGGGATTTATGAAACTGGGCCGTAATATCGAGCGTGCCGATATGACTACGCGGTTATTAGACGCCGGGGTTAGAGCACAGTTGCAAGTTATGGATGATGCCGAAGCCATTAATAGCCAACAAATTATTTGGGGCCAAGTATTACGATCTCTCGATGCTGATCAAAGCTATCGCAGAGCCGTACGTTCATCGGTTAAAAGTCGTCAAGTAGCTCGCTATATTATTGAAGATACGGCCTTTCCTAGATCCATCACTTACTGCTTATCAGCAGTAAAAGATTCACTAGAAAGACTACCTCATAGCAAGCCTGTGATTAGCACCGTGAAAAAAATTCAAAAAGAGCGCTTAACCTCAATTGATTACAGCGATCTTGGTATACCCATGAAAGATTTTCTAAATGACCTGCAATTAGATATCGCTGCGATTCACTCCAGCATTTCCAAAAATTGGTTTACTTACCAATAAGGCTGATACTCAATGACTATCCGTGTTTCTATTAATCACAGAACCAGCTATAAATTTGATCGCCCTGTGAGCCTATCCCCTCACACGGTAAGACTTCGCCCTGCCCCTCATAGCAGAACCCCTATTCACAGCTACAGTTTAAAAATAAAACCTGAGCAGCATTTTATCAACTGGCAGCAAGATTCATTTGGTAACTATTTAGCGCGTTTAGTTTTTCCTGAAAAGTGCACAGAATTTGAAGTAGATGTCGAAGTCATTGCCGATATGACGGTTATTAATCCGTTTGATTTTTTTGTCGAAGAATACGCTGAAGATTTCCCTTTCACATACCCTAAGCAGCTTAAAAAAGAGCTATTACCTTACTTAGAAAAAGAATCTTCAAAAGGAAAAAACTGCGGTCCTTTATTTAGAAAACGCTTAAAGCAAGTGAATACTAAGAAGCAGCGTATTAACGATTTCTTAGTTGAAATAAACCAAAAAGTACAACAAGAAATTAACTATCTAGTGCGTCTTGAACCTGGTGTGCAAACACCTGAAGAAACACTTGAAAGTGGACAAGGTTCTTGCCGTGACTCTGCTTGGTTACTCGTACAAATGCTACGCCATTTAGGCTTAGCCGCGCGCTTTGCTTCTGGCTATTTAGTGCAACTTAAAGCCGATGAAGCCTCATTAGATGGCCCGTCAGGCACAGAAGAAGATTTCACCGACCTGCATGCTTGGTGTGAAGTCTTTTTACCAGGTGCAGGCTGGGTAGGTCTTGATCCAACCTCTGGGCTGTTTGCCAGTGAAGGACATATTCCTTTAGCGTGTACTCCGCATCCGGTGTCTGCAGCACCCATTGCAGGCTTCACAGATGAGTGCGAAGTAGAATTTGATTTCAGCAATACCGTTACTCGCGTTTTAGAAGACCCTCGTGTTACTAAGCCTTATACCGAAGAGCAGTGGCAAACCATTTTGGCCTTAGGTGAAAGCGTCGATAAAGAGTTTGCAGAAAATGATGTTCGACTGACCATGGGCGGCGAACCAACGTTTGTTTCGATTGATGATATGGAATCGACTCAATGGAATACCGACGCGTTAGGTGATGATAAATTATCCCTCGCCAAAACTCTTTTATTACGAATTCGTGATCGCTTTGCCCCTAATGGCTTAGTCCATTATGGGCAAGGTAAGTGGTATCCAGGGGAAGAAATTCCACGCTGGGCTCTCGGTGTTTTTTGGCGCAAAGATGGTGAACCTCTGTGGAAAAAAGCCAGCAGCCTTGCGCGTATTGATCATGACTATGGCCATACCATTAAAGATGCATGCCGCCTAAGCCATGCAATTTGTGCCCTAATCGATATACCAAGCGCTCACTGCCAGCCCGCTTATGAAGATGCGATGCATTATCTTCAACAAGAGCAATCCTTACCCAAAAATATTGATTTGTTAGCTCAAAATATCAAGTCCGATTTAGATCGTAGGCGTTTAGCAGCGTTAATTGATCGTGGCATTAATATCCCGAGTGGTTTAGTGATTCCAATTGGCCGTGGCGATGGCAAAAAGCCATGGAAAAGCAGCCTATGGCCAATGAAGCGAGAGAGAATCGTTTTAATTCCTGGCGACTCTCCAATGGGTTTGCGCTTACCGCTAAACAGCTTGCCAACACCAGGCAAAGGACACGAAGACCTTCCAATACAAAGAGATCCTTTTGATCCTCGTGAGCCTTTAGTCAAGCGCACCGACATTCGCTTTGCAGGCCCAATTCCAACCCACAGTCAATTAAGTGCGGCGGAAGAAGCCTTATTAGCGAATAAGAAGATCTCGGATGCTCTTAAGAAAGAAGAGCAAGCAGAAGTTGTGCGTACTGCCATGTGTATTGAAGCGCGTGAGGGTCGTCTTCATATATTCATGCCACCACTTGAGTATTTAGAAGACTATATTGTGCTGGTTGCAGCGATTGAAGAAGCCGCTACTAAATTGTCTCTGCCTGTTATTATCGAAGGTTATGAGCCACCACGAGATCCGCGTTTATTAAAATTATTGGTTACTCCAGATCCTGGCGTTATTGAAGTAAACGTTCATCCATCCAATAACTGGCAAGAATTGGTCGATACCACGACTAAGCTCTATGAAGAGGCTCGACTATCGCGCTTATCCACCGAGAAGTTCATGCTTGATGGTCGCCATACCGGTACCGGCGGTGGTAATCACATCACCTTAGGCGGCGCTACTCCAGAAGATAGCCCACTATTACGCCGCCCTGACATATTGCGCAGCTTTATCACTTATTGGCAGCATCACCCAAGTTTGTCGTATTTATTTTCTGGCATGTTTTTGGGTCCTACCAGCCAAGCACCTAGAGTAGATGAAGGCCGTGATGAAATGCTTTATGAATTGGAAATTGCATTCTCACAAATGTCAGAAGAAGAAGTCGAACAACCGTGGTTAGTTGACCGTCTGCTGCGTAATTTATTAATCGATATTACGGGCAATACGCATCGCTCTGAATTTTGTATTGATAAACTTTTCTCACCCAGCAGTGCTAGTGGTCGTTTAGGAATTTTAGAATTTCGCGGTTTTGAAATGCCACCTCATAGTCGCATGGCATTGGTGCAATCGCTGTTCATTAGGACATTGCTGGCGCGATTCTGGAAAGAACCTTACAAAAAACCACTGGTTCGTTGGGGAACGGCTCTGCACGATCGCTTTATGATGCCGCATCATATCTGGCAAGATATGAAAGACGTTGTTAACGATTTAAACGATCACGGCTACCCATTCGAATTAGACTGGCTTGCACCGTTTGAAGAATTTCGTTTTCCTCATTATGGACGCGTAAAGCTAGATAATATCGAACTGGAGTTACGTTGGGCGATTGAACCTTGGCATGTATTAGGCGAAGAGAGCAGCAGTTTTGGTACCGCGCGCTATGTTGATTCTTCTGTTGAACGCTTGCAAATTAAAGCAACGGGCTTAACCGATGGGCGCTATGTATTAACCTGCAATGGTCGACGCGTGCCTTTGCGTAATACGGATCGACATGGTGAGTATGTTGGCGCTGTTCGCTATCGCGCATGGCAGCCACCTTCTGCCTTGCATCCACGTATTGCCCCCCATGTACCGTTAATCTTTGATGTTATCGATACGTGGAATGGTAAGTCGATGGGAGGTTGCAGCTATCATGTATCACACCCTGGTGGACGTAGCTACGATGTCTTTCCTGTTAATTCGTTTGAGGCGGAATCACGACGAATCAATCGCTTTGAAATATTGAGTCATACTCAAAGTCATGGTGAAAAAATTGATCCTCCTCGCGAAGAGCCTACTAACGAGTATCCGCACACTTTGGACTTACGCAGACCTATAGACTGCTAACTAACGAAAATGGAACCTTACTAATGTAAGGTTTCATTTTCTCTAAGATACTCAATTTAAAAATAAGTATATAATAGCGCTCGCTTAATAGAGCACTCAACGCAAGTTATTGAGTCAATAGTCAACGTCATCAAGTAGGCCACTGTGTCCAAACCCATTTACCCACAAAATCAGCCATTACCTCAGCCGCAGTTACAAATGCAGGCGCAGACACAGGCTCAATCACAAAACCTTGGCCCTAAAACTACGCACAGTTTGAATTATAATCGTCCTGCCGCAGGCATACCCGATCAGGTTTACACGCCTGATGGTGCGATCAAACCAGAGTGGGATTATTTACTCGGCAGCTTAAATAACTTAGGTGCTAGTGCTCTTAAAGAACGCCAAGACAAAGCGCGTAGAATTCTTCGCGACGATGGTGTTACTTACAATATTTACGCTGAAAACGCATCGCCTAATAGTCAGTGGGAACTTGATCTTGTGCCCGCGATTATTGGCAGCGAGGCTTGGTCGGTTATTGAAGCGGGCTTATTAGAGCGTGCCGAACTGTTTAATTTAATGCTGCGCGATTTTTACGGCGAGCGCACATTGCTTAAACAACAAGTCATTCCACCCGAAGCCCTCTTTAGTCATGGTGGATTTTTACGCGCTTGCCAAGGCATAAAAGTGCCTGGTGAACACGAGCTTATTCTGCATTCTGCCGATATGGTTCAGCGCGCAGATGGCACCATGTGCGTCTTATCGGATCGAACTCAAGCCCCCAGTGGGGCAGGTTATGTTTTAGAAAACCGCACGGTTATGTCGCGCGTATTTCCTAGTTTATTTCGTGATAGTCACGTTCATAGACTTGCCAGCTTTTTCCAACGCTTACGCCAAAAACTGATTTCTCTTTCACCTTCTGACGGCCAAGCGAGAGTTGTTGTACTCACCCCCGGAGCGCATAACGAAACTTATTTCGACCATTCTTATATTTCAAACTACTTAGGTTTTCCACTGGTGCAAAGTGGTGACCTAGTCGTTCGAAATGGTTTCGTATGGATGAAGTCTTTAGATGGTCTTGATCGTGTTGATGTTATTTTAAGACGTGTTGATGACGTATCTTGCGACCCTGTTGAGCTGCGCAGTAGCTCTCAATTAGGGGTGCCGGGACTGCTTGACGTTGTCCGTTCAGGCCGGGTTATTATGGCAAACCCAATAGGATCTGGGGTTCTAGAAAATCCCATTCTATTAAAGTATTTACCCGCCATCAGTAAAGCCTTATTAGGAAGAGAGCTGCGCTTAGATTCGGTTAAAACGTATTGGTGCGGTGATTCTGAAGATTTAAAATTTGTCAGCGCTCACATCAAACAATTAATCATCAAACCGATTTATCGTGGCCATACCTTAAAGAGTGTTTTTGGCGGCGATCTTAGCCAAGTTGAAATAACGGAACTGCTGCAAAAAATTCGCCACCAGCCAACTCAATTCGTCGCCCAAGAACGCATTGATAAACCGCATATACCGTCATTAATTAAGGGCGAGCTAGAGCCAAGACCAGCCATTCTACGTACCTTCTCTGTGGCTACGGATAATTCGTACATTGTTATGCCAGGTGGTTTGACTCGGGTTGGTAATGACATCAGCAGCCCTATCATTAGTATGCAAGCAGGCTGTCCAAGTAAAGATACTTGGATTACGGCAACAGAGCCTGAACGTATTAGCGATAACGACGCTAATGAAGCTGGCCAAGCAGAGCTTGAAGCATCGCTGATGAGCTTACCAAGCCGTGTTATTGAGAATTTATTCTGGATGGGACGCTATGCAGAACGCGCCGAGGCATCGCTGCGCATCCTCAGGACCGTCTTTATGATGATAAACGACGAGCAAGCTATTAATAAAGCTTCTCAGCGTATATTGCTGCGTTCAATTACCGAAGTAACAGGCACCCATCCTGGTTTTTTAAATGCCACCGATGAACAGCTTGCGAATCCTGAAGAAGAACTGCTTTTAATTATAAAAGATGGCAATCGTCCAGGTAGTATCAAATCGACGCTCAACTCATTATTGTATTGCGCTGATGAATCTAAAGAGCTGCTTTCTTCAGATACCATTCGCGTGATCAATGATATTCGAGATGCGCTGGATAATTTAGAGTCTTCTTTAGCGAATGGCTTATCATCCGCTCCAGAAGAAGATTTAGACCCATTAGTAATTCCGTTAATCGCCCTATCAGGCTTAATGCAAGAAAGTATGGTTCGTGGTGTTGGCTGGCACTTTATGGACATGGGGCGCCGAGTTGAACGTGGTGTGCAGATCATGAAAACCGTCACAACGCTCGCCACATATGTCGACGAAAATGCCAGTAAAAGAACCTTGCTAAATGCCATGCTACGATCGATGGAAGTATTCATTACTTACCGTCGCCATAGCAGAAATCGTAGCGGCATGGAATTAGGTTTGGAGCTGGTATTATTAGATGATAGCAATCCTCGATCATTAATTTTTCAATTCGAACAGCTGCAAAAACACTTCTCTGCGGTGCGAAGAATGGACTCAGAAACCAAAGGTTTAGAAGAAGAAGACCGCGTATTATTAGAAGCGGTCACTAGCTTAAAACTGTCTCGTATTAACGCGTTAGCAGAAAGCAAAGATGGATCAAGATCAGAACTTGTCGACTTATTAATCCGCTTAAATACATTGCTATCGGATTTTAGCAATACGATCAGTGATAAATATTTTGATCATCGCATCGATCCTCAACAACTTGTTACTACCGCTTGGGAGGATTAATACGATGACTCTTAAATTACTTGTGATCGCTCAATGTTACTCATCCACAGTATTAATAACAAAGGAACGTTAAGATGCGCTATCAGGTTAAGCACATTACAAAATATAAATACGCTAACAAAGTTTCTCATTGTTATAACTTAGCTAACCTAATGCCTAGAAATACAGCGCGACAAACTTGCTTAGAAAGTCGGATGATTATTTCTCCACAAGAAACACATGCTAATAAACGCACCGACTATTTTGGCAATCATAGCTACCACTTTGAAATACAAACACCGCACAGTGAATTAACCATTACCGCTGAAAGCCTTATTGATGTTGCAGAAACTCGATCAGACTTACATCATGAGCAAGGTATGAGCTACGTTGATGCACTCAGTTTTTTGAAAGACATGCCGTCTATTGATGTTATTCAGGCCCGTGAATTCTGCTTAGATTCCCCGATGATTAAAGTGAATCAAGAGCTTATAGACTATGCTACTCCATCATTTTCGTTATCTCGACCACTGTATACTTGCGTTGAAGAACTAACGAGTCGAATTTTTCAAGATTTCACTTATACCCCAGGTTTCACTAATATTTCGACGCCATTATCAGAAGTATTAGCTCATAAAAAAGGCGTATGCCAAGACTTTGCTCATTTGCAAATTGGCTGTTTGCGGGCAATGGGAATTCCTGCAAAGTACGTATCTGGTTATATGGAAACACTGCCACCTCCAGGCCAAGAAAAATTAGTCGGAGCCGATGCAACCCACGCTTGGATTGCCTACTACTCTCCACAAGAAGGCTGGGTTGAATTTGATCCGACCAACGATGTTCGTGCTGGAAGCCAGCATATTGTGACCGCTGAAGGTCGTGACTATTACGATGTAACCCCGTTAAAAGGGGTTATTTTTGGTGGCGGCAAGAGCCCGATCTTAGAAGTTTCGGTTGATGTTGCTCGCAAGCCAGAAGGTTTGATAAATCGATAAATGCCATCATTAGCATTTATCGATTTGAACGTTTTTATTGTGTATTTTCCGACTCTTTTAGCAAGTCGGGCATGCGATTCAAACGATCATGAATAGCATGGTGAATGAAAGCCAGCTTTGTCCGCACAGGCTGAGTTAATACAAAGGGGTAAGCATCGCCCATACCCATGCTTCGATTTAATGAATTAAGGATAATCGCGAAGTCCATCCAAGTATCTAAAATACTGGTAATCGACGTTTGCGCGGAAAAGAAGTACGCATCTTGTGGCAACGTTAGCTCGCCGACCCCTTCCGTCTCTTCGGGGTTACCAATGGTCGACCCCGTAATAGAAAAATTTTTCGCCGTCTCTAACGTATCCATAATGTGCATGTAGTGCGACCAAGTTTCAGCCCAGTCTTCATAAGGATGCATGGTTGCATACTCACTAATAAACGAGTCACGCCAATTCTCAGGAGCACCTTGTTTATAGTGTTTATCCAGTGCCTCTTTATAAGACAGCTCGTCATCACCAAAGTATTGCTTACATAAAGCGTGTTTTGCGGGTGAGCATGCGATCAGCTTATCAAAATAATAATGCCCTAACTCATGGCGAAAATGTCCCAATAAAGTGCGGTATTTTTCTCCCATCGCCAACTTAGTATGAGAACGAGCAACCTCGTCAGCCTCTGCTAAATTAATGGTGATATGACCACAATCATGGCCCGTAAAAACGGCTTCTTGATTCTTCAAGGTACTGGCAAAATGATCGTTAACATCACGATCCGTAGTAAAATCAAAACTTAAGCCACTTTCTGGATTCTCAGAGAGGGTCTCTAATGGCAGCTTCATGGATTTGAGTGTATATAAAGCACGACGTTTGGCAGCTTCCATTTTTTTCCATAAAGGAATGTGCTCAACAATGCTTAAATCTGGGATGGTTTCATTAAAACGACAAGCAAAACATAAGACCTCTGTTTCACCTTCGACAGGTACAAATGTGTTTAAATTGACCATACCGGTACACGTTTTATAGTCAGCATGGTTATCACACTTTTGATAACGAATTTCTGGCTGCGCTGCTTTAAAATATTCCCCACTTGCTTCGTCTAAGTCATAAGGTTCAACATTATCAAAATCATCATCTAACCCAACAATACGTCCACATGCAACGCAGCTACTACTTTCAAAAAACAAAATTTGACGATCTTTGCAGTCACACTTAAAGGTTTTCATACAAGTACTCTACACACGGAATGGGGCAAGCTTAATCAGCTTATTTATAGCACACTAAAAACAATATGTTATTGAAATTTTAATACCCTAATCAGCATCCATCCCATACTTCACCAATATGTTTTTATATTCATCGGTTAACTTAAACCGAACTAAGGCTTCTCCAAATTCTTGTGCTCGAAGGTCATACCCTGGCTTCTTAGAAAAAGCTAAGTGATTTTCAACAGTACAAAATCGAGATCCCCTCATAATGCTTATTTTGTCGGTAATGCCCATTTCTTTGGCTTTATAAAAACCCACGGCATCAACCTCAACCACAGCGCTAACGTGTTTATTCAGCAGCATATTAAAACTTTGTCGTAATGAAGAAACGCGGGCTGCTGACAATAATAGAGGGGTATCATCGAGTTCAGGGCAGTATTTATACCCCAACATTGCACCGATTCTTAGGCCTTCTAAATCTTTCAGGCTATGAAGTTTGGTCATGTTCTCTGTATGTACAAAAAAGACGGTAGAACCGCTAGAGATTGCCTCAGGGGGAAAGTATAAAAACTCTTTACGGTGCTCAGTGATGGCCGCCGATAAGATTGCATCAGCTCTCAAAGACTTAACTTGTGCCAAACTGCGCTTCCAAGGCATGATTATAATTTTGCCCTCGATACCCAGCGTGCTTAGTACCGATAGAGCAATATCCACATCAATGCCAACGGGCTTACCTTTTTCTAGATAAACATAGGGAGGCCATGGATCAGTAACAATAATGAAAGGTTCATCAGCATAAGTGACATTAATAGCTAACAACATAAACACTAGCAATAATTGACGCTTAAAAAAAACCATACTTGCGTATTCCACCTTCAATTCTACCTCACTCCATAAGATTAGCTGAAAATTGATGATCGTTTTCTTCATTAATAGAACATTTTGGAAGATAGACCTAACTGTCATCAAATAGACACACAATTAGAGGGTCAAATACTTGAGTGACGATCTAAAACCCAGCAACGAGGGTTGTTAGTAAAACCAATATGATCATAATAATCATTGGCCGCTGGGGCGGCGATGAGAATTAGCTTACAGCGTGAGCCAAGCTGTTGCTGTGTGAGTATTTGTAGTTGCTTACCAATCCCACACTTTTGATAACGCTCACTAACAGCTAAATCAGACAAATAACACGCATAATGAAAATCAGTTATCGAGCGTGCAATTCCAACTAAAGATCCTTCAGACCAAGCGCTGATTACCAAATTACTATTTGAAATCATGCCTTCTATGCACTCTCTATCGTCAACTGGGCGACGTGCTCCCAGTGTAGAGCTCGCCATTAGCTCAATAAACTGGTCAACAGTTACTGGTTCATTGATTTTATATTCTAGGCTAATTTTCTTCATACAACGGCTTCCATGCTTAATACTACAAACTAGGCTCGCCTTAGCGAGCCGTGGCATTCTACCGCCTTTATTTCCAGCCTTGAAGCCAAACCTCGGTATTTTTTAATACATTCCAATCAATTGATTCAGCCCGATTAGAAATAACAGCTTCAATTAAGCAGTGTATAACGTCGCCTTCCTCATCAAACTTGAGCTCAGTAATGAGGAAGTGTTTTTCTTTATTAATTGGTTTTACTGCGGTCCATTTACTATTAAGTAGTTTTTTAGGATTTATCTTGGTCATGGTAACTGACTGCCTTGCATTTTATATTCATATAATAAGGGGGCACGAAGACATTATGCCCAATCAGTAAATATTTGCGATGTTTTAGTAAAGGTCCAATGACGCTAGGCCATCTTTCTTAATTAATTCATGCTCACTAGCAAAAATAGGAATACCCCAACTAAGTTTTATATGCTGCAGGCCAAATTCGTAATTGCTCATACAATTATCTAAATTTAATGAATATTATTTTTTGCTTTGTTTATTTCGATACATACGCTGATCTGCAAGAGAGAGGCATTCTGACTGATTAATAGTTTCAAGGCTTGTTGCAATACCAAAACTAAGCCCAATATCCTTCCACTTTAATTTCTGCAGTTCTTGTTCTACTTCATGAAGCCGCTTAGATAATTTAGTTAAAATCAATTCCGCTTTATCTGATTCCTCAATGGCGGCGATCAGAACAAACTCATCACCACCACATCGAAATATAGAACCCATTTCATGAAGCTTTCTTTGCATAATATCAGCGACTGACGTTAGCACGTTATCCCCTTCATCATGACCAAGCTGATCATTAATTTTCTTAAAGTTATCAAGATCGATGAATACGATGCAATAATGCCCTGTTAAGCCAGCCAATGCCTCATTCTGTGAAAATCGATTACCAACCTGTGTTAAAGGGTCTATTCGTGAAATTGCATAACTTCGATGAAATTCTTTTTGCTGTATTTGCAGCCATTCTGCTAAGGAGAGCAGGATGCATATACCATCAATTGTTAATGCAATTTGCACAATCACTTCGAGTGAAATATGCCAATGAATATTATAAATGTGAGAAAGAACATATACGATTAACGAAACAGCGTATAAGAAATTACCGATCAAATAAT
Source organism: uncultured Oleispira sp. (assembly GCA_963933055.1). Taxonomy (GTDB): domain Bacteria; phylum Pseudomonadota; class Gammaproteobacteria; order Pseudomonadales; family Oceanobacteraceae; genus Oleispira. The sequence goes on from CAWVSY010000019.1 coordinate 18,838, forward strand.
ACTTAGCTCTAAAGTCCCTTCTTGAAAGCATAAAGATGCCAGTCCCAAGACACAAAGGTATCCAGATCATCGCGACAATATGTGAAAGTAAATACGTCACAGTGAAGGATAAAAAAGGCATCACCATACCGACTAGCAACGTCATTATTGAAAGTAAATCGAATATTTTTGATAGTTGAGGATGATCGCGCCGACAGTTAAATAATAATTGAGTGAATTGACTTGCAGAGGCAATAGAAAAAGGAAATATTGCAATCCCAATATACACAGGGTTGAATTCTGATGCCGTAATTAAATGCCCTAAACTGCCAGAAGCAAAGAGCCAACCGATACCTTGTATTCCAATGTAGCCAGAGCAGGCTAGTGTTACTAAATAGCCGGTCCTCAGGTATATAAAAAAAGCAATTAACGCGAGCGCCATCATAACGGTGAATGATATAGACGTAATGCTATTAATGAAAAACTGGGTACTATAGAATTCTTTCTTGCTGTAAATTTTTACAATGGCAGGCGTTGCGAATATTTTAGCTTGAACATAAATCCAAAGAGTGCCACTTTCTTGATCGTCGACAGATAACGAAAATACCTGTGAGTGTGCCAACTTGGGGTTGTCACCTCCCAATTGCCCAAAGCGTTCTAACGCAATTATTTCGCCTTTTTTTGATTGCCAATAAGCAGTTCCGATATCTAAATACGTTGCATTAATATTGATGAACCAAGTACCTTTTTCACCTTTTTTATTCGTTAAATGGATCTTTGTGATATAGGCACCACTAGCGCCTATTAGAGACGGTACTTGATGAGCATCTTGGCGTAGCTGACTGAGTTCTTGAAACGTTGGGCTCTGATCTAATGATTCAGATTGGTACCATAGGTTATATTCATCAAGTTCAATTTTGTGAATATTATCTAAGCCGATAGCGGGCTCTGCACTTGCAGTATTAATGACAACTAAAAGAAGAAGCAACAAGAATACAAAAGGTCTTATCGCAGTATGAACATATAGGGCAGCGCTATTACTTGTTTTTTGGCTATGCATAAAATAAAGAATTCTTTATAACAAGACGTTAATACTACAAGCTACATATCATGCATAACAAAAAGCGGTGCAGAACAACGAGTTAAAACACATAGTATTATTAAAAGGATAGCTGAAATTAACCACGGTCAATAATTTTTAAGCTGAATCGGCTAAATCACCGACCACAACATCCAACAGCCCCATTAATTGCTGAATTTTTGCACTGTCGATATTTTTAAATTTACAGCTTATTTGATTGGGTATATGAGCCGCCTCTTTCTTTAACCCTAGCCCTTCTGGCGTTAGCTGAACAAAGCGCTTGCGCTTATCTTGCTCATTCTTAACAATTTCAAGCAGTTGTTTATCCGCCATTTTTTTGAGTATCTGCGTCATCGCACCACCATCAATTGCAGTTCTTTCAATCAAATCCGCAATAGTGATTTCGTCTTGTTCCCACAATGCCATCATTACCACGTACTGTGGATAAGTGATATTAAGAACGCTCAAGGGGTCGCGATAAGCACGCACAATGCTGTTTGAGGCCATGTACAGACGGTGACAGAGCTGATTTTTCAGTTTTAATTGATCAAATGACATAAGTATCTCCTATGAAATCATTTTAATTTGCATACAAAGTATTTGCAATCTCAATTTAACTCCTATATATTTTGCATACAAACTAAATTCTTAAGCAATCAATACCAATTGGAGCTCTCTATGAATGTATTACAAAATGTCGCCTATACCGCTAAAGCAACTGCAACGGGTGGCCGTGAAGGTAGCGCAAAATCAGATGACGGCCGCTTGGACGTTACATTATCCACACCAAAAGGCCTAGGTGGTGATGATGGCCAAGGTACGAATCCAGAACAGCTATTTGCCGCAGGTTATGCCGCATGTTTTATTGGTGCTCTTAAATTTGTTGCTGGCCAAGAAAAAATCAGCCTTCCAAAAGATACCCATATTAATTCTGAAGTATCGATTGGTGCCATTGAAGGTGGCTTCGGCATTGCCGTTAAGCTAGCAGTATCATTAGGCGATATGGACAAAGCCGATGCTGAAAGCATGGTAGAGAAAGCGCATAAAGTATGCCCTTACTCAAATGCGACTCGCGGCAATATTGAAGTAACTCTTTCGGTTATTTAATTTTTAGTCTGCGATAACCTTTATCATAGTGTTATAAAGCACGTATTTCTAATGATGAAATACGTGCTTTTTTTTGCTTTTTATCTGAGCAAAAAATGTTACTTTAATGATACATAAAAATAAAATCAGTGAATCGTTAAAATGAATATCTTATTAAAACGAACAATCAAAAGAAGATTCAAAAAACAACCGCTGGGCTTTTGCTTGCTTTGATCGGCTATCTTGCATTTTGGCCTGTCGCAGTTGAACCAGTTGCGTGGCAAGCACCTACCAACTTAGGCTATCGCGGAGACTTCTCTAAAAACCAAGAATTGAGTCAAATTACACGCATTGAATTACAAGGCGATATTGGCCCTGAAGATTTGGCGATGAGTAACAACGGAAATGTTTACTTTGCATTATTGAGTGGTGACATTAAATATTTGGATTTAAAGGGCAAAATTCACCCCTGGGTTAATACCGGAGGGCGTCCGTTGGGTATTGAGTTCGATCAACAAGGTAATTTATTAGTGGCGGATGCTTTCAAGGGGCTACTGAGCATTGCCTCTAATGGAAAAATGACAACCCTAGTTGATAATGTTGAAGGCATTGCGATTAATTATGCAGATGATGTTGATATTGCACGGAATGGTAATATCTATTTTTCAGACGCGTCTTCTAAATTCCATGCAAAAAAATACGGAACTTACGGCGCAAGTTTGCTTGATATAAACGAACACGGCGGCCATGGCCGAATCATTGAATACAACCCAACGACTAAAATATCAACGGTATTAGCTCAGGGAATTAACTTTGCCAATGGCGTAACGCTAAGCCATGACGAGCAGCACTTATTATTTAATGAGACGGGAAGCTACCGCGTGATGCGTTTGGCCCTTAATGGTAATCAACGTGGTAATTTAGAGGTTGTAATCGATAACCTTCCTAGCTTTCCAGATAATATTGCCAAAGGTAATAACGGGCTATACTGGCTTGGACTGGTTAGTCCTCGCAGCAAACCTTTAGATATGCTGTCTCATTCACCAAAATTGCGAAAAGTTATTCAACGCTTACCCGAATTTCTGCGACCTAAAGCACAGCATTATGGCCATGTTATTGCCATTAATGATAACGGTGAAGTTGTATTTAACTTACAAGACCCTAACGGTATCTATGGTCATACCACTGGCGCACTGGAAGTTGGAGATAAAATGTATATTAGCAGCTTGCATGAAACAGCGCTGGGGGTCATGAAAAATATCAATCACTGATGTATTGATATTTTATGCTCTTAATAAGGGCAATTTAATACTAATGCATTAGCAATTTTTGTTTTTTTTATATCACCTTCTAATTCTTTACTATGCTATGAGTGTCGCTTCTATTCGCGTATTCGCGCGATTTTAGGACAATTTAGACTCATAGGTATAAGGTAATGAAGGTGTTTCTCCAATCAATACAATCAAGGCTAGTGGCGTTGATCATTCTGGCTATTTTGCCGGGCTTGGGGATTTTAGTTTTATATTCTATATATGACCGCAATGTTGCTATTGAAAACGCCTTACAAAAAGCCGTTGTAACAATCGATGCGATTACCGCTGATCAAGCAAAGATCATTGAAGATACTGAAATTTTTCTAACCCAGTTATCTAAAATACCGGCGGTATTAATTCCAGACTCACCCGACTGCTCTTCCTTTTTAAAAGATATCCTTAAATTAAATAATAGCTATATTAATTTAGGAGTGCCTTTATCAAATGGCAATTTACTCTGTAACGCAACCCCATTAGATAAACCTGTTAACGTTATTGATCGCCCTTATATTCGTAGAGCGATCGACTCTAAGGCCTTCTCTATTGGGGAATATCAAATAGATCGTGCTGCAGGCGTTTCTAGTATTAATTTTGCTTATCCAGTTATCCACCCTAAAACTGATGAAGTGGTTGGACTCACCGTCGCCGTTGTGTCACTAGACTGGTTAAAAAACCATCTTTCTGAAACGTATTTACCAAAAAATACCGTTGCATACATCACCGATAATAATAGCAATATTATTGCGCACTACCCCGCAAATCCTGAAGAGTTTAATCGTTTTGCTGGGCGTGATTTAACATCCGCAATGGCTGGAGACTTAGAGATATTTAAAGAGACAAACATCATAACGAGTCCCGATAATCATACTCGAGTTTTTGTCAGCCGATTAATGGCAAGTGATGGTTTTGACTCTGCAATTACATTGAGTATAGGCATCCCATTTGATAAAGAATTAGCTGAGATAAACAAGCAATCTTTCGCCATCTTATTATTAATGATATTTTTCGCGCTTATGATCATCACCGCAGCAACCTATGGTGTTCGACGCAGCATCTTAATCCCCCTATCGGCGCTTATTCGCGCGGCTAAAAATCTTGAATTAGGAAAATCTGATACTCATTACCCTAAGCATGGAGCATCGGAATTGGTTGCTCTGCAAGACCAATTTTCGGCCATGTCTAGAACACGTTTGAATGCAGAGCAGCAGTTGAAAGATAGCCAAGTTTTATTACTGGAAAGCCAAAGAAAATTAGCACGACATATCGAAAATACGCCTCTTGGTTGCATATCTTGGGATGTTAATTTTTACTGCACAGAATGGAACAAATCGGCAGAAGATATGTTTGGCTATAGCGCACAAGAAGCTATTGGTAAGCATGCTAAAGCACTCGTTTTATCAGAAGAATTATACCCAGAAGTACAAAGCTTATTTAATCTCTTACTTAAAAATTTGGGCGGAACTTACTCGGTTAATGAAAACCGTACGAAAAATGGCGCTAGCATTATTTGCGAGTGGCACAATACAGCAATAGAATCCTCAAGTGGTTCTATAACAGGGGTTGCTTCACTGGTACAAGACATTACTGAACGAAAAGAGATGGAAGAAAAACTGACCACCGCAGCCAGTGTTTTCAGTCATGCCAGAGAAGGGATTATCATTACTGATGCAGCAGGATTTATCATCGATATTAATAATACCTTTGAAATGATAACCGGCTATGAAAAAGATGAAATATTAGGACAAAAGCCTGATTTTTTAACCGCTGAACAAGATGCCATAGAAATCTATAGCCAAATAATAAGTGCATTAAAAGAGACAGGACACTGGTGCGGTGAACATTGGAGCCTACGTAAAAATCAACAGCGTTATCCACAATTATTAACTATAAGTACTATCTATGATGACAAGGGTGATGTGAAAAATTACGTTGGATTATTGTCTGATATTACCTTATTGAAACAACATCAAACACAGCTAGAACACATTGCTCATTACGATGTATTAACTCAATTACCGAACCGTACATTATTGGTTGATCGTTTAAAGCAAGCTATTATTCAAAGCAAGCGTCACGGACAATCAGTCGCCGTCGTATTTATTGATTTAGACGGATTTAAAGACGTTAACGATGCCAATGGCCATACCATTGGCGATGAGCTGTTAATCGAGCTATCACTTCGAATGAAAGAAGCACTACGTGATGGTGATACCTTGTCGCGCTTTGGTGGTGATGAGTTCGTAGTGGTATTAGTTGATTTAGATGAAGAGTCTGACTTCGAGCCAATAGTCGATCGTTTATTAACAGCGGCGTCTGAATCAATTATTGTGGCGAATAATGTTCTAAAAGTCTCGGCCAGTATTGGAGTCACTTTATACCCACGAGATAAAGCCGATGAAGGTCAGTTAATTCGTCATGCTGATCAAGCCATGTACATTGCAAAACAAAGTGGTAAAAACTGTTATCACGTATTTGATACCGTCTCTGATGACGCAATAAAAACCAAACGCGAAAGTATTCAAGAAATCAGTCTCGCATTAAAAAATCGTGAATTCTTACTTTATTATCAACCCAAAGTGAATATGAGAACGGGCACAGTCGTCGGCTTTGAAGCGCTTATCCGCTGGCAGCATCCTACACGTGGTTTATTGCAGCCCATATCGTTTCTACCCGTCATTGAAGATCAGACCATTACTATTGATATTGGTGAATGGGTTATTGATGAGGCGCTGACACAAATCACTCGCTGGAAACGTGAAGGTTTTGACATGCCGGTAAGTATCAATATTGATGCGATGCATCTTCAGCAACAAGATTTCACGGTACGTTTGGCGCACATTCTAGATCAGCATCCCACTGTTGATCATAGTTTATTACAATTAGAGGTTCTTGAAACCAGTGCATTTGGCGACATAATAGGCGTATCTAAAATCATGAAGCGCTGTGTGGAACTGGGCGTTAAGTTTGCAATTGATGATTTTGGAACGGGTTACTCATCACTAACCTATCTGAGACGCTTGCCTGCCGATCTGATTAAAATAGATCAATCATTTGTTCGAGATATGCTAGAGGATACGGATGATTTAGCCATTGTTCTTGGCGTGGTCGGCTTAGCTGCATCCTTCAATCGAGAGGTGATTGCAGAGGGTGTTGAAACGATTGCACACGGCACCGCTTTATTACAGCTAGGCTGTGAGCTAGCACAAGGATATGGCATCGCAAAACCCATGCCTGCTGACCACGTTATTGAATGGAGTTCACATTGGGTATCAGCCCCAGAATGGCTATTGGTTCCTTCAGCGCATAAATAAATTAATTTCATCTGCGGCCAAATATCGCCACTGACCTTCTTGAATATCGAGCTGGATACTACCAATTTTCTCTCGGTGTAAGGTCAGCACACGATTCCCTATCGCTGCAAACATCCGCTTAACCTGATGATACTTTCCTTCGGTAATGGTTAGCAGCACCTCTTTAGGCGAGATGACGATTAATGTAGCAGGCAAGGTAAGCTGCTTTTCACCTTGTAATTGAAGACCGTCTTTAAATTGAGCCACAACTTCTTCGGCTTTCTCAGCCGGAATGCCATACGATAACCCAACCCGATAAACCTTACTGCAATGTTTATCTGGCCGAGTAATATTATAGGTCCAGCGTCCATCATCGGTAATTAATACTAAGCCCGTCGTATCAACGTCTAAGCGCCCTGCGATATGCAGTTCATCCATATTTTCAATGAATGATTTTTTATCAGCGGCGGTTTGAGTCGCAAGATGATTGAATAAAGAGGGATAGTCCCCATCCACATTGGAGCAGATCGTATTCGCAGGTTTGTGCATAAGAAGATAGCGAAATGGGCGCGCTGCCAGCTTTTCTCCGTTCATAATAATGGTATTATTTTCGTGAACCTGAGTACTTTCGTCTATGATTATCTCACCATTCACCATAACCAGACCCGCGCATATGCGCTGAATAGCTTCTGTTTTGCTGAGCTCGGTACTTTTGCAGATAAACTTATCTAGGCGCATGCTGTCATCTTCATATAGATTGTTAGATACCCATACATAACTATGATGCTGTAATGACTGAATCGGCATCAATGAATCAACCACAAAGGCTACTAATGAGTATTCATTTAAAGGCATTTTATGGTAATCGGTGCTTAATGCCCTATTGCCAAAACAGCTTAAGTATATCACCCCTTGAACGATGAGAAATCTCAGATCAATCGTAAGCGCACCGAGTTCAGCTAATTTACGTTTTCCTCTGTTTTGGCAAATGCTCATCGCCATGTCTTTGGTTTTATGCCTGTCAATTGGGGCTTTGTGGGGCTATTTGCAACTGAATTTTAATGAATTAATGCAAGAGCAAGTAGATACATTCGCTAATACAATTACTCAGCAAGCCGCGAACAGTGCTGCCGAAATGCTGATGGCCGATGATTATTTAGCACTGTCTGCAATGCTCGAAAATACGGTTCGAACAAGCGATAATATCCTCTCTATTTCAATTCAAGATGATGGCGATCATACCGTTGCTTTCGCCCTAGGCAATAATGCTAATGCGATGACGAATCCGCTGACATCGCTCAAAGAAAATAGCCGCTCTTATCAGGCTGATATTATTTTCCACCAAGTTAAAGCAGGCTCCATTCAACTCAGTATCGATAACAGTGCAATCAGCCATTCTTTTACCCAAGCATTACGAGCGCTAGGCATTATTTTAATCGGAATTATATTGTTAGCAATCATAAGCAGTATCTTTATTGCTAAGCGCCTAACGCAACCCTTAAAAGAGTTACAGCAAACAACACAGCAAGTCGCCGAAGGAAATTTATCACCGACCCTGCCTAAGAGTAAAAATAATGAGGTTGGCGACTTAGTTAAAAGCTTTAAGATTATGTTGCAAGGTTTGCGAGATAAAGAATCTATTGAAAAAAACTTTCATTCTTTCATATCAAAAGACATCGCCAAAGATATTTTATCGGATTTGAATCAGCCCAAAAAACCCTTGAAGCAGGTTAATGGATCGGTATTATTTGTCGACATCGTAGGCTTTACGCAATTAAGCGAAAGCGAGAGTCCAGAGAGAATTGCAGAAGCTTTAAACCAGTATTATTCTCTTTTACACCAAGTGAGTAAAATTTACTGGGGCAGTGTTGATAACTTCATTGGCGATGGCGCTATGCTAACGTTTGGCGTTCACGTAGATGATCCTAAACATACCATTAATGCAATTTGCGCCGCCAAAATTTTTATTCGATTAAGTAAGGCATTGAATCAATATCGTATCAACAAGGGTCTACCAGAGCTTAACTTTAGACTAGGTCTCCATTGTGGTTATATGCTAGCTGGAGCGATTGGTGATCAAGAACGCATGCAGTTCACAATCAGTGGTGATACGGTCAATGTCGCAGCACGCTTATGTGATTTAGCCAACCCGAACAAATTACTCATTAGCGAAAGTGTTTATTTACATCCTGCATGCCATTCACTACTCATAACGGAAACAAGCAAAAGCTTTAACATTAAAGGCAAAGCTAATCCCATCAACTGTTTCAATGTAATCGCCTTAGCGCCGCAATTTAATCGCATACTAATGCAACAAGAAAATGAACTGATAGCGATGCAAAAATATGCTTAAACGTATCCTTTATTGTCTCATTCTTAGTTATCAATTATTACTAACAGGTTGTGCTAGCACCTCTAACTTCTTAGGAATTTCAACCATAGATCAGTTAATTGATAGCCATCAATATCAAAAAGCATTAACTAAAATACAGTCCCAAAAGCCGATTAACCAAGCATTGTTATTACAAGTAACAGCGCGGGCTGAAAAACAACATAAGAAACAAATCTATAAAATAGATAATTTAATAAAACAAAAGAAATGGGGAGAAGCAAAAAGTGTCTTGAATACCTTAAAAAACAATCAACCCAATCTCATTTCGTTACCGGCTTTACACATAAAAATTGATAAATATCAAAATGAAGAAGATCGTTTACTAAAGACTAAGCGCGCACTGCTAGAAGCTGACCTACTGAATGTTCAATTATTGCAACAAGATCTATCCGAACGCATTCTTTACGATGAAGTCAATTGGCTTTCTAATACTGACAACCTCGTTATAAAAAAACACACATTGGCTGACAAACTGCTGCATTTATCGACACAAGCACTGCTTGTAAAAGATTATTATAATGCTCAAAAAACCTATGAAAAAGCGACAGATCTTGATCGAAAGCTAACCGCTAATGAAATTACAGATGCCATCAATACCGGGCTCAGCCAACAAAATAACGCGGCGATAGATGAGCGTAAAAAATCACTCATTCGGCAACTGTACCTAGCCATAGATAAAAAAAATATTGAACAGATATTAAAAATAGAAAAAATATTATCGAATAAAATTTTTAAAGGCTCCGAGGTTGATAAGGCGCTGGCGAAGGCAGAAAAATTCTGCCTAAAGTCGATGAAACACCTAGATGAGCGAGCAGCAACCGAATACCGCAAAGGCCATGTCTCTGCAGCGGTTAATCTATGGCAGCAAGCTCTCAAGCTAAGACCCGATAACATCGACTTGCAAGAAAAATTAATAAGAGCAAAGAAAGTGCACAATAAGTTGATAAAAATACACAAGAGTGAAGAGTAATTATCCTTCCATCGCCGTCAGCTGTTGTATTAATGCCTGCAAACCTTTGCCTTTATTTGTTATCTTCCAGGCAATAAAATTGTCATGATTACTTGCTTCTGTAACGATATTTAATGTTTTTAATGTTCCATTATCCAAATATTGTTGAATGCGCTGACGGGGTAAGTGTCCAATCCCTATTCCTGCTAAAATCGCCTGCAGCTTTTGGTCAATATTTTGTACATAAAAATTCAAACTAGGGCTGTTTAAGCGCTCATCACTCAGCCCTGCACTGCGCGGAATATCAAATCTTGCGGTATCGTGCGTAATTATTCGCCTAAGTTTTGGTAAGATGGCCAACAGAGCCTCTGTATCATCGGCTAACGATGCATACTCGCTTGTAGCAGCGATAACCAGGACTAAGTCGCTTTTACCAATTACAAGGGTGCGAAAGCCTTTCTGTGAAGGCACAGGTCCGGGCACTCCGACCAATAGCTCGACACGGTCTTGGTCCAATGCTTCCCAACCGCCACTCAATACACTTTCAATCAAATCAATTTCAATATTTTCATGGTCTTTCATAAATTCAGCCAGTACTGCAAATAGCATCGGAGAATTCAGCGTAGATTCCAGCGCAATGCGGATCTTAGGTTCCCAGCCGGTAGCAATTTCTTTCGCATTATTGGCCAGCCGTGAAGTCGCACTCAGTATTTTTCTACCCTCTTGCAAAATCAACTGTCCAGCAGGGGTTAATACAGAACGGCGTCCTTGACGCTGGAATAATGTAATATCCAACTGCTCTTCTAGCTTCTGCACAGCATAAGATACTGCGGATGTTGCTTTATTCAGCTCTTCTGATGCTTTTGCAAAACTCCCCCGCCGATCGATTGCATCTAAAGTCTCTAAAACTTCAATAGTTATTGGATTTCTTAAACTCATAATGGAATACCAACTGTTCTAATTTTTAGATCATTCTAAACAAATAATAGCCCTTATTGTAATTTCTATTCTCTATATCATAAGGTTATCGAGTAAGAAAACTTTGGGGCAAAGATCATGGGTTTAATACAGAATGGTAAATGGGTCGATCAATGGTACGACACAAAAAATAGTGGTGGTGAATTTCGCCGTCAAGATAGCCGCTTTAGAGGCTGGCTTACGGCTGATGGCGAGCCAAGTGCTGATGATAATGGCCAAGCATTAAAATCGAGTTTCAAGGCTGAAAAGGGCCGCTACCATTTGTATGTTTCTTTGGCCTGCCCTTGGGCACATCGCACGCTCATTTTTCGTGAACTCAAAAATTTACAAGATTATATCGACGTGACGATTGTTGAGCCCGTTATGTTAGAAAACGGCTGGGAAGTATCCGATCCCTTGTATGATGTTAAGTTTATGTATCAGCTCTATTTAAAAGCCGATAGCCAGTATGAAGGCCGCGTTACTGTGCCTGTTTTATGGGACAAAAAAACTGAAACAATTGTAAGTAATGAGTCCGCCGAAATTATTCGTATGTTTAACTCGGCCTTCAATCATCTAACGGGCAATACTGATGATTATTATCCAGCAGAGCGACAGGCATCGATTAATGCCATTAATGATGTGGTATATCACAAAATCAATAATGGCGTTTATCGCTCAGGCTTTGCCACCACACAATACGCTTACGAAACGGCATATAACGAATTATTTGAAGCCCTTGATGATGTAGAAGAGCGTCTCTCGAAGCAGCGTTATCTGGTAGGCAAACAACTAACCGAAGCGGATTGGCGGTTATTTACAACCTTAATTCGTTTTGATGCTGTTTATTTTGGTCATTTCAAAACTAATAAAAAGTTAATCGCAGATTATCCAGCAATCAGCGGTTATATGCGCGAGCTGTATCAAATACCAGGGGTTTCAGACACTGTCAATTTTGATCACATAAAAACTCATTATTACGCGAGTCACTTGACCATTAACCCAACGGGTATTATTCCTTTAGGTCCTGAGCAAAATCTCAATCTTGCCCATGGCAGGGAATATTTACCGGCAACCGTATGAAGGTGGAGACAAATATGTTTTATTTTCGAACAGCTGAACAGCGTGGCACCGTCGATTTTGGCTGGCTCACGAGTCACCATACTTTTTCTTTTGGTGATTATTATGATCCTAGTCATATGGGAATTTCCAATTTAAGAGTCCTTAATGACGATACCGTTGCTGCGGGAGCAGGCTTTGGTAAACATGGCCATAAAGACATGGAAATTATTACCTATGTTTTAGAGGGGTCGATAGAGCACAAAGATAGTATGGGTAATCATTTTGTTGTTTCCGCGGGGGATATACAGCGAATGAGTGCTGGGACTGGCATTATGCATTCAGAATATAATGCTTCTAAAACTGAGCCATTAAAATTTCTACAAATTTGGATCAGCCCAAATAAAAAAGGAATAAAGCCAAGCTACGCGCAAATGCCAGTAGTTCAAACGACGCCAATGACGGCTTTGGTGACCGCCAATGGTTATGATGGTAGCCTCAGCATGCAGCAAGATGCGAGTCTCTATCGCTTACAATTAAAAGCAGGCGAAAAACATGAATTAATTGCTCAGCAAAAAGTGGGGTATTTGCATATTATTTCAGGCAATGCGAGTGCAGATGCTTATACATTTAAGCAAGGTGATGGCCTTGGAATTATCCAAGACCAACTCTTAATTCGTGCTGAAGATACGGGCTTAACCGCACTCTGGTTTGAATTACCCGAGGTATTATAAAGGGGGATCAACTCGATCTGAGACCGATGTATTTACTCGAAACCAACCTGCGATCGAATGTCGATCTCGTTTGGCAGGTAGAACTTCATGTGGAAATTCTTCGCTTAAAAAAGCCACTAACGTACCCAATAAAGGAACGACTTTTACGCCGTCTTTATCAACATCACTTTTATACAGCACCAATTCACCACCATCTGCGGCAGTCCAGCCCGTATTGAAATAGGCAACAACTGAAAGTACTCGATTCGCTTCTCCCCGAAATGCATCATAGTGGCGCTTATAATAATCCCCTGGGCTGTAGTGAGCAAAATGACTTTCAAATGAAAATAAACCTAGAAATAAACGTCGATTCAAGAAACGTTGCAAACCCGCAGTCCAATCTAACCAATTTTTTCCAACTTCAGCTTCACCATTAATCCACAGAATTTCATCGGTTCTTACAAACTCATTCTCTAAATACTCATCACCACGACCAATGCCTGCTTTTTTAAATTTTTCAGTGGCTAGAGACTGCTGATAATGAAATAAATCCATCGCTAAACCTTCAGGCAGCGCACCATGACGAATGCTGTAGCCTTGAGTTTCAATATCCTGAGCGATTAGCCCAAAAATAGTTTCGTCGTTTGTATTATCTCCATCTGTCGATGAGATCTGCTTTAAAGCGAGCAAGCGATATACCTTTTACAAGAATGATTTAAAATGATGAGTCGATATTTGCATAAGCTGCCATTCAGAAGTAGTGACGCTATATTTCGGCTCGGTCTATTTTATATTCGAAATGTATTAGTGCGATAGGAAAGTATGTGCAGATGTAACAAGGAGTCTACTGAGAATAGAATAGAATAGAATAGAATAGAATAGAAAAAACAAAACAGTGGACGGCAGAGCCGACCAACTGTTTCACGTGCTTTGGGCTGAGGCTTAGATAGCTACAACTTTATTTGCACAAGGGCCTTTCTGGCCTTCGCCTACTTCAAACTCAACAGCCTGGCCGTCGTTCAAAGTTGCGTAACCGCCGCCAGCTTGGATTTCTGAATGGTGTACAAACAGATCCTTGCTACCATCTTCAGGTGTAATAAAACCGAAACCTTTATCGGCATTAAACCACTTAACGATACCTTTACTCATGTTCTTTACTCTTAATTATTGGTGAAATATGTAAGTTATACCCGAATTCACCCATTCGAATACAAGGACATGATAAAGACTTGTAACAAAGCTGTTATAAAGCCTAATTAGCTACATTTACCATAATCTACCTAGACAATCACATGAATATGCCTAAATTACAACTTATTGATTCACTCAATGCGTGACTAATCATGATTTTTGACTAGTAAGATCAATATTTGAGTAGGATACTAGACCAATATTCATTTAATTAACGTCATAATGGGAGTCAGCATTCACATGGCATTAATCGATAATTTCATTTTGCTTTTCACCGAATCAGCACCTTATTTACTGCTGGGTTTATTGCTAGCAGGAATAATTCGCATGTTGATTCCTGATACTTGGATTACCAAATTTTTAGGAGAAAAGAGTTCGGTAGTTACCGCCGCGGTGATTGGCACGCCAATACCGCTATGCTCCTGCTCAATTATTCCAACCGCCATTGGCATTCGTCGCGCAGGCGCTAGCAAGGCCAGCACTGCCAGTTTTATGGTTGCCACACCCGAAACAGGAGTCGACTCAATTGGCGTCACTCTAGCGCTTATGGGGCCTGTGATGGCTATTGCACGCCCTATCTCAGCGATTCTTTCAGCAATAACCGCAGGAACCCTCGTTCGTCTATGGGATACCGAGACACCGCCTATTCAAGAAGACGCCGTAAAAAGCTGTTGTGGAGGCAAAAAGAAGCAAGATTTAACCCTCGCTGAAAAAATGAAAAATGCCGTTCTGTATGGTTATGGCAAACTATTATCCGATTTCATGGGCTGGTTATTGGTCGGTATCGGCTTTGCTGCATTGATTCAAACATTTGTTCCACCCACACTACTGAGCGAATACGGCAATGGTATTTTGGCCATGCTTATTGCGGTATTAATTTCTATTCCTATGTATATCTGCGCAACGGCTTCCACTCCAGTAGCGGCGGGACTCATGTTATCAGGCATATCTCCAGGCGCTGCGTTGGTATTTATGCTCACCGGCCCTGCAACGAATATAGCAACCTTGATGGTGGTTAAAAATGAATTAGGAATGCGCTCGTTAATGGGATACCTAACAGGGGTGATCGTCACCGCGTTAGTGATGGGGCTTTCACTTGATTGGTTCATTGAATACTTTCAACTCACCATTGAAGTTAGCCAAGGTGGTCATGGCGACATGACATCGCTCCTCTATTCGGCATCAGCCATTATTTTAGCGTGTTTGATTTTTTGGCAATACGGTAAAAAATTCCAACAAAAATGGTTGATTAAAAAAACAGCGGTTTAATATGCGCGCCTAAGACGCATAAGATTTCAGTGTGCGGTGCCTGCTGTTGACAATATTATTTGCTTACGTGTAACTTTACAACGTACAGTTATTTACTAAATATTCGATCTACACAAATAATAAAAAGCGGACCCCGCCCAATGACTCAAACTAATCTGATATCAACCGGACAATTCCTTCGTCGGTTGCCAAACCTTTTAATGTCTTTACCTAGCTTGGTTAAAGGCATTCGCATGGCCACCAGCACAGATTTAACCAAGCCCGTAGGATTAGCATTATCTTTTGAAGAAGCCGTTGCAAAAAATCCTGATGGGCCTGCGGTCATTAGCGAGGGGCGCTCAATTACATATCGGCAAATGGATAACTGGGCCAACCGCATTGCTAACTTACTATTAAGCCGTGGTGTAGAGAAAGGCGATAGCATTGCCATCCTGCTGGATAACCGCCCAGAACTATTGGTCAGCGTACTCGCCTGTTCAAAAATTGGGGCGGTAAGTGCCATGCTCAATACCGCCCAAAAAGGCAAGGTGCTTGCGCACAGCATCAATATTGTAAATCCAAAATGCATTATTGCTGGCGAAGAGCATTACAGCGCTTTTGAAAAGATTCGCAGCCAGTGCAAGCTACAGCACCATTTTTATTTACACGACGGCGATACTCTTGCAGAACTGGGTACCGCGCCAGAGCAATGGGAGAATTTAGCGGATTTAGTGCACCATCAAGCCAGCGACAGCCCTGGCTTAAGCAACAGCATTAAGCCTGAAGATCCTTGCTTTTATATTTATACCTCCGGTACGACGGGTTTACCCAAAGCGGTGATTTTTAATCATGGTCGCTTTATGAAATTGATTGCTAATTTTGGTTTAGTCGCTGTTCGCTTGCAAAGCACAGACAAAATTTATGTCCCCTTACCTTTTTTCCACGCAACGGCTTTGGCCGTATGTTGGTCATCAGCCATTCCCAATGGCGCCGCTGTTATTATGGCCAGAAAATTCAGCGCTTCGCATTTCTGGGATGACATTCGCAAATTCTCGGCCACCTCATTTGGTTATGTTGGAGAAGTGTGCCGATATCTATTAGATCAGCCAGAAAAAACCAATGACCAAGACCATAATATCCGCATTATTGTTGGCAATGGGCTTCGACCTGCCATTTGGAGAGCATTTAAACAACGCTTTAATATTCCAAAAGTGATGGAATTTTACGCATCCAGTGAAGGAAATATCGCGTTCAGCAACTTATTCAACTTTGATGAAACCGTCGGTGTAAGCCCGCTTCCCTACGCCATTGTGAAATATGACCGTGAGAATGATCTGCCTATTCGTGATAGCAAAGGCAATATGATTAAAGTCAAAAAAGGGGAGTCTGGTTTATTGATCGGTGAAATAACCCCCAAAAGCCCCTTTCACGGTTATACCGACCCGAAAAAAACCAAGGCTGTTATTTTTGAAGGGGTCTTTAAAAAAGATGATCGCTGGTTTAATACTGGCGACATTATGCTGAATATGGGCTTTCGCCATGCTCAGTTTGTTGACCGCACAGGAGATACCTTCCGCTGGAAAGGAGAAAACGTTTCCACAACGGAAGTTGAGTCACTCTTAGAAGATGTTAATGATGTCACCGAAGCCATTGTTTATGGCGTAGAAATTCCGAATACCAATGGGAGAGCAGGAATGGCTAGTTTAAAGCTAAACTGCCCATTAGAGGATTTTTGCTTCACTAATTTTGTGCAGCAACTCCAAGAATCGACCCCAGAATATGCTATCCCTGTTTTTTTGCGAATAAACCAAGATGTCACCCTTACCGGCACCTTCAAGCATATGAAAACACCACTGAAAAATATGGGTTTTGACTTAACCAAAGCCGATAGCCCTATTTATGTGCGCATGCCGAAAGCAAATACCTACATACCTTTGAGTAAGGAAGTTCAGGAAAAAATTGAACAAGGTGAAATTCGATATTAATTAAGCCCCTTCTTGCACCGCTTATGCGGTGTGAGAGGCCTTATCCGATCTCATATACTGATTAATCAAGGCTTCAAGTCGATCATCAAAATCACTTTCTAAATCCTCTAAATGCCGATCAAATAAGGCTAGATACTGCTCTGCCTGAGAGGCGCTGATTCTTTTCTCTAATAGAGAATACTGTATTTCAGGCAGGGTCTTATCACTTCTAGGGACGACATCCCATATCACATAATCAGCGGCCAACATTTTGAACTCTGGCCGAGCCATATCACAAAAATCGGTGATAAGACGGGCTCCTTGAGGTCCAAGGCAGCCGGGCTCAACTCGAAAAGTAATCGACAGTTTTTTATCTTCCGACAAAGGTAATTCGCTCATTATTGAACTGGCCTAAAAATTAGATGTCACATACGATGAATTTATTAATTCACTATAAGAACTCTAGCATCGCTGTCATTTTTTATTGGTATTTAGACAATTATTTGATTCATTCTTTCAAGATCAAAAATGACTAACAAGACACCGCTCGCTTAATAAGTAAGGGCCTCCTATATTTACTGTCATTTTCAAAGAACCAAAAAGCACTAATATCCGTATGAAACACATGAACATGCTTCGGCGACTCACTCATTAGTAGAAAATTGTTATGACACTCAATATTGAAACACTGCTTGATGGCGAAAAAGCACTCGAAAATGCTCCGAAAACAGAACTGGCTGATGGCCGCTTCTGTATTCCACAGCACTATTTAAGCTACCAACATACCTTGAAATCTGTTGAACAGATTTTATTAGATATTGATTGTGACCCTAGATACCCCATTTTTGCCAGCCAAGATATGTCTAATAGTGATGGTGGCATCTACATACAGGTGGGAATTATTGGTAGTGACAACTACAAAGCGGATAAAAGTGAGCAAGAAAAGATCGTCTATGGCCGAAAGTGGCGAATTGAACCGCA
Source organism: uncultured Oleispira sp. (assembly GCA_963933055.1). Taxonomy (GTDB): domain Bacteria; phylum Pseudomonadota; class Gammaproteobacteria; order Pseudomonadales; family Oceanobacteraceae; genus Oleispira. The sequence goes on from CAWVSY010000019.1 coordinate 37,041, forward strand.
ATTGCCGACGTCGGAAATTATTCAGACTGTATTTTTAGCATTAAAAAAAGCCCGTGAACATGAAATTAGAGAGCTCTTCCGTCTTCAATACCAAGATAAAATAACGACTCCGTTTAATAATCATCATGATTTACCACTGCTGACCAATAGCCGAACCCGCTTGCAGTCATCCGCAGAGAGCAAAAACCCTCAAAAAACGGCTCTATTTAGTGCTGAAATCGAACAGGTATTGCGTGCTGTTTGTTATGATGGCGTAACTTTTGAATTGTTAAGTTTTATGCTTAGACCAACAGGCCAATACCTTATTGAATTAAACATTCTACCTAGCCTTAATCAGCAACTAACCGATTTAGCGAGTAATAAATTCATCAGCTTTTTTATTGATAAGCTAGATATCAACTACTTTCTAAACCAGTTAATGCAACAGCTCATTCATCTCAGTGATCGCTATATTGACGAAAATTTTCACTACCGTGGCTTTAATCGTTTCAGCTGGAATAATGATGTAAAAGCAATCGCGAAGCTTTCTAGCGAAGTTAGGCAGCTGCACAAAGCAGAAGAGTCAGGAAGCTTCACCCTACATTGGCAACAAAATAACTATGAAACCGACCGTAGCCGTATTCCAGTTGTATCTTCTGGCCCTCTCTGGCATAAATTAAAAACCCAATTAGAGCCGTACTCTCCTACCGAGAGTACCCTGCCGATTAAAGCACCCTACCCAACCTAATATTTGGTCTATAGTTTACATACTCATAGATCAGATATTAGAGATAGCCATGTTTCTTACCCGACTCGTATATGCAAGCTCAATCACTGAGGATTTTAACTGTGACGATATTGAAAATATTCTTTCATGCGCCAGAAAGCATAATACTAAAAATAACGTCACAGGCATGTTGTGCTTCAATCGAAAGTACTTTCTGCAATGCTTAGAGGGCTCTAGAACCAATGTGAATAATACATACCATAAAATTTTAAACGATAAGCGACACTCTAGAATAGTGCTTTTAGATTATAAAGAAATTACTAAACAAGAATTTAGCAACTGGTCCATGGGCTATATGCCAGAATCCAGTTTAACCGCCCCGACTAGCCTAAAATTTTCAGGAAAAAATGAATTCTCTCCTTATGAAATGTCAGGAGAATAAAGCCATTAATGTTAAAAATACTTCTAATAACCATATCATCAATAATGATGACAACTTCTTATGCCAGCAATGAGTCACTGAATTCGATTACCCTCGCAGTAGAAGATAATTGGCCACCTTATGCCGATTCGTATGGGCAAGGTATATCGACAAATATTGTTAGGGCCGCATTCGCTTCTGTCGGCATTGAATTATCATTGCATGTAGCACCTTATGCTCGGGTTTTATATCAAGTTAAAAAAGGCATTGTTATAGGCGGTTATAATGTAACGCGCCAAGCATCGAGAGAGCAGCAATTCTTATTTGGTAAAGAAGTATTGCTGCATGCACAGGCTTTCTTTTACTTTCCCCCCAACAGTGAAAAAGCCAAATCTTACAAAAATATTACTGACATTCCTGACGGGGCAAGCGTTGGTATTATCATCGATTATGAATATGGTGATATTTTTGACAAACATAAACACAGATTTAAATTAGTGGAGGTTTCGCAGCAAAAACAAATTATTAGCATGCTCACACGAGGCCGTTTGGATGCCGCCATTATGTTCGAAGCGGTCGCCCAGCATACCCTTGAATCAATGCACTTATCGACCAATGAGATACAAAAAGGTCCACTGAATCATCGCAGTAACATTCATATTGCTTTTTCTAAATTTCATCAACACTCTCAATATTTTGCAGACAAGCTTGACCAAGGATTAATGAATATTAAGCAAAGTGGTTTATATTACAAACTATTGAAATACGAGTCAGGTAATGTCGTTAGTAAATATTAAATAATACGGCAAATTTAAAATCAGCTTCTACAATTACAATAAAGTACGCTATTGGATTTATTGTAATGAAGTTCTCCCATAAGATTGTTATATCAGCCAGCCTCATTTTAATCGCATCACTAGGGCTTTTATCAACGTATCAATACTTTCAAGTTAAAGAGGAAGTAAATCAGCAAGTAAATGCCAGTACAAAAGAATTGGTTGCCTCACTGAGCCAAAATATTGAGGCGGTCATGGCCAACAAAGCAGACCTCACTGCTTACGCTGTTTCACTTATCGGCAATGATTTATCAGAAGAGCATATTGCTAAAGTACTCACACAACCCATGATAAAAAAACATTTTTTATTAGCGGGTGTAGGCATTGAAGCAACCGGCCAAACCATCGGCAATGATCCGACGTGGAGCCCTGGCGATAATTACGACCCTCGTAAGCGCTCTTGATACATGGGAGCTAAACAAAAAAAGAGCATATTATTTACAGCACCTTATAGCGATGCCGCTACTGGTGAAATTTTAATTTCAGCCGCGGCCCCATTGAATGTTAACGGCCGTTTTGCTGGTGCTTTATTTACAGATGTGAGCTTAAAAGGCCTTTCAGAAATCAGTAATAGTGCTGAATTATTTGGTGCTGGCTATGCCTTTATTGTAGGAGAAGATGGCAATTTTATTGCTCATCCAGATATCAAACTAAACGGCAAAGCTATGTCGAATGCGTTTGATCCTAGGGTAGAATTAAAAGCGGGGATGCAAAAATCTGTTGTTGATGGCACTCCCAACATTATTATTTTCTCTTCATTAGAAAGCTTGGGCTGGTATGTTGGTGTCGCACTTAACGAAGATATTATTTCCGCGCCATTAACAAAACTGCGTCGTGACGCAATCATGTATTCCCTATTAGCGCTCATCATTGCGGTTATTGCTTTAGGAGCCATTATCAAACGCCTTATGCTGCCACTCGATGTACTCAATGAGGCCATGCGTGACGTAGCAACCGGTGAAGGGGATTTAACACATAGACTTAATACCAATACGGATGCCGAATTCTCTAGCCTTGCGAAAAGCTTTAATATCTTTGTAGAAAAACTGCAGGTAATGATTAAAGACGTTAAAGTCATTGGCACCAGTATGATGCTGAGTACCGAACAGACGGCGCAAGGAGCAAGTATTGCAACAGGTGCAATGGAACAACAAAACGGAGAAGTAGAGCAGCTGGCGACTGCGATGAATGAAATGGCAAGTACCGCCTTAGAAGTAGCAAATAATGCACAAACAGCTGCAAGTGCCGTAAGACAAGCCGATGACGCCGTTATTCAAGGCGTTGGAGCGATTGACGAAACAACTCAAGCAATCACTCAGTTATCAGGCCAAATTGATGCGGCAGTCATTGCCGTGCAGGAACTTGAAAGTGATACCGCAAGTATTGAATCGATCTTAGGTGTTATTACAAGTATTGCTGAACAAACAAACTTGCTGGCATTGAATGCTGCGATCGAAGCTGCAAGAGCAGGCGAAACAGGTCGAGGGTTTGCGGTGGTTGCTGATGAAGTAAGAAATTTAGCCGCGAGAACACAAGAATCAACATCTGAAATTCGCGAGAAGATTGAAAAGCTACAAACAGGTGTAATTGCTGTTGTTAATGTAATGGATAATAGCAAACAAACAACAACGATAACGGTTGAGAAGTCGCAACAGGCGAACGCAACCAATGAGCTCATCAGTGAAAGTATCCGTAAAATTACCGATATGAATTTACAAATTGCAAGCGCGGCCGAAGAACAAAGCCAAGTAGCGGAAGAAATGAATCGAAATACATCCAATATTCGCGATCTTTCTCAACAAGTAATGGAAAATGCAACACTGACAAATAATACGATGAAAACTCAAGTAAAACAGGTAAATGATCAAGAAAAATTATTGAGTCAGTTCATCGTTTAATAGCCTAATCAGCTCCCGAGTGAGCTGATTTTAGTTTACCCATCTTATATCGCGAACGTTATATTACTGGTCGATAAGATAAGCTATCATTAGCAGCTTATCTTTGACTGTTGATAATAAGCTTTATGGATTATAGTTTTGAGTTATTAGCGATTTTATCTTTCGTTGCTGTTCTTGCGGGCTTCATTGATGCCATCGCTGGCGGCGGTGGCTTATTAACCATACCCGCTCTGCTATTTTCAGGAATATCTCCGGTGCAAGCGATTGCAACCAATAAACTGCAAGCTTGTTTCGGTAGCTTTACTGCCACACGATTTTTCATTAAACAAAAACTGGTTTACCCTAGAAAACAAATATGGGGGATCATCGCAGCTTCAATCGGAGCTGTGTTCGGCGCAATCGCAATTCAATTATTTGATTCACAACTTCTGGTATCTGCTCTTCCCTTTGCATTAATAATCATTGCATTATATCTATTATTATCCAAAAACCTTGGTGAAGAAAAAGCAAAACCCAAGATCACTCAACACAGTTTTAACGCTTCTTTTATTAGTGGTATCGGGTTTTATGACGGTTTTTTTGGCCCAGGCACTGGAACATTTTTCACCTTAAGCTATTGCAAAATGCGAGCAATGAACCTTATCAAAGCAACAGCTCATGCTAAATTAATGAATTTAACCACCAACCTTGTCTCTCTGCTTATCTTTGCCGCATCGGGTCAGATCATTTGGCAGATAGGGCTCGCGATGGCTCTAGGTCAAATCATTGGCGCTCGAATTGGTGCAGCAACCGCCATTAATCAAGGAACTGATTTTATTCGATATATGACGGTGGGTGTTTGCATTGTGATGAGCATTAGCTTATTACTAAGACAATAATCGTAGACATTATACTGTCTTATAGCTTTGTCCTTTTTCGATCCAATCTTGTAAAAGCTCTCTATTATCATGATCCCAAGGGTGAAAACTTGGACGATAATAATCGATATAGTCTCGCCATATGCTTCTAACAAGACCTCCTTTACCGAAATACATTTTTGCCCCCTGCCACCAAACTTTTGGACTAAATAACTTACCGTCTTTCCATAAGAAAATAGCCTGTACGGTCGATGCTCTTAAACAAAACATAACGGTGATCAACATCATGCCGATGATGCGACGAATGTAGCTACCACCTGCTTGTTGGTAGACATCAAAAGCAACCGCTTTGTGCTCGGTTTCTTCTACTGCATGCCATTGCCAAAGTGCTTTGAATTTCTCATCCATACCTTCCGTACTTTTAGGATTGTTTAATATGTCATGCGCCATAATCGCCGTAAAATGTTCGATCGCACACGTCACAGATAAACGGCTAATCGCGGGAAGGTATTTTTTCATCAAGACTTTTTCTTTTTTCTCAAAAGCCTCAACCTTGCTTGCAGGGTAACCTAGACTATCAAGATATTTATTAAACTGTGAATGCTCATGACCATGGATGGCCTCTTGCTTAATAAAACCTTTTACTTGCTTTAATAATGCTTCATCTTTTACAAAATGTTGGTTATCACGTACCGCATCGATGAACATACGCTCACCTTCTGGGAATAGGCAAGATAAGGCATTCATATAAGTGGTTTTAAATACATCACCACCATGCCAATAACGAGGAAGCTCATTCAAATCAAATTCGAAGTTCATTTTACGACCAGGAATTGTCATCTGAGCACTAATATCAAGCGCAGTTTGTTTTGTTATTGTTGTCATACTAAGCACCCAAAGTAATAGCGTTAAATCTGGGTATCAGTTTATAAGTGAAGCAAGCATCATAACAGGTCGACAAGAGACAAGTTCGTACAAATCAGGCCAGTGAACTTGGCTGATTTGTACGCGCTCTTTGACCTACATAGGAGGATCAAATGATGAGTTATTACTTAGATAACCAAACCATAAGCTGTTGGCGCTCTTGATCTGTCATTTGAGTTAGATTTCCTAACGGCATATAACCTGTTTGCAACGCCGCTATCATCTTATCTTTCACCGTTAAAGCCTGCTGAGCGGATTCAAAAGCAATGCCCGCAGGTGCTGCAGTAAAACCGGCATTACTTGGGTTAACCGCATGACAAGAGACACAACGCTGCTCAATAATCGTCATCGCTTGTGCATCGGTTAAAACAGCTTCGCCTTTTTCAGCCTCTATTTTAACGGGAACCATCGCGGCGGCTAAAGCGGCCAACATAATTGCGGCGATGACCAAAATACTGGGTTTACTCACACCTTGATTACGTAGGTTAAAAAAGTGACGAGCAAAGGCCGAGATGAAACCAATCGCGACCAACACTAACCAACCAAACTCATGACCGTAAGTCATTGGATAATGGTTGCTGATCATGATAAAAATCAATGGCAAAGTGAAATAGTTATTATGGGTTGAACGCAGTTTTGCGAATGCTCCATACTTTGGATCAGGAGATTCATCACGCTGTACGGCATCAACTAAAGCTCGCTGCGCCGGCATAATGCCCAAGAATACATTACCCGCCATAATGGTTCCCAATATCGCACCAACGTGGATATACGCACCACGAGCAGAGAAAATTTGAAAGGCGAACCACGACATAAAGACTAAAAAAGCGAATAAAATTAAGCCAAAAACTTTCCCGTTATGACGCAGTGGCGAGCGCACCATAGCTTCATAAACAGCAACACCTGCAATAATGAATCCCATACCCGCGGCAATAGCTTGGCCTTGAGTAAAGTCCATACGGCTGCTATCAATTAAAAAACTTTCAGCGCCAATGTAATACACAATCCAGAGCATCACCATACCGGTTAACCAAGTGGTATAGGCTTCCCACTTAAACCAGTGTAGATTTTCGGGCATTTTTTCCGGCCCTAATTTGTATTTTGCGACCTCATAAAAGCCACCACCATGAATCGCCCATAAGTCGCCGCCGATGCCTTTGTCTTTTTTCCACTGCGGTGGATTTTCTAAGCTGTTATCTAGCCATACGAAATAGAACGATGCACCAATCCAAGCCACACCAGCAATGACGTGAAACCAGCGGAAGAACATGTTGAGCCATTCTAAAAAATACGCTTCCATTATTTTTCTCCGGCGTTGATTTTGATATTAGCATCACGCTCGTGTACGCAGTTACCTGCAACATAAGTCGCTTGTACGGCGCGGTCGTCGCCTAAAATAATCATGGCAAACAATTTCTCGGCCAAGGTTTTACACTTAGCTTGCTTCAAGGCCATAATCGGTGTGCTATTAAAATCTAAAACAGCAAAATCAGCTTCATTACCTATTTTGAATGATCCGATTTTATCTTCTAATTGAAGGGTTTTTGCGTTACCTAACGTTGCTAGGTATAAGCTCTTCAACGGTGATAATTTATTACCGTTCATTTGAGTCACCTTGTACGCTTCGCTTAGCGTTTGCAGCATTGAAAAACTCGTACCACCACCAACATCGGTTGCAACACTATAAGCAACTTGCTGCTGCTCTAGTTCTTTAATGTCTAACAAACCACTGCCTAAAAATAGGTTTGAGGTTGGACAGAAAGAAACACTGGAACCGGTTTCACGGAAACGCTGATGTTCACGTTCGTTCAGGTGAATCCCGTGAGCAAAAATACTGCGTTTACCAAGCAAGTTATATTGATCGTAAACATCCAAATAATCTTTAGCCTCAGGGAATAATTCCGATACAAAAGCCATTTCGTCTTTGTTTTCTGAAATATGTGTTTGCATATATACATCGGGATACTCGGCCATCAACTGACCCGCTTTTTCTAGCTGCTCATGCGTAGAAGTAATAGCAAAACGAGGCGTCACGGCATACAACTGGCGGCCATTATTGTGCCAAGTATCGATCAACGATTTACTGTCTTCATAGCTGCTTTCTGGGGTATCACATAGGAAGTCAGGCGCGTTACGATCCATCATTACTTTGCCGCAGATCATGCGAGTATTTCGTGCTTCAGAGGCTTCGAAGAAAGCTTCTACGGATTGCTTATGCACGGTACCAAAAACTAAGGCCGTTGTTGTTCCGCATTTTAATAATTCGTCGAGGAAGAAGTTGGCGATATTGCTCGCGTATTCTTTATCCTCAAACTGGCGTTCTGCTGGGAAGGTATAATTATTCAACCAATCCAATAACTGTTCACCATAAGAGGCAATGACTTCAACTTGTGGGTAGTGAATGTGTGTATCGATCATACCTGGAATAATGAGGTGATCTTTGTATTCAACAATTTTCACGTCTGCCGCTAATGTTGGTAAAACATCAGACGCTTCACCAAGATTTTTAACTTTTCCGTCTTCAATGACTAATGCACCATCTTGGAAAAATTGGTACGCACTCTCGTCGATATTAAGAGTGCCTTCGACATCTGGATCAGACAAGAAGTTAAGTATGGCGGCTCGATAGACAGTCGTGCTCTGTGTACTGGTCATAATTTTATATTCTCATTCATGCTTTAAACAAACACTACTGGGCTTCAAATCGATTCAGGGTTGAGTATTTGATTCCACAAATACTCAATCCTGCCTCTTACATTCTTTTAAAATTCAATAACGTTTCTTTTTCTAAATTTTTAAAATTACTTATTAACAAGTAATTTGAATTTTCACATCGTTGCCGAAGAAATGTTCTTCGCAATTATTACCACCACCTTTGCGGTCGACCACAAGGAAATCACAAACCTTGTTCAAGCCTAATACAGGGTGATGCCAAGTATTTTTATGATAGTTAATGCCTTGGTCAGCGCGTGCGATAAACAGGTGCAGATTTTCAGGGGTTGGCTCTTCAACCGCATCGGCCACCAGCACCAAGTACTCTTCACCAGAAAGCGGATGAAAGGATTGGCTACCATACGGATGACGCTCAACCATTTCGATATCCATGGCCAAGTTTTTAGAAACAGGACGAGGCTGCGCGCGGAAGATATTAATAACCGCGTAGGTATCTGCTGCACCTTGTTCAGAGCTGCCAGCGGCTTCTAATTCAACGTTCACCAAAGAATCATAACGTTCGGTATTACCGCCATTAATCATAATAAGAGAAGAGTCTTCCTTACTATCTGGGACTTCAACCACATCACCAAAAGGCGCGAACGCTTCTTTGGTTAATGGTTGAGGAGTTAATTTATATTCTTTCACAATCATTCTCTTAACTAGGAGTTAGCTACCACGATACGTAGAAATACCGTAAGCCGAAACCAATAGTGGAACATGATAATGTTCATCTGGATTTTCGATGCGGAAATCAAACGTTACCGTTGGATAAAAGCAAGACTTGCCCTGCTTTTCGAAGTACGGATCGGTTGCAAATTCGATGCGATAAATACCTGCTTCGCGCTGCTGGCCTTCTAACCAATCGACAATACGGCCATCTTGATTAGTTTCGCCTGCCGCAATTTGTTGATACTGCTTTTCAGCGTCTAATTTATAAAGTACTACTGCAACACCCACCGCAGGCTTGCCGAGGTTTGTATCTAAAACGTGAGTTGTAATTGGGCTAGCCATGTTATTTCCTTAATTTCTCTTTCGTCTAAATTGATTACTTCATCCATGAGACGCCGTGAATATATCCCTATAGGCTTGGGTTCGGCCTCCCTGCCTCGCACACTCATTCTTGAAGCACTCAATTCTGACTACGATAAATTTCATCAGCCGTTCGGAATTAATTTATTAATTCGAATAGCGGTGATTTTTGCTTGCTCTGCAGCAGCATTTTTTAATTCTACTTCGCGCTCATTCGGTAGACGTTGGTTTAACAACTCCAACATCTGTGCAGCGCTTTTACCCGTGGCGCAAACGATGAAGATAAAACCATTTTTCTCTTCATACGCCGTATTACCAGCCGATAATTGTTGAATCACTTCTTCACTCGCATCATCAACAGAGGATTGCTCCCCTGATGCTAACTTTTTAGTATGCGCATATTTTTCACGCAAGCTGGTCACGTCACCAATTTTAGGGTGACCTTCAAACGCTTGTAAAAAATCCTGATCGCTTAATCCCGCCCAAACTGACAAAGCGATTTCATGACATTGTTCCAATGAAATAAATGGACGAGCTGCAACCATGCTATCAATCCAAGATTGCGACGTACAACAGTTAGAGAATGCAACTTGCGCATCCTCTTCTGAAAGTATATTCAGTTCGCTCAGGCTGTAACTTAAATCTGACATTTAATATTCCTTTATTATCTCAGCTTTATTAAGCTGGAAATCCCCATAGACGAATGCGGCTAATACCGCCGTCTGGAAACATTTTTAACCGTACGTGAGTAAAGCTCTGCGCTTTCGCCGTTACTTCATCTTTAAAAGTATGTTCACGATCGGCGTACAAAGCCGTTCGTTCAATAATCGAAGTCCATTCGATCGCTAACTGATCTTGACCACCGGTTTTATCAAAGCGCGCCTCTAAATGAGAGTCTGCGCTTAATGCCTCTTTATTCGCCGCCTGCTCAGCGGTTAATACTGCACCTTCTAACGCGAAAGCATTTGGATAATTACCTTTAAAGTGACACGTATCGATCAAGATTTTTTCAATATTGCCGCGAGTTGCCAACTGCAAAATTAACCAATCGTTACCACGGTCTACTTCGACATCACCAATACTGCGACGACGTTTAGTTTCCCAGCCATCACCCATATTAGCGCCACGCTCTGGCATCAATACATTTTCTGGTGCACTGAAGAACATATCAGAACACGCAACTGGGCGCGCACCGTTTTTGATGTAAGCAAGATCTAATGGCTCGCCTTTCAAGAACCAGTTTTGGTCTGCAACGATTTCGCCATAGATATTTAAACGAGCAACACCACCATCAGGAAACATATTAAAACGTACATGGGTCCATACTTGTTCAGAGAGTATCTGACCGTCTTTTTCAATAACAGAGACATCAATTAAGTTGTCACTGCCAGGGTTAACGTCTGTAATATCAATTAACTGAATCCACTCAGTGGTATCGGTTGGCTCACCTTGAATATTACAAACTTCTAACGATACTTGCTGTGGTGCATTACCTAAGAAGTGAGCCGTATTAGCATTGATGCCACGGATAATACCTTGAGAACCTAGCTTGATGATGCACCAGTCAAACTGCAAGCCATCATCAGAAGAGCCATCAGGTAGAAAGCGACGACGGCGACTTTCCCAGCCATCCATCAACTGACCACGTTCGGTGAAAACTCCCGGCTGAAAAATCGGGGCTTCTGCCTTTAACAAGTTTTCCATTTCAGCAAAAAAATCGTTGCTGCATGAAAGTGCCTGACCACCCAAACGACGAGCAGCCAGGTCAGTATAACGCGCTGATAAACGATTGCCTTTAGCGACTAAACTCATTTCTTTTTATTTCCTTTTCCATGCAATGACCTTTAACTGTGAGTTAAATATACTCAAAATAAAGGTTATTTATTGTGTTTAGATTCTTCAGTTTTCGTGGTTGTACCAAGGAGTAATACCGTTCCTTGGCCTTTGCTATTAAGTTCTCCACTAAGCTGCTGTTTGATGTCTTTCCACGCTAAGCCCCGGCTTTTTTTGGCGGTAGTATTAGCAGTCGACATATCAGTATTTAAAGCGGCTTCTTTATGGGCTTGAGAATCTGAATGTACATCGGCACTAGCATCCGCACTGAGACCTTCAGTCACTTGATTACTAGCATGATCAATAGCGATTAATTCGCCGACAATAGATACCGCAACTTCCATAGGAAGCTTACCGGGTACCGAACTTAACCCCACAGGACAGCGTATCGATTTAATATGCTCTGCGGTGGCTTCGTTTTCTGAAGCTTGGGAATTTTGGTCAAATAAACGATCAAGCAATCGTTTCTGAAAACGTAATGCCTTGGTTTGCGAACCAATTAGGCCAATCGAGCGCAACTGCTGCAATGGATTACGATTACGTTTTAACGCTGTAAGGCACAGCTCAAAATCTAACTGATGGTTATGGGTCAAAATTAAAATATCACTACCATTCGGTAAATCTTCTAATTCGTCACAAAGCTCAGTCGCCACAATTTTATTCACATTGGCAGGAATTTCCAGTGGAAATTCATCTTCCCTAGAATCTATCCAACTAACCTTACAATTGAGCCCAGCTAAAATAGTGACAATTGATTTAGCCACATGCCCCGCACCAAAAATGCCGACATGAAATTGGCAAGCGGCAAACGTTTCAATTAAAACCGTCGCACTGCCACCACAACACTGACCAAGAGAAGCCCCTAGCGGAAAGTGATGAATTTCTTGTTCTACTTTTTGAGTACCAGCATTCGCCAATATAATCTCTCGTGCTTTTTGCATCACCAAATATTCAAGATGACCACCACCAATGGTATCGAAGGTTTCTTGCGGGGTGATTACCATTTTACTGCTGTGGTCACGAGGAGTTGAACCGGTGCAACCTAAAACCGTTACTAGCGCGTACGCGTCTCCAGCTTGCTGTAAAGACTGTACGGCATCGAACCACTGTAGGCTGGGTTTAGGAGCTGACATGATTAGGCCTTTTGTCCTTTATTTGCACGAACAAATGCTTTGGTATCTTCTACAGACCGCAATACACACTCAGGCGTTGCTGGTGTATCCATGGCAGCGCCGTAGTTGTAATCTGCAAGGCTAGCGACGGCATCACGAATCGCCGACCATACTGAAATCCCCAACATGAACGGGGGCTCACCGACCGCTTTCGAGCGGTAAACAGTTTTTTCACGATTTGGACGATCTGCAAGCAGGTTTACATTAAACTCGAATGGCGCATCCCCCACAGCAGGAATTTTATAGGTTGCAGGTCCATTCGAGAGTAGACGGCCTTGGTCATTCCATTTTAATTCTTCGGTGGTTAACCAACCCATACCTTGAATGAAGGCACCTTCGATTTGGCCCTTATCAATTGCAGGATTTAATGAACGGCCCACGTCGTGCAAAATATCCGTGCGCACTAAACGGCTTTCACCGGTTAAGGTATCAACCAATACTTCGCTGACGGATGCCCCATTAGCATAATAATAAAAAGGGCGACCTTTACCCGTTTCACGATCGTAATGAATTTTAGGCGTTTTATAAAAACCTGTCGAAGAAAGAGGGACACGACCCATGTAGGCTTGCTGTACAAAATCCGCAAAAGGCACAACAATTTCTTCGCCCGAGTTTCTTTCAATAACTACGTTATTATTATCGAAACGAACATTTTCTTCCTGAACTTGATCGTCTTCACTCGCATAATGTTCAGCCGCAAATTTCACCATACCTTCTTTAATACGCAAGCAGGCATCTCGCGCTGCCATGCCATTTAAATCGGTACCCGATGACGCTGCGGTAGGAGAGGTGTTTGGAACTTTTTCAGTATTCGTCGCAGAAACCTGAATGGTATCAAGATCAACTTGAAATTCTTCCGCAACCACCTGAGCCACTTTCAAAAACAAACCTTGGCCCATTTCTGTGCCACCGTGATTCAAGTGAATACTGCCATCGGTATACACATGAACCAAAGCACCCGCTTGATTCAAAAATTGCACGGTAAAAGAAATACCAAATTTAACCGGTGTTAATGACAAGCCTTTTTTCAAGAAGGGGCTGCTGGCATTGAATTCTTTAATTTCTTGGCGACGCTGCCAATAATCAGAAGTCTTTTCTAATTGCTCAATCAACTCAGGTAAAACGTTGTGTTCGACCGTTTGACCATAATGCGTTTGGTTACGCTCGTCGATTTCACCTTCGGCCGTGCGGATATGGTCGTGCTTGATACCATATAAATTGCGCTTACGGATGGTTAAAGGATCTTCACCTAAATGACGGGCAATATCGTCCATCATTAATTCCGCAAGGATAACTCCTTGCGGACCACCAAAACCACGATAAGCCGTATTAGAAGTCGTATGGGTTTTACAACGGTGACCCGTAACGGTGGTATTGTTTAGATAATAAGCATTATCAGAATGGAACATAGCACGATCGACAATCGCATCGGATAAATCAGGTGAGTTACCACAGTTACCGGCAACCATGATGTCGCTGCCCATCATGATACCTTGATCATCAAAAGCCACGTCATACTTGTTAAAGAAGGGGTGTCGCTTACCTGTCATGACCATGTCGTCAGAACGAGACATGCGATATTTCACCGGACGTCCGGTTTTATTGGCAACGATTGCGGCAATACACGCTAAGGGTGCGGCTTGAGTTTCTTTACCGCCAAAACCTCCGCCCATACGGCGTATTTCAACTTGAACTTTGTTGAGTGAAATATCTAAAACTTCCGCTACCAGCTTTTGTACTTCGGTAGGATGCTGAGTTGAGCTGTAAACTTTCATGCCACCATCTTCGGTTGGCATTACAGAACAGACTTGGCCTTCTAAATAAAAATGTTCTTGGCCATTAACATGCTGCTGGCCTTGTATTCGGTGCGGCGCTTCTTTCAAGGCTTTCGCCGAATCACCTCGAATATGCTGATGTGTTGGGCGTACAAAGAATTTATCTTCTAAGGCTTTTTCTACACTAAGCGTGGGTTCTAATACGTCGTATTCGATGTTTGCTTTCGCCACAGCGGCTTTCGCAATTTCCATGGTATCGGCGGCAACGGCAAAAATTGGCTGACCAATGTATTCGCACAGTTTTTCTACCAGCACGGGGTCTCCAGAAAAAACGGGGCCGATGTCAACATGACCTGGTACATCATGTACCGTAATCACATCGACGACCCCCAAGGTTTCTCTAACTGAAGTGAGATCGATCGACTTAATATTCGCGTGGGCATGAGCGCTACCGCCCACCGCGATGTGCAACTGGTTGGGGTATTCTGGCATGTCATCAACATACACCGCTTTACCGGTAACGTGTTTTTCGGCACTCTCGTGCTTCATGCTTTGTCCTGTCTGGCCTTTGCTCTTAACAGAATTTTTAACTTTCGCTGGACGATTACGTTGTTCATCCTGGTCTGAAGAGTGTTCTGACTCTTGTGCGGGTAAATCTATTAATTTACGCATGCTGCTCTCCCCCTAATACTTCCTTGGCAGTGACTTGGGCTAGAGATAGCTCACTCTTTTCAAGTGCTTCGATTCTTGTGATTGAGTCAGGGTTGGCAAGCTCAAACGCACATTTCTGAACAAGGTTCTGTGCAACCTGTAAACGGTATTCAGAAGTCGCACGCACGTCTGTCATCGGGGCAAAGTCCTGATCAAGTACAAGAGCTGCTTGTTCAAAATTTTCCATAGAGATTTCTTTATTTAATAAGGCTTGCTCAAGCTGAGTTGCGGCTTTGGGAATTCCCGCCATACCGCCAAAACCAGAACTTACTGCAGTGACTATTTGTGAACCAGCTTGGCCATGTTTACCATCAGCAAGGGTAAATTTAAACGCCGCAAGCACCGCAGAAATATCATCTTCAAGGCGCTTAGAAATTTTATACACTTTCAAATGCTGATTTTCTTTTAAGCGTGGAATGCGAATCATACGTAGATATTCGCCCTGCTTTTGCTGAGTCTTTTTATAATCTAAAAAGAACTCATTCAAAGGTATCCAGCGATTACCTTCAGCGCTGGCTAATTCAATACAGGCACCTAGCGCTAATAATACTGGCGGTGTATCACCAATGGGCGAAGCATTGGCTACGTTCCCCCCCATGGTGCCGTTATTACGAACTTGGCGTGATGCGAAACGGTGTAATAACTGGCCAAATTCCGGGAAGTGTTCATTTAGCGTGGCTTCTATTTGGCTATAGGTCACAGCCGCACCGATCAAGATAGAATCGTCTTCAATGGTAATCGTTTTTAAACTCGCAATGTCATTAATCGCTATTAATTGGGGTATACGGCGATTCATCTGGGTTACTTCCAAAGCGATATCGGTTGCGCCAGCGACCATGCGTGCTTCAGGATATTGAGCTAATAAACTTTTTAATTCGTCTTCTGTCTTTGGTGACCAGCTTTGGCTTTCAATGTCTGCGGATGAAGAGGAAGAAACAAGACCCACTTCCGCTTTTGTCATGCTTTCTGCAACTAGCTGCACTTTTGGCTGCCAAATGCCCACCTGCCCAACATCGGTACTATTATTTTCATAGTTACCCATATTCTCAGCCGCTTCGATAATCGGACGGTAGCCGGTACAGCGACACAAATTGCCTGATAGTGCATCGATAATCTGGTGATGATCTGCCGGCTCGCTATTTTTATTGATGCGTTGATTTTCATGCAAAGCGGCCAACGACATCACTATACCAGGTGTACAAAAGCCACACTGAGAGCCGTGATAATCGACCATTGCTTGTTGAGCTGGATGCAACTGACTTAGGGGTTTTTCTTTAGCTAAGCCTTTAGGCGTCTTTTTAGACGAGAGTGCATCTACTGTGATTAGGCTTTTGCCATCTAGCTGTGCAATAAAAGTAATACAGCCGTTAATCGCCTGATATTGCCACTGACCATTGCCAGCGTCATCAAGAGAACATTCACCTAATAATACGGAACAAGCACCACAGTCACCTGAACCACAGCCTTCTTTAGTACCCGGCAAAGATTGCTGAGTACGCAGGTAACGCAAGACTGTCATATCACTTGCGACGGCTGTTTCTTCGATCCAGCGGCCATTTAAACAAAATCTAATCACGGGTTTACTCATATTTATCACACATGCTTATCACACCAGTTGCGCGCATTATTGCGCGAATATCATGACTAATCAAACTTCTGACCAATTAGACAACTTTTATGGAGGTGCATTTATCATTCAAGAACAATACCAACCTTGTCAACCCTGCATGACATTTCATATTCCGCCAGCCTATAATTTTTACGATGATTCAATTATTGATAACTTTATTGCAATTCAGTGAATTAAAGTAGCACTCAAAATACACAGTTGGCTGCATATGACTAATTCTCCGTTAAATGACCCAAGCAATTACATGACCATTTGATTATGTTTTGCACCAAGGCGGATCTGAAAGCTCAAATACGCACCGATATAGAACATTAAATACCCGTAAATAAGTCATTAATAAGCGCTTGCTAGGGCTTGAATCAAGTATAGCTGGGTTAATTATTAACCGAATATGGAATTAATTTTCTTTATAAACAATATATAAGCTGACCTTCTGAACAATTTTTTGAGATTTTGTTACTTTTATCGCATTATAGTCTTACTTTTGGCAAAGAAATTGCTTAATAAAGCTGGCTAACTGGTCAAGAATTTAATAATGAATCGAATTGAACTGAATAATATAACCAAACGCTACCCTGGCTGTATCGCTAATCAAACGGTCAAGCTGACGGTTGATGTGGGTGAGATACACGCCTTGCTCGGTGAAAATGGCGCAGGTAAAAGCACATTAATGAAAATCATTTATGGTGTGGTTAAACCTGACGAAGGCACAATGCACTGGCAAGGAGAAGAGATCTCCGTTAAAGGCCCTGCTCATGCGCGTGAACTTGGCATAGGCATGGTATTCCAACACTTCTCGCTATTCGAGACGCTCACCGTTGCTGAAAACATCGCATTAAGCCTCCCTAAAGAAGAAGCCGCATCGTTAGATTCATTGAAACAACGCATCATTGAAGTATCTGAACGCTATGGCATGAAGCTTGATCCTAATCGCTATGTGCATACGCTATCAATTGGTGAGCAGCAGCGCGTTGAGATTGTTCGCTGCCTATTACAAGACGTTAAGTTGCTTATTCTCGATGAGCCAACCTCAGTATTGACTCCGCAAGAAGTTGAAACGTTATTTAAAACCTTGCACCTATTAGCCAGTGAAGGTTGCAGCATTTTATTTATTTCTCATAAGCTCGATGAAGTTAGAGCTTTATGCGATCACGCTACCATTTTGAAAGCTGGCCAAGTCAGTGGCCATTGCATACCAAAAGAAACCACGACTGAAGAACTTGCACGCTTAATGGTGGGTGATGATACGCCACTTACGGAAGATTATAAAAAAGCGGAAGGCGCTGAGACGTTCTTATCGATTGTCGATTTAAGCTTTCAATCTAACGATCCTTTTGCCTGCACACTGAAAAATATTTCTCTTGATGTAAAAGCGGGAGAAATTCTAGGTATTGCGGGCGTTGCGGGTAATGGTCAGGAAGAGTTACTTAATTTAATCAGTGGTGAAGATACCAGTGCCAAAGAGACCGTCTTTTTTGCTAAAACCGCGGTAGGGAATTTAACCCCTGAGAAGCGCCGAATTTTAGGTTTAGGTTTTGTACCAGAAGAACGTCTTGGTCGTGGTGCGGTTCCTGATATGTCTTTGCAAGATAATGGTTTATTAACTGGTTATCAAGGCGACCTTACCCACAATGGTTTTATCAATACTCATAAAGTAAAAGCATTTGCGCAAAATATTCTCGAAAAATTTAATGTGAAAGCCGCAGGGATTCATGCTCAAGCAAAATCCTTATCGGGCGGTAATTTACAGAAGTATATTATTGGTCGTGAAATTTTACAGAATCCAAAACTGCTCGTTTGCTCACACCCTACTTGGGGTGTTGATATTGGCGCCGCCATTTTGATTCGTCATGAACTAATTAAACTGCGCGATGAAGGTTGTGCGGTCTTGGTTGTTTCAGAAGATATTGATGAGCTGTATTCGATTAGTGATCGCATTTGTGCGATTTGCGATGGTGAACTTTCGCCCGTTGCACCAACGCATGACGTTTCTATTAATCAGCTAGGTATGTGGATGGCGGGCGATTTTCATGCTGCTAATAACAATTCACCCGCAAGTGAAGGTGCAATTAAATAATGTTAAACATTACTTTAGAAAAAAGGCCGTCTGATTCCAAGGCCATGTCTTATTTATCACCACTGTTTGCGATTATATTAACACTTGTGAGCGGTGGTTTATTATTTACGGCATTAGGACAAGATCCTTTTCATGCCTTGTATACTTTTTTTATTGCACCATTAACCGATGTTTATGGCTGGACTGAATTAGGCGTTAAGGTTGCACCACTCACACTATGTGCTATTGGATTAATGCTTTGTTTTAAGGCAAAAATTTGGAACATCGGTGCTGAAGGCCAGTTCATTTTAGGCGGCCTGGGTGGTGGTTATATTGCTTTGGAATTAATGGATGCAGAAGGCTTTTGGGTTTTACCGTTAGTTTTATTTTTTGGCGCTCTGTCCGGTTTGTTTTGGGGGGCAATTACTGCCCTACTAAAAACTCGCTTTGGGGCTAACGAAATTTTAACCACGATTATGCTTAACTACATCGCTCTTAACTGGTTATTGTATGGAGTACATGGTCCATTAAAAGACCCTGAAGGTTTCAACTTTCCCGAGTCTGCGTTGTTTTCTGATTTTGCTACCTTGCCTGTTTTATCAGACGATTATCGCTTAAATATCAGCATCTTTTTTGCACTCATCGCCGTCGCGGCCATATGGGCATTGATGTCGAAAACCTTATTAGGTTTTCAGATTGCGGTATTGGGTGAAGATAAAGCCGCTGCACGTTTTGCCGGCTTTAAAGAAGAACGCTTAACTTGGTTTGTTCTATTAGCCTGCGGCGCATTAGCAGGCTTGGCGGGCGTAAGTGAAGTCACTGGCTCCATCGGCCAGCTCAATCCGTATATATCTCCTGGCTACGGTTATGCGGCCATTATTGTTGTCTTTCTTGGCCGTATGCACCCCGTCGGTATTGTTTTTGCGAGTATGCTGCTAGCACTGACTTATATGGGTGGAGAAATGGCTCAAATGGATTTAGCCCTGCCTAAGTCGTTAACCGGTTTATTCCAAGGCATGTTGTTATTTTATTTACTCGCCTGTGATTTATTAATTAGCTATCGCATTGTGCGTAAGCCGACTGCTCGCGCTATCAGCAGTTCTTCCAACCCTGCACAAGCATAACGCTAATATAGAAGAGGCAAGTACAATGGATTTTGAATTATTCACCAATATTTTGTTCGCGACGTTACGTACGGGTACACCACTGATTTTGATCGCCCTCGGTGAGATGGTATGTGAAAAGTCAGGCGTTTTAAACCTTGGCCAAGAAGGCATGGTATTAATGGGCGCCGCTCTGGGTTTTATTGCTGCGGTTGTAACAGGCCATGCAGGTTTAGGGATCATCGCTGCTATTCTCGCGGGTATGATGATGTCGGTTCTGTTTGCTTTCTTAGCGGTTACTTTAGTTTCGAATCAGGTAGCAACAGGATTAGCGCTGACAATTTTTGGTACCGGCCTCAGTGGCTTTTTAGGCGCGGGTTATGTCGGAATGGCAATTGATGGAATAGCGCCTTTCCCCATTCCATTCTTAAGCGATATTCCGTTTATCGGCAAAGTTTTATTTTCCCATGACCCATTGGTTTATCTATCTTGGTTTATGTTCGCATTAATTTTCTGGTGCTTCCGCAGTACCCGTTTAGGCTTAACGATTCGAGCTGTCGGTGAAAATCCTGAAGCCGCTAATGCGATTGGTATCCCAGTCATGAAGGTTCGTTATGGTGCCATTTTATTTGGTGGTGCCATGGCCGGTTTAGCCGGTGCTTATCTTTCCCTTGTTTATACTCCGATGTGGAGTGAAGGCATGTCCGCAGGACGCGGTTGGATTGCATTAGCCCTAGTGGTGTTTGCCAGCTGGAAAGCTGAACGCATTCTATTAGGTGCTTATTTATTTGGTGCCGCAAGCATCATGCATTTGGTTCTACAAGGACTTGGCTTTGAAGCGTCTCCAAACCTTCTTGCAATGTTGCCTTATGGTGCCACCATTATTGTTTTAGTCATCATCGCTAGCGATGCGGCAAAAGCAAAATTGAGTACTCCTCTTGCATTAGGTCAGCCTTATAGACCGCAAGTGTAACGTTTTTAAGATGTTGTTTTTAAAACCCAGGGGTATCACCGCAAGATAGTGGCGAACCTCAATTATTTAATCTAACTGAAGTGAACTAAAAGGAAGCATACAGATGCATTCAAATAAACTAACGAAATTGGTCATGGCGGCGGCTTTAGCACTTGGGGCGAATGTTGCTTCTGCTGAAGATCCATTAAAAGTAGGCTTTGTTTACGTTGGACCAACGGGCGATGCTGGCTGGACGTTCGGACATGATGAAGGGCGTAAGTACATCGTTGAAAAATTCGGTGATAAAATTGAAACCAACTACGTTGAAAGTGTTGCTGAAGGCGCTGACTCTGAGCGTGTTATTCGCCAACTGGCCGCAAAAGGCCACGACTTAATTTTCACGACTTCGTTTGGCTATATGAACCCAACATTGAAAGTCGCTAAGAAATTTAAGAAAGTTAAGTTCGAACATGCTACAGGTTATAAGCGCGGTAAAAATACTGGGACTTATTTCGCTCGTGCATATCAAGGCCGTTATCTTACCGGTTTGATCGCGGGTAAAATGACCAAAACAAACGTGATTGGTTATGTCGCTTCTTTCCCTATTCCTGAAGTAATTCGTGGGATTAACGCTTTTACTAAAGGCGCTCAAGAAGTGAATCCTGACGTTCAAGTTAAAGTAGTCTGGGCATCAACCTGGTATGATCCAGCAAAAGAACGTGAAGCCGCTGAAACATTAATGTTACAAGGCGCTGATATTCTAACCCAGCATACTGACTCTGCAGCCGTGATTCAGGCCGCTGAATCGAAAGGTAACTACGCAATCGGTTATCACTCTGACATGAGTGCGTATGGTGCTAAAGCTCACCTTACGTCAACGGTGCATCACTGGGGCCCTTTATACGCAGCAAAAGTACAAGCGGTTATGGATGGCACTTGGAAGTCTGAAGACCTATGGCCTGGTATTGCTGAAGGCGTAACAGACCTTGCACCTTTAAACGATATCATCCCTGCTGATGTGAAGGCATTGGTTGCAGAGAAAAAAGAAGCTATCAGAAGCGGCTCTATGCGCGTATTTGATGGCCCTGTTTTCGATCAGTCAGGCAAAGAAGTAATTGGCGCGGGCAAGACTATGGATGATGGCGCTCTTAAAGGCTTCAACTGGTATGTAAAAGGCGTTGAAGGCCAATTACCTAAGTCGTAATATCACGACTTTAAAGCGATAATGAGTAGCCAGTCTCTAAGAGGCACCAGACTGGCTACTTAATTACAATCAAGGACAGATTGTTCACATTAGCTTGATGCAAGTCTGCTTCTTAGCTTATGTATTTTCAGTTCAACATGACATTCTGTTACAATGAACATCCGTATTATTCATCGGATGATGTCACCTTATACTGTTATTAACGAGGCCTTTGGTGAGCGTAACTAAGAAGTACAAACCGGGTAAAATCCGCGAGCAGAACAGTCAAAAAATTCTTCAAGCGGCAGAAGTCGAATTTGTTAAGCATGGATATAAAGGGACGAGTATGCAGTCAATCTCTGACGCTGCTGGCCTTCCTAAAGCAAACCTGCATTATTATTTTACCAATAAAGCCAAGCTATATAACGCGGTATTGGAAGATATTGTGCAGCGCTGGAACGAAGTACTTGCTGATATCACGCAAGACGATGACCCCACAGAAACTTTAGAGTTTTATATTCGCACTAAAGTTGAACTCGCTATTCGCTACCCTAATGCCTCAAAAATTTTCGCCACCGAAATTATTCAAGGTGCGCCAAATGTTAACGAATACCTACGCACGGATTTGCGAACGTGGTTAAGAGCCAAAACCAAAATCATTGAAACCTGGATTGAACAAGGCAAAATGTCTAAAGTTGATCCTGAGCATCTATTTTTTATGATCTGGTCAACGACCCAGCACTATGCAGATTTCGAAGCTCAAATTTTAACGATTACGAATAAGCTTGAATATGAAGCAGATGATATTGAACGTATTAGCCGTTTTTTATGCCATATGATTTTAACAGGTTGTGGATTGACCCCAACCCATAAGCTTTAATTCGACGTCAAAATAGGTAAAATACTCTTTATCGGCAGATTAACACGCAAGTCACTGCCATGTACGCAATCTGTGCATGGCGATGTGATAACTGTTCGTTCATTTTTGTTCTACTCTTCTCACTTCCCTGTTTCCGTTTGCACTCTTTTTTAATTCTTAATTGAATTCCATCGCTATGGCGATGCACTACTTAAAAGGTGAAAACATGTCTAAGTCTTCTTTCAATACTATCGCACCAAAAAAGAACCTGTGGATAAAAAAACCTCTCTCAGCTTTTACGGCCAATCAGCAAGATGCCAGTAATGGTATCGTTATTTCAAATGGCATCATCATTGAACTTGTCCCCGCGGGCGGTGTACCACAAAACCCTATCGATCAAACCTTTGATGCCCGTCGTCACGTATTAATACCAGGATTAGTTAATACTCACCATCACCTGTATCAAACCCTGACGCGTGCTTTTCCTCCTGCACTCAATAAGCGCCTCTTTCCTTGGCTACAAACCTTGTATCCAGTATGGGCAAAGTTACAGCCTGACATGCTCCATGCTGCAACAGAATTGGGATTGGCAGAGCTCATGCTATCGGGGTGTACAACGGTAGCAGATCATCATTACCTCTTTCCACAAGCGTTAACCGAAGCAATTGATATTCAGGTATCTGCAGCGAGTAAGATTGGCAATCGTGTCATGTTAACGCGCGGTTCCATGAGCTTAGGCCAAGACGATGGTGGTTTACCGCCACAATCGACGGTTCAAACTGATAGCGCTATCTTGGATGATTGCCAGCGGGTTATTCAGCAGTTTCATCAACCAGGTCCTGGCGCTATGATTCAGCTGGCTCTGGCGCCTTGCTCACCTTTTTCAGTAACAACTGAGTTAATGCGAGAAACAGCCACGTTGGCTCGTGATCATAGTGTGCGCTTACATACTCATCTTGCTGAAACAGAAGACGAGAATAATTTTTGCTTACAGACCTTTGGCTTGCGTCCAGTAGACTATCTAGAATCCGTTGGTTGGCTTTCAAGTGATGTTTGGCTAGCCCATGGTATTCACTTTAACGATGACGAAATTAAGCGCCTAGGCAAAGCGAAGGTAGGCATAGCACACTGCCCAAGTTCAAATATGGTATTAGCTTCGGGGATCTGTCGCACCAAAGAGCTGCAAGCGGCTGGTGCCTATGTTGGGTTAGGAGTTGATGGCTCAGCATCCAACGATGGCTCCAATATGATTCAAGAAGTTCGGCAAGCTCTGCTCATCAACCGCCTACGCTATCAAGCGGATGAAGTTACCCACCAAGATGCTTTGTATTGGGCAACAAAAGGGTCAGCTAAAGTACTAGGCCGAGATGACATTGGAGAACTAGCCATCGGTAAGCAGGCCGATATTGCCTTATTCAGTCTTGATGAAGCACGCTTCTCTGGCGCTCACGACCCCTTAGCCGCTTTAATCTTATGCGGCGCACACAGTGCAGATTATGTAATGGTTGCTGGGCAATGGAAGGTAAAGCAAGGCAAACTGCTAAATAGCGACATTGATGAGATTCAGGCCCGCCATACAGAGTCTGCTGCTAAGCTGGTTTTATAACCTGAATAACGATTATAATTTTAGCAGACTGCTCGATTGCAAGCTGATAATAGCTGACCATTGTGTTAGAATTTGGCGTTAATTATGTTTCTGATTAACTGGGGCAGCTAACATCCTAACATGCTGCCAAAAGGACGATGCCATGAGCAAGTACGAACTAGATTTCTTCGTTTCCTGGGAAGAATTACATAAAGCAGGTCGCCGTTTGGCGAATACTCTGCATGACTTACAGGAATGGAAAGGTATTCTAGCCGTGACTCGCGGCGGCATGGTGCCAACGGCTATTATTGCCCGCGAACTCAATATCCGCCTCATCGATACAATCTGCATCTCTAGCTATGATGGCCAAGAGCGTGGTGGCTTCACATTAAATAAAGCACCAGATCTAGAAGAAGGCGGCAAAGGCTGGCTAATTATCGATGACCTAGTAGATACTGGTAAAACAGCTGCTGAAGTTCGCAGACAGTTTCCTAATGCTCACTTTGCTACTTTATATGCCAAGCCTGCTGGGATTGAATACGTCGATAGTTATGTTGAAGAAGTAACCCAAAATACTTGGATTCGCTTCCCTTGGGATATGAAACTTAGCTATGCCGACCCCATTGTTAAAGGTGGTTAGCCCTTAGCTTACTCAATATTTTTAATAGCCTCGCATTGCGGGGCTTTTTTATGCCTGTAATCACTCAAAACGGCAACGGCTTGGTAGGCATCACTTTCTTCGAGACAAAAAAAATCCCCAACCGATGCTTTTGTTAAAAAGAATCGATTGAGGACTTTAGAATAAGAGCTTGACGATGACCTACTCTCACATGGGGAAACCCCACACTACCATCGGCGCTACTGCGTTTCACTTCTGAGTTCGAGATGGGTTCAGGTGGTTCCACAGCGCTATTGTCGTCAAGCAAACCTTGATGCTTTGTGAATGTCTTAGTGTCTACGACTGCTCTTCGATAATTCATCGTAGTTCAGGAGACTGCATTACTCAGCAAATTCTGGTGGATACTTAATTATAATAATTAATTTTTCTAATATGCCTTCAGAGGCAAAAAAAATCCCCAACCAATACTTAACTAAAAGAATTGATTGGGGACTTTAGAATAAGAGCTTGACGATGACCTACTCTCACATGGGGAAACCCCACACTAC
>CAWVSY010000020.1:0-58669 GCA_963933055.1 uncultured Oleispira sp.
GATACCATACTTGTCTCTGGCGGCTCTGGTACGATATCCATAGAACAACAAATCACCAATTTCGAAACCCTAATTTCTAACGTACCAGGTAATGGCGGAGATGATTCAACGAGCGCGGCAGATTTAACCACGGCAACTACAAACCTGAATAACTCAGCAACCGCTTTAACAGCACAAACTCAAGATTTACAAAGTACTACTTTTGATTTAACCAGCGAGCTAAGCGCCATGTCGGGCAGACATGTTAATGGTACTTTAGGGGTTAATGGCGCCATTGCCATTCCTAGTAAATCTTTTGCGGCGGCGATATCGGTTAGCGGCGCGGCCTATTTTTCTGGGCGCATGTTTTTCACCGACAGTGATAATACGCTTTTGAATGGCTACGCAGAAGCCATGAACGAGTACGCCACCGCGACACAAGATTATACCCTTGCGACACAACAGTTAGCACAGGCAACTCAAGCCCTTGAAACCTGTACGGGGGCGTCAAGCTGCACCGCGGCTGAACAAAATGCAGTTGATGCGGCCGCAACGAATGCTGAAAGCAAACAAACATCATTGCAAAATTTTGAATACGAAAAAGATGGTCGTACTATTTTATCGGCCGATAGCGTCACTGGCGACATTGATCTTGATGATGAACTTACTTCAAACGTTCAAATCGTAGCGGTTGGCGTGACCGAACTGGGGCTTACATTCTCTCGAGAGTTTGAAATTTCAGGTGAGAAAATTGCAATAGGACTTACCCCTAAATTGCAAAATATTAGAACGTATAACTACGTAGCCACCGTTGATGACGAAGACATAAAAAGAAAAGACATCACAGAAACTGAACAAAAATTTTCCTCTTTTAATATGGATGCCGGTGCCGCCTATCAATTTGGCGCCAGTAATCAATGGCAAGTTGGGGTTGTCGCTAAAAACTTAATCAGTAAAGAATATGAAACTGAAAGTAATCGAAATAGCACTACCGGAGAAATAACCAAAACGAAAATCAGTTTAGATACCCAGTTTCGTGGCGGGATTTCCCACTCAACCGATTGGTCTGTTATCGCTTTTGATATTGATTTAATGGAAAATGATCCTGTGGCTTTTGAGTCCGCGACACAATATGCCTCTATTGGTGCTGAACTGGACTTATATGATACCTTTCAATTACGCACGGGTTATCGCAAAAATTTAAGTGATACCGATGCCTCTGTGGCGTCAATTGGCTTTGGTTTATCCATTTATGGCGCGCATGTAGACATTGCCGCGATAGCAAACCCAAGCAAACTAGAAAAAGAAGCAGGGGCCGCGCTAGAGCTCGGTTTCTACTTCTAATACAGGGTCATAATAACGCTTGAAATAGCTACTGAAATAGCTAGAAAAACGGTTTAAACTAAAGCCTTAATCTTCGGATTAAGGCTTTTTTATTTTTGGCATATTATTTTAACTACGAGTCTTACATGCAAACATATTTAGTCGGTGGCGCGGTGCGCGATGCTCTATTAAACATTCCAATCAAAGATAAAGATTGGGTTGTTGTGGGCAGCACTCCTGCAGAGCTGATCAATCTAGGTTACAGCCAAGTAGGCGCTGATTTCCCAGTATTTTTGCATCCTAAAACAAAAGAAGAATATGCCTTAGCGCGAACGGAACGAAAGTCTGGCGGAGGCTATCAAGGGTTTAATTGTGACTTTAACCCTGACATCACACTCGAAGAAGATTTATTGCGTCGCGACTTAACCATTAATGCGATGGCACAAGATGAGTCAGGTAATATTTATGACCCTTATAACGGTCAGCAAGATCTTCAATTAAAAAAACTGCGCCATGTATCAGAAGCTTTTGCTGAAGACCCTTTGCGTATTTTACGTGTTGCTCGCTTTGCCGCACGTTTTGCACATTTAGGTTTTACAATTGCCCAAGATACCCTGGAGCTAATGCGCGAGATTACCCATAGCGGTGAATTGGCATTACTGACCGCCGAAAGAGTTTGGCAAGAAACCGAACGGGCATTGGGCGAGCCTCAGCCGTGGGTGTATTTTCAAGTGCTGCGAGAATGCGGAGCCCTTGCCATTATATTTCCTGAACTCGACCGATTATTTGGTATTCCACAGCCCGAAAAACACCATCCAGAAATCGACTGCGGCATTCATACACTGATGGTTTTAGAACAAGCCAGTAAGTTGACAAAAGACATCAGTATTCGCTGGGCCAGCTTACTACACGATTTGGGTAAAGGCCTGACCCGTGAAGACATATTGCCTAGCCATTATGGGCATGAGCAATCTGGAGAGAAACTGGTTATTCAGGTTAATAAACGCTTAAAGGCTCCAACTGAATTTAAAGACTTATCACGATTGGTATGTTTGTATCATACTCATATACATCGTGCTTTTGAGTTAAAACCAGAAACCATTCTAAAGCTGTTTAATCACATTGATTTATGGCGCAAGCCAGAACGTTTGCAAAAAATATTGATCGCCTGTAAAGCCGATAGCCGTGGCCGCACAGGATTTGAAAACGTTGAGTATAACCAAGTTGAGTACATCAACGACCTAGCCACAGCGTGCTTGCAAATCACAGCGAAACAATTTGTTGAAAAAGGCATTTTAGGCAAAGAAATTGGTGAAGCCATGGCGAAAGAACGAGTTAACGTGATTGCTAATCTGAAAAAAAATCAACGGTAGGTCAGGATTTATTCCGACGACCATGAAGTCAATCAAACCAACTCAAGCTGGCTACTGGCACGCATACTCATTACCTGCCAAAGTTCAGAAAACATTTTTCCGCTGACAGGGTGTACATCTTTACCCGCGATGTCCTGCAGCGGGCGCAAAACAAAATCGAATTTTTCAATATCGGAACGAGGAATATTATATTCCCCGACCCTGCCAACAAAATCGCCGAATAATAACAAATCGATATCCAAGCTGCGTGATGAAAACTTCACCGCCTGCTCTGGCCGTCCATGGTCAAATTCAATCTGGCGCAAGGCATCAACTACTTGTGAAATTGATAAGTCCGTTTCTGCACACACAACAAGGTTATGAAAATCATCACCGTCAAAACCAAAAGGAGGAGCCAAATACGTTGGGGATATTTCAAGGGTAGAAAATAGCGTTGTTAAACTGACTAAACCTGCCGCAATATTTTTCTCTGGCTCTATATTGGAACCGATACCTAGGTATATTTTAACCACGTTCTACTTCCAAACCGACGGCAATAGCATAGGGGGCAACGGCCGGTTTTTCTACACGAATTTTAATTTTAGGAATTGAAAATTCTGTTCGTAAAGTCTCTGCTAGCTGAACCAAAAGTCGCTCTAATAAATCGTATTGATTCGATTGCACAAATTCAATCACACGGTCGCTTACCGCCGCATAATTGAGTGCGTAAGCAAGATCATCCGTTGCAGCCGCTTGGGTAATATCCCAGTCCATTTCAAGATCAAAAATTAATGGCTGCTTAACCTGTTTTTCCCAGGCGAAAACGCCAATAATCGTTTCGACTTTTAAACCACGAATAAAGACCTTATCCATTTTGGTTACTACTCGTTTTAGAAATAGAACTCAATTCAGTCATCGGCCAGCGAGGAACAACACTCAAACTTAAATCGGCACGTTGCCCTGCTAATAAACGCTGACAGCCAGCATAAGCAATCATAGCGCCATTATCGGTGCAGAATTCAGGGCGGGGATAAAAAACCTGGCCACCAATTTTCTGCGTCATATCCATCAACTGCTGGCGTAATAACTTATTAGCTCCCACACCTCCGGCAATAATAAGATTCTTTAAACCCGTTTCTTTTAATGCGCGCTTGCATTTAATTGCCAAAGTATCGACAACCGCCGCTTGAAAGCACGCACTGATATCCGCTTTGGTCTGCTCATCTAAAACGCCATCAATCGCTTCTTTAAGAATGGTTGTACGTACTGCCGTTTTTAATCCACTAAAAGAGAAATCTAAACCAGGGCGATTGGTCATTGGACGAGGAAACTCAAAACGTTTTGCATCTCCTTGCTCGGCCAACTTACTCAATTCAGGACCACCAGGGTATGGAAGCCCCATCATTTTCGCGGCTTTATCAAACGCTTCACCCGCTGCATCATCTAATGACTCACCCAATAAACGATACTCTCCAATACCGGCTACGTGGACTAGCTGAGTATGGCCACCCGATACTAATAAGGCGACAAAAGGAAAGTCTGGGCGATCATCTTCTAGCATTGGCGCTAATAAATGACCTTCCATATGATGAACGCCAACAGCCGGAATATCCAAACCCCAAGCCAATGAACGACCGACGCTAGCACCGACTAATAGCGCACCAACCAAACCAGGGCCTTGCGTATAAGCAATGCCTTCTAGATCCTGGACGCTGTGACCCGACTCGGCCAATGCTTCGTTAATAAGTGGTAATGCTTTACGCACATGGTCGCGAGACGCTAATTCAGGGACAACGCCGCCATACTCTGCATGCACAGCAATTTGTGAGTATAAACGGTGTGCCAATAAGCCACGTTCGCTATCATAAACAGCAACGCCGGTTTCATCACAGGATGTTTCTAAGCCAAGAATCAGCATAAAGCCTCTGATACCTTTAATAATAAAAGTCTAATAAAGTTGTAATAAGTCAATTGTGCGCATGATACGCTGATGCCAATGATTTTAGGATACCCTTAGCGCTACTTTGCTTATATAAAGTATAATTAGTGCAGTTTTTAGGCTAATTGCTGCTTTAGCTGACTTAAAAGCGCTGAATTGCAATTATTCCTCACTAACCTAGCCTATACTCTTTGCAATTCAAACGTATACCGATTAGAATGCCCGCCCTTATATAAGGTGTGCGACGAGCATACGTTAGATAAAGACAAAATTTGGGCTTCTTGTGGTTGCCCCTGAAAGATTAACACTGAATTATTTATTAGGTGATATTGGATGCCAGCTGTAAAACTTAAAGAAAACGAGCCATTTGATGTAGCTCTACGTCGTTTCAAGCGTTCTTGCGAAAAAGCAGGCGTTTTGTCAGAAGTACGTCGTCGTGAACATTACGAAAAGCCAACTTCAGTACGTAAGCGTAAAGCTGCTGCTGCTGTTAAGCGTCACGCGAAGAAAGTTCAGCGTGAAAACAAAAAAATGGTTCGTTTGTACTAATCAAACACCATTTGTAGCTGCTTTTTAGCTAAATACCGTCGATCAAAAGAAATATTTTATGAGTGCTATCGTTGCAAGTATAAAAAGTTCTGTAAAAGATGCCATGCGTGCCAAAGACAAACCTCGTTTGTCTGCGTTGCGCTTAGCCGCTTCAGAATTTAAACGTGTTGAAGTAGATGAACGCATTGACGTTGATGATGACCGCGCATTAGCCATTTTAGATAAAATGGTTAAGCAGCGTCAAAATTCAATTGAGCAATACGAACAAGCTGATCGTCACGATCTTGCCGATACAGAAAAGTTTGAAATTTCTGTCATCTCTGAGTTTCTACCAGAAGCACTGAGTGAAGATGAACTGGCCAAATTAGTGGCTGACGCTGTTACCCAAACCGGTGCTGCAAGCATGCAGGATATGGGTAAATTAATGGGCGTCCTCAAACCACAAGTACAAGGCCGCGCCGATATGGCGCAAGTCAGCCAACTGGTTAAAGCGGCACTGGGCTAACCCCCACGCTACCTGTTAAATGGCCGGCTAATCGACACACAATCTTTTGATTGCATAAAAAGGCAGCTTCGGCTGCCTTTTTAGTTTCTGTTCCACAGCGACCAGCGTATTCTTCTCTCATATTGTTAATAGTGTAATATAGCCAGATGGCCGGACGCATACCGCAAAACTTCATTGATGATTTAACCAGTCGCCTCGACATAATCGATGTGGTGAGTGCCCGCATTCGTCTGAAAAAAGCAGGGAAGAATTATTCCGCTTGCTGCCCTTTTCATAATGAGAAAACCCCCTCTTTCACCGTCAGCCCTGATAAACAGTTTTATTACTGCTTTGGCTGTGGCGCAACGGGCAGTGCGGTCAAATTCGTTATGGAATTTGATGGTCTCGAATTCCCTGATGCAGTAGAAAAACTCGCAGGTGATCTAAACATAGAAGTTCCCCGCGAAGGCAGCGATCAACAAAATCGAGAGCCTCAATATCGAGAGCTACACGCACTGACGCAAAAAGCCGCCGACTTTTTTGAGAAGCAACTGCGCACCAGCAAAGATAAAGACAAAGCGATCAGTTACTTAAAAGATCGTGGACTATCAGGTAAAGCCGCTAAATTTTTCTCCATTGGTTACGCCCCACCAGGCTGGGATAACCTGCAAAATGCACTGGCTCCTAGTGAAAAAAACGACAGCACCAATAACAAAACCATCAAGCAACTCATCAGCTGCGGCATGACCATCGAAAAAGAAGATGGCCGCACCTACGACCGCTTTCGCGACCGCGTGATGTTTCCGATCCGTAATGTAAAAGGCCAAGTTATCGCCTTTGGTGGACGCGTATTAGGGGATGAAAAACCCAAATATCTGAACTCGCCTGAAACGCCAATTTTTCATAAAGGCCAAGAATTATACGGTCTTTATGAAGCGCGTAAAATTCGCCAAAAACTCACTCGTATGATTATTGTCGAAGGTTACATGGATGTTGTTGCGCTCGCGGAATACGGCATTCATTACGCCGTTGCTACATTGGGTACCGCGACCAGCGAACATCACATTCGCCGCTTATTCAAAGTCGTGCCAGAGATTATATTTTGCTTTGATGGTGATAAAGCCGGTCGCACCGCCGCACAACGTGCTATGGAAACCGTCATCCCAGCGTTACAGGATGGATTACAAGCACGCTTTCTATTCTTACCCGACGGCGAAGACCCTGATACCATTGTGCGCAAAGAAGGCAAAGAAGCATTTGAAAAACGCCTAGATAATTCAAAACACTTACCTGAATTTGTCTTTGAGCATATAAAAGAGCAAGTCGATTTTGATACCCTTGATGGCAAAGCACGCTTTGGCCAACTTGCCGCACCGCTCATCTCACGCCTACCAACAGGTATGCTAAAAGAATTAATGCAGCAGCAACTGGCGCAAGAAACAGGCATCAAACAAGAAATTCTTGCGAAGCTACTACCGACCGAAACTGAAAAGCCAAATCAGCACAGAGCTGTCGCAAAGCCCAGTACGCAAAATAGCCCAAGTAATTCGAATGCAAATAGCTCACAGACGCCAGATTCGACAATACATCACTATGACGAACAGCAATACCATGGCGATGAAGAGCACGATTTTGATGTGGGTGATTTCATCGATGTTGACGGTTTGCACCACTTATCGGCAGAAGCGCAATCTAAAAACACCGTAATTAAAACAAGCAGCAAAGAAGATAAACAGCTAGCAACCCTGACGCTTAAAGCACTAACTCTGCTAGTGAAATTTCCTGAAAGCGCCCAGCGCATCGACGCATTGGAAGATTTTGAGCCTGAAGATGAAAATGAACGCCTGCTATGTGAAATTCTTAAAAAATTAAAGCAAAGCCCTCAAAACAGCAGTATTGGGCTGTTAATCCAATGGACGGCAACGCCTTTTGCAGAAGCCCTAAAAAATATCGCTAATCAGCCACTAGAGTTACCTGAGGGTATTGATCCTAGCAATGATATTGAAGGCATATTACAACGATTACATCACCGCGCACTGCGCCGAGAATGGCAATCCTTGCAAGATAAAGTTGCAAACGAATCTATTAGCAAGCTTACCGCAGAAGAAAAAGCACGTTATTTAGCATTACCACAGCAACTAAAGAAGCATAAAAAATAACCAACACCTTGAATTATTTTTTATTACCCCCAAATTAACTAACGAAATTTATTACAAATCGTACTCAAGCCCGCTCTTTGCCTAGCGCATTGGGTGGTTAGCGTTTATACTTTCGGGTTTATTGCCTCGCCACCGAGCAGACGACTGCGACGACTACAACAGGGCCTATATGTCAGCGAATACACAACAATCGCGTTTAAAAGACCTCATCGCCAAGGGTAAAGAGCAGGGCTACCTGACTCACGCTCAGGTAAACGACCACTTACCCGATGACATCGCGAATCCAGATCAAGTAGAAGACATCATCCGCATGATTAACGATATCGGTATTCCGGTATCTGAAGTTGCGCCAGATGCTGATGCTATGTTCGTGGCCGGTAACGATACCGATGAAGCCGCTGCTGAAGAAGCTGCGGCAGCATTGGCCGCTGTTGATAGCGACATTGGCCGCACAACAGACCCAGTGCGCATGTACATGCGTGAAATGGGCACGGTTGAGCTACTGACCCGCGAAGGCGAAATCGTTATCGCTAAGCGCATTGAAGAAGGCATCCGTGAAGTGATGTCAGCTCTTGCGTATTATCCTGGTTCTGTCGATACCGTATTAACAGCGTTCGAAGAAGCTGAAGACGACGTTAACCGTATTGGTGACGTATTCAATGGTTTCATCGATCCATCCGACGAAATTCCAACACCGCCACCTCAAACTCAGCCAAAAGCTGAAAAAGAAGATTCTGATGATGATTCTGATGATGATTCTGAGGACGATGATAGCGAAGACGACGATGAAGAAACCGGCGGCTTAGACGTAGAAATGGTTCAAGGCCGTTTCAAAGAAGTTCGTGTAGCCTACGATGCATTGGTTGCCGTGCTTGAAAAGCATGGTCGCGCTAGCAAAGAAGCCGAAGTGGCTTTCGCAGAATTAACCGAAGTATTTGCTCCGATTAAACTGACGCCTCGTTATTTTGAAGCGCTGGTAAATAATACTCGTGAATCACAAGAAGCGATTCGTACCCAAGAACGCGCCATCATGGTTCTACTTACTCGTAAGTGCAAGATGGAACGTAAAGAGTTCATTAAATCTTTTCAGGGTAATGAAACCAGCGAAACATGGGTTGATGAATTAATCGCAGCGGATAAGCCTTACTCTGAAAAAGTAGCGGTTTATAAGTTCGACATTCAACGCGCTCAGAAAAAGATCAAAACAATTGAAGCGAATGTGACGCTATCCATTCCTGAAATTAAAGAAGTTAACCGTAAAGTATCCATCGGTGAAGCTCGCGCACGTCGTGCTAAGAAAGAAATGGTTGAAGCTAACCTACGTCTTGTTATCTCGATTGCGAAAAAGTATACCAACCGTGGCTTACAGTTCTTGGATTTAATTCAAGAAGGTAACATCGGCTTGATGAAAGCCGTAGATAAGTTCGAATACCGTCGTGGTTATAAGTTCTCGACTTACGCTACATGGTGGATTCGTCAGGCGATTACGCGTTCTATTGCTGACCAAGCACGTACCATTCGTATTCCTGTGCACATGATTGAAACGATCAATAAATTGAACCGTATCTCTCGTCAAATGCTACAAGAAATGGGCCGTGAAGCAACGCCAGAAGAATTGGCTGAGCGTATGGAAATGCCAGAAGATAAAGTTCGCAAGGTACTTAAAATTGCCAAAGAACCTATCTCAATGGAAACGCCAATCGGTGATGACGAAGATTCGCACCTAGGTGACTTCATTGAAGATACCATGTCTGAATCGCCAATCGATACAGCCACTACTGGCGGCTTAATCGATGCAACACGCGACGTACTGTCCGGCTTAACCGCTCGTGAATCAAAAGTACTTCGTATGCGTTTCGGTATCGATATGAACACAGACCATACTTTGGAAGAAGTAGGTAAGCAGTTCGACGTTACTCGTGAGCGTATTCGTCAAATTGAAGCGAAAGCGTTGCGTAAACTACGCCACCCTACTCGCTCTGATCATCTACGCAGCTTCTTAGACGAATAGTCTGTAAGAATTTCTTAACAGGTGAGTAAATTTCAAATAGTTTAAATTGTTTGAATTTTAAACAAGAAAACCCGGCCTTTGCCGGGTTTTCTTGTTTTGGCGACCGTTTTTATGATTTAAATAAGATGTTTTTCTTTTTTAAATCAAAGGGGTGGCGCTCTTTGTAAAGCATGGTTATAATCGTTTGCGTTATCTAGCGATAACAAGGGCCCGTAGCTCAGCTGGTTAGAGCATCCGACTCATAATCGGCAGGTCCCCCGTTCAAGTCGGGGCGGGCCCACCATTTTTTCTCGATCATTCTGTTTTCTTAATTCGTCTCTATCTAGCTCAATAACTCCACCAAAAAATATTAAATGACTATTTAGATTTCTATCGCTGCAAATTAATATTCCAGATGTATAACTCACTACTTATCAGAACGCACAGATAACGCTCCCATGCTAAAAAAAATACTCGCACTTACCGCACTAGCGGTATCTTGGAATGCTCACTCTATCTCAAACATTGAAGACTCTCGTCCAGGTTTACCCACAGAAGGTTGGAGCGGGCACGTAGAACTTGGTTTTGATGGAAAAACAGGCAACAAAACGGAAGAACATTACAACGCGGCAGCGAAAGTCATTAGCCGCCATGGCGATAATATTTACCTGGGTATTTTTGATCGCGCATATGGTACGACAAACGGTGTAACAGATGATGATGACAGCTTCATTCACACACGCTGGACACACCTATTAACAACCAAGTGGGCCGCTGAAGGTTTTATTCAGTGGGAAGAAGATGTTTTTGATAATCTCCAGTCTCGCTCATTAATTGGTAGCAACATGCGCTATATCGTCGCTGAAGATGATAAAGTATTTTCTTTAATTGTTGGTTTAGGTGGCTTTTTAGAGCGTGAAGTCCTAGATTTGGATACGTACGAAAAGGAAAGTGAACTATGGCGTCTAAACAGCTTTGCCGTTTACAAACACCGTATTAATGATCAAGTAGGCATAAGTGCAACATTATATTATCAACCTCAGACCACTGATTTTAGCGATTATCGAGGTTACATGACGTCTTCCCTCTCTGTTAAATTGACCGAGACGTTAGATTTAAAATTACAGTATGAAGTGAATATTGATAGTGAGCCTGCAAAGAATTTAGCAGCAACGCCACCCATTGATAATAGTGAAGTAAATACCAGCTATCGAACTTCTTTAGTATATCGATTTTAGTCGATCCATCTATTGAAGTGCTGTGGAGTAGGCTTTGATTTTCACCGACTAAATAATGCCTTAGTTTATTTTCTAGCGCCTCTTTTCATCATTAATCGCGCTAATTGCTTGCGTTCTTTTGGTGATAGATATTGAGCCACATCGGCCATTAATTCCATATGCCTATTGACGTGTAGCTGATGCATATTATTCAGTGCTATTACAGCTTGCTGATAGGCTAATTTATCAAATGGCTCGCTCTCAAACGTCTGTATGATATTTTTTCTGGCCGCTCTCATATTTATTTTTTCTTCGTATTTTAACGCTTTTAATTTTAAATATTTTTCTTCAAAATCTTCTTTTTTATTTTGCGGCAATACTTCAAGAATGCGAGCTAAGCGTTTATCTTCATGAACAGAGGAATGATTTCTTTCATTAGGGTATTTCGATATCCCCGCCATCATATTGCCTATTATCGCCCCCAATAATAAGACATTTAACAAAACGGATATCGAGATAAATATTTTCATTTTTTTATTCATAATAATTAACCTCAGCAATAAAGACACTGCTTAGATCTTCTTCCGTAGACGCGATTTGAATCGGGTTAATATTCATATCCAACTCAGTATTTTGCCAACCCAATAGCACGCCCAATAACATACTGCAGGCCAGTACATAGACAGGCTTAGGAATAATCAGGGCTCGCAATATTTGTTTAAACAAAGAGTCATCATGACTCTCTAGGCTTACGGTTACTGGTACGGTAGCCGCTTGGGCAATAATACGCTCTGCCAAATTAGGATTTGGAGGTATGGGTATGACAGTCTTTAATAATTGATCAAGATGTTCATCACTTATGGTCATGTTTACCCTCCTCTGCGCGATTGAAATAAGCTTTTAGCGTCGCTTTTCCTCTCATAATTAAAGACTGTAATGCCTTTAAGCGAATCCCCATAATATCGGCCGCTTCGCTATTCGTTAGCCCTTCATAAAAACATAAATTAAGTGCTATGCGTTGCCTTTCCGGTAACTCTTTAAGCGCTGTTTCAATATCAGACAATTGCTGAGAAGATTCATCATTCTCAACGACTAACTCATGACCTTGAATATCTTTTTCGTCAACCAATGATGTTTCTTGCGACGACTTTTTTTTATTCAAGTCATAGCACGCATTAACAATAAGACGATAAAACCAGGTGGTAAACTTACCACCACGCTTGCTCTGCCATAACATGGGTTTATGCCATAACTTCAGAAATGAATCTTGAACTATATCTTCAGCATCAGACCGATTAAATAACGTACGGTAAGATAGCGCATAAAAACGATCACTATGCCTTGCCACCAGTTCGGAAAATGCTGGATGGTTATGCTCTTGTATCAATACCATAAGCTCCTCATCGGTCTTCTGCTGTAGACTGTTCATCAAGGTACCTATTTTAAAGCGTACTCTGTAAGATAGTGATCATTCATTATCAGAATCTTTTGAATACCCTTTGCCATCTTTACGCTCTTTGCGATCTTTACGGTTTTTATATTTGCTACTCATTTCTTCTTGGCTAATAAAGCCATCACCATCGATATCCATGACCATAAAGTGCTTCTCATGGAAATTTTTCATTTCCTCCTTAGACAATTTGCCATCATTATTTTCATCGATCATGGCAAACTTTTTAGCACCGTGTTTTTTATGAGCCCCCTTTTTATGATTGTTATTATCACAATCTGCATAAGCAGCGGCTGATAGAACAGAAGTCGCTAAGATAAGAGCTGTAGCTATACGTTTTTTCATTGGTAATACCTAGTTGTTAAATCTAGTTGTTAAATCTAGTTGTTAAAATCTAGAACAATACTCAATTAAAGTATCTACTACTTTATACGAGCGAAAATAGAAAAGTCTTCGCGGGTATTAAAAATAATTATTTTGTAAGGTATTTTTTAGCGGGCTGGATGAAGAATAATGATAGAAAAGAGGGGTACAAATAGGAGCATAATCGAAATCAAGCTCCTACCTGCCTTAAAGCAAATATCAATTACGTCATTTTTACTTCCAAAGCGGCAATTAATGCATGAGCTTTTTCAGCAACTTCAACACCACGGTCAGTCAAGTAACCACCATCAATTTGAGAAATCATGCCCTTGCTGTGCAAACGTTCTGCCGCTTCAACCAATGAAATCTCAGCATCGTGATGTACTTTAATGCCTTCTTGCATAGAACGTAGACTAAATTTCACAAGTAGATTCAATTCATCTACAACGTTGTCGTGATATGGCATATTGATTCCTATGAGCTTTATTGTTTCTCCAGATTACTCCTGCAATTTCTTGTGTCAAGACACAAAAAAGGCCCAATTATCAATTAATTGGACCTTCTTACGATTATGACAACCTAGATCAAGATTATCCGCTCAGAACAGACATCAAAACGCTAGTGGGCGACCCAGTGTCCTTCACTATGACGATCAGAAGCATTCAGCCATACATTAGCAATTCCTCCTTTAACCGCTTTTAAAGCTTCATTATCTTGGCTATTGGTTGGCACTGAAAATTCATAGCTTGCACCTAATAAATCACAGGCAGCTGGCGCCAATAACCACGTTGCCATCGTACGGCTAATAGCCCAACGACCATCATTTGCTTTACAAGCAACATGTTTGATACCCGCGCAATGGGCATCATCCCAGCGACCGTTGCCTTTTTGCACAGCACAGTCTTGGTTATTAGCGTAGTTATTTGGTTCATTAACATCCCAAGACCAAATACCTGCGGCTACACGACCATCGTTATGCGTTAGATTATCAAGATTAATAATATTGCCACCATCCTTAAATACCGTTCTTACATCTTCGGCTTCAATTTTATTCACCGAGCCTCCAGTAAAGAAGGCGCCAATCGCACCAACAGAGGTTCGATCTTCCCAAATACGATTAATATTACCCAACCCTGTAAAGGCTAATTGCGCCATCGATGTATTTGAAGAGCAGCCGCCATCCTTCCATAATACAATCTGTTTCCCCGCTGCGCGTACCTGCCTTTTGGTTAGGCTATTGGGTATATTCGAGCAGCCGTTACTCGAATAAATTTTACCGCTGAGCTTATGATTCAAAGCCGTTAATAATTCTTGATGACGACCATCGGTATGGTCTTCCACGTAAAGAATAATCACCTCTTCTGGGTTTTCATTAAGGAATCGAGCAACTTCAGCAAGGCCATCGCTCACAAAGCGGTCAGTCAAGCTGCAACCTAGATGCAAGTCTCCTACAGAAGATCCAATGCCTGAGTGGCATAGCAATAAGCCAGGACCCCAGGTCCAGACATTCCCGTGGGTTTGTGCCGTCCAATGCGCATCCAACTCAATGAAACGAGCACCGATTCGTAGCTGGTCATAAATAGAATGCTTTTGCTGCGGATCGATATAGCGCGCAATATTTTGATACACCTTCGAGTTGTAACTGTTATGCGAGCCCAAGATATTGTTATCAATCAATGGCGAATTTTCATCGAGGCGGCGTTGATGAGCCAGAGCCTTACCTGCCCAGCTATTTTGAAAGTCAGCAATCGGATCTGCGGGAGGTTTAGCACTCATCGCAGAGACCCCCATTGTCATGGTTAGCCCTAGTGCTAACGTCATAACTGAAGATAGCGGTTTTATTATATTCATGTTTCACCTTTGAGGATCTTTGACGGATTTTATTATTTTTTAAGCCCAGATTAGACCTACGCCTAACGTGGTACTTAAGTTTTACATTAAATACAATAAAGACCAGTATTTGATCAAACATTGGCCTGTTTTGATGAAATGCTGACTTGGTAGGAATAATAAACAGGGATAATAAATGCAATAGACATCTTGACGATGTAAAGATAAGCCGATAGTTTAATGACTAATGCAATGATTACTGACTTACTCATTATAAAAATAAGAGAGCCCAGATGAGCCAAACAAATCGAGAAAAGTGGCACCAAGTCGTTGCCCATAAAGACATGAAGTTACTTAGAGAAATCTTGGATGACAATGTCGAATTTCACTCTCCGACGGTTTGGCAGCCAAAAGTCGGTCGAGACATTACCCAGTATATTTTAAACATGGTGATTGATATTTTTCAGGATTTCGAATATCAAAGAGAGTGGATTAACGATAACAATTTTGCTCTTGAATTCAGTGCCCGTGTCGATGATAAAGCCATAAAAGGGATTGATTTAATTCGCTGGAATGATGAAGGCAAAATTGTACATTTTGAGGTTATGCTGCGTCCAATGAATGGTTTGCAGCTGATGTTCGATAAAATGACTCAGCACTTACAAGACGCTGGATTTCTAGCAAAATAAGAAAAATCGAGTTGAACAGAAATCAATAGCATTCCATACTGCTACGAAAGAACTAAGCAGTAGATACCCTATGATTTCTGTTCAAAGCGAAGATTTTGATTTCTCTCACGAGTATCAAACATTACGTCAACGTAGCCTACAAAGTGGCGCTATCGTTATGTTTGTTGGATTAGTAAGAGACTTCAGCGAGAATACAGAGGTCAGCAGCATGACCTTAGAACACTATCCTGGCATGACAGAAAATGTTTTAACGGATATTGCTAACCAAGCCCAACAACGATGGCCTTTAGATGGCGTACGTATTATTCACCGTATTGGCGAATTACATGCAACAGATCAGATTGTTTTAGTTGGGGTCAGCAGTGCGCATCGCATTGCGGCTTATGAAGCATCACAATTCATTATGGATATTTTAAAAACTGAAGCGCCGTTTTGGAAAAAAGAAAGTACAAAAACACAGCAAGGCGAAGCGGGAGAACGCTGGGTAGATGCCAAAAACAGCGACTCACAACAAGCCGCTGATTGGATGCAGGCTAGCAAATAGCCTGTTTCCATTTACACAGATATTAGTTTACCCTGCCCTGAGCTTCAAAAGCGCAGGAATATTAAATTCACCCTTCGAATCTTTTTCATACTGCACCCAAGCAGGATCTTTACGCTCAACCGCAATCATCGTCATACGATCGGCCAGTTCATTACCTTCTGTGCCCGCATGCGCTTTCACGTGCGATAACAAAACTTTATCTTTAATTTCATTATACAAAGCATACGCCTGCTTAATAATTTCAAGATTTTTAATTTCTCCCGTTTTCTTCTTCCAGCCATTCTTTTCCCAGCCCGCCGCCCAGTCGCGAATACACTGAATAGAATACATAGAATCACATAAAATTTGAGCGCTTAAGCCTTGTTTTGTCGCATGCTGTGCTAGCTGCAAGGAATAAAATAATGCATTCAACTCCGCGGTATTATTCGTACCATTAGGGTTATAGACACCATACCAAAGCTGAATCAATTGATCGTTTTGATACACCGCAACCCCCGAACCCGCTTTACCTGGATTCGGATCACAGCCACCATCGCAATAAATCACCACATCGGTTTTAATCGGAGGGGCCGATAAATTATTACCACGACTGGTTTTATTACTAGAGCCGCTGGCTTTGGAACTAGCACTAACAGAGGAATT
The DNA here is from genome assembly GCA_963933055.1 of uncultured Oleispira sp. GTDB lineage: Bacteria > Pseudomonadota > Gammaproteobacteria > Pseudomonadales > Oceanobacteraceae > Oleispira. The sequence continues at coordinate 16,511 of CAWVSY010000020.1, forward strand.
CACTGTTCCGCCAGCAAAAGCCGCTTCCGCTTCAGCCTTACTCGGGAACGATTTATACTTCGCACCAGAGAATTTCATAATTTGCTTCTGCGCTGTTGGCCAATCGGTATAAATTCCTGGCTCACGGCCAACCCAAATTACATAGAACTTTTTCGCCATCAGAATCCCTTAACCGTCTTAATAAGATAAATAATGAACAGATTTTAGCAGAAAATAACCCTTACTCTCGTCATTCAATTCAAGTAACTTTGATTCATCTATTGGCCGTTGTTAATCTCACAGCATCAGTCGCATAATAATAAGTGAAAATAAGTATGATTAAACTCATTGTAAACGGCATCGAACACTCCCTCGATGTAGAAGCTGATACTCCATTATTATGGGTAGTCCGTGATTATTTAGACCTTAAAGGCAGCAAATTTGGCTGCGGTGCTGGCTTATGCGGCGCCTGTACCATGCATTTAAATGGCAATCCTATTCGCACCTGTATTACGCCTATTAGCAGCGTAGCGGGCCAGTCTATTACTACCATTGAAGGTTTAGGTAATAAAGACTCTATGAGTTCTGTACAGCAAGCCTGGGTTGAGCATAACGTTCCTCAGTGTGGTTACTGTCAGTCTGGACAAATCATGTCTGCAACCGCATTACTGGCCAATAATGCGAAACCAAGCGAACAGGATATTGATAATGCAATGAGTGGCAATATTTGCCGCTGTGGGACCTATCCTAGAATTAAAGCCGCGATAAACTCAGTCGCTGAAAACAACGCAACATCAAATAGTGAATTATTCACCAATATAATGCCAAACGTAATGGAGGCAAAATAATGACTTCATTAACGACGAATACATCAACGACAAACAGCTCACGCAGAACCTTCCTCAAAGCGACGGCGATGGGAAGTGGTGGCTTGATGATGACGATCGCCCTACCCGGCTGTGCCACTCTGAAAAATGGCGGCATGAGTCAAGCAGGCAACCTTGAGCAATGGGATGCTAACGCTTGGCTGCGTATCGATAGCAATAACAGCATTCACTTCGTCTTAGATCGTGTAGAAATGGGTCAAGGCACTTATACTGGCATGACGACGTTATTGGCCGAAGAACTCGAAGTTGACCCTGAGAAAGTAGAAGTAAGCTTTGCGGGTGTTGACTCTGTTTATCGAAATACCATCTATGGTTTGCAAATTACGGGCGGTAGTACCAGTGTCGCCAGTAGCTGGAAAATTGTACGCGAAGCCGGTGCTGCAACGCGTATTATGCTGATTAAAGCGGCGGCGAATACTTGGGGCATTAAAGAGTCTGACTGCAGTGCGGAAAATGGGATGGTGATTAATAACGCGACTGGCGATAAAAATAAAGGCAAACAAATCAGCTTTGGTCAGTTAGCTGCTATTGCCGCGACCTATTCGATACCTAGCGATATTCCTTTAAAAGACAAAGCCGATTTTAAAGTTATTGGTAAATACAATAAACGCCTTGATGCGCTTAAAAAATCAACCGGCACAGCAGACTACGGTATCGATACCGACCTGCCCGGTATGAAGTACGCCGTCTTTACTCGCGCACCTCGCTGGGATAGCCAGATAAGAGATTTTGATGCCAGTAAAATAGCAAACATGCCAGGTATTGAACACGTATTCGCGGTAAACAAACCCAGCGCTGTTGGTATTGCCATTGTGGCTAAGTCTTATTGGCAAGCACGCAAGGCACAACAAGCATTAACGGTTGAATGGGCCGACAGTGAACTAACTCAAATTGATGATGCTAGTATCTTTGCTCAGTATAAAAAAGATCTTGCTGACGATAGCGGTAAAAATGTTCGTAGTGAAGGCGATATAGAATCGGCATTAAAAAATGCGGCGCAAACCATTACCGCTGAATTTGAAATGCCATTTCTTGCACACGCCACATTAGAGCCACAAAACTGTACCGCATGGGCAAAAGAAGATGGTTTAGAAATTTGGGCGCCCACACAGTCTGCCGATATGGCTCAAGTTGCGGCGGCAAAAGCTTCTCGTTATTCTTTAAACGATATTAAAATTAATACGACCTTTATTGGTGGTGGTTTTGGTCGTCGCATTAACCAAGACTTTGTCGCCGAAGCCGCTGCTATTTCAGATCATGTTCAGCAACCGATTAAATTAATTTGGTCGCGTGAAGAAGATACACAGCGTGATTGGTATCGTCCTTCTAGTTATCACAAACTGAGTGCATCGATTGATAACGACGGCCAAATTTCTGGCTGGAATCATCAAATGGCAGGCTCGGGAGTATTTGATTATTTCGTAGGTGATGCAGCACCTGCACAATATCCTTTTATGCCTAAGTTTATGTTTGGCATGCTAGAAGATATCGGCAAGCTAGGTGAAGGTATTATTGCGCCTGCAGACGGTTCTATTTTTGAAGGTGCAGAAGCAATTCCTTATGATTTTGCCAATATCAACGTCGATTATAAAAAATCGGACAGTGGCATTTTAGTCGGCAACTGGCGCAGTGTGGGTTACTCGCATAATGGTTTTATTATTGAAGCTTTTATTGAAAAACTAGCACAACTGCCACAAGTGAAAGCTAAAAAAGATTCGTATCAGTTCCGTTATGATTTATTGCATAAACACCCTCGTGCACAAGCAGTATTGAAAAAAGCCGCCCAAGAATCGAATTGGGGATCTCCACTACCGGGCTGTACACAAGGTATTTCGATTCATAAATCGTTTGGTACTTGGGTCGCCGAAATTGCCGATGTCCAAGTTGACAGCTCTGCCAACACAGGGAATCAAATCAAAGTAAAGCGAGTTGTCTGCGTCGTGGATTGTGGACAAGTAGTAAACCCAGATACGGTCATCGCACAAATGGAAGGTGGAATTATCTTCGCTCTAACGGCTGCATTATATGGCGAAATCACCATCAAAGACGGTATTCCACAGCAAACTAACTTCCATGATTATCAATTATTACGTATGAACGAAGCGCCAAAAGTTGACGTCTATATTATTGCTAGCGATGAAAGCCCTACCGGAGTTGGCGAGCCCGGAGTGCCTCCACTTGCCTCTGCTGTGGCTAATGCTATTACGGCAAAAACAGGTCAGTTTTTTTATAAACTGCCCTTAAAACTTGATACTTAAATGAACGAAATTTTTTATGAATGGTAGTAATTGGTTTGTATTACAACAGCTGAATCTTTGGTTAAGCCAAGGGATTCAGCCTTGGTTAGCCACTGTTATTGAAACCTACGGCTCTTCTCCTCGACCAGTCGGCTCAATGATGATTTATCATCCTGATAAAGGCATTATTGGTTCGCTATCGGGAGGGTGCATTGAACAAGAGTTGATGAACCAATTAGCCGATGGCGATCTGAGCATAGAATCAATTTTCCCAAAGATCATTCGCTATGGAGAAAGCGCTGAACAGCGCTCCCGTCTAGCACTGCCATGCGGTGGTCATCTGGACATTCTATTAGAAAAAATTGATCCCTCAGACCAGTTGCATTTTAATCAAATTGAGAAAGCACTGGATTCGCGCCAATGGATTAGTCGGCATATTAGACTAGACTTTGAAAGTGAACTTGAGACGGGCACGGCCCATCAGCAAGGTATTGGCATCACCACTGAAATCAGCGAATACGATGTTAAGCGCAATCTGGACATTCAGCGTAAGCCAAATGAAATTATTCATACGCTAAAACCCCATGATAAACTGCTACTCATTGGCGCAGGTGAAGTATCCCGCTGCTTGGCTGAAATTTGCAAACACCTTGAGTTCGACATTACTCTTTGCGATTTTCGTGACGAGTTCTTGCAAGGCTGGCACGTTGATGGTGTTCAAGTAATTAAAGCCATGCCAGATGATGTCATTGCCGACGCATTTCACGATAATCACTGTGCAATCGTCGCCCTTGCTCACGATCCAAGAGTCGATGATATGGCAATGATGCAAGCACTAAAAACCGAGGCATTTTATGTTGGCGCCATGGGCTCATTAATCACCTCTAATAAACGCCGTGAACGTTTATTAGAACTTGATCTTAGCCAAACTCAAATTGAAAAACTGCATGCCCCAATAGGGATAAACATTCATAGCCGAACACCCTATGAAATTGCAGTATCCATCGCTGCGCAGCTAATTGAGCAGCGATCACATAGGCAAATAGCACCATGAATCCAGATTTTGGAATATTAGTTTTGGCCGCGGGAAAAGCAAGTCGTTTTGGTAGCGATAAATTACTCGCAGAAATGCCCGATGGCCAACCTGTTATTAGCCATAGCTTGTTACCATTACAAGCGATGGCAAAAAGGTATCAATTAAAACTGTGCGTCGTTACTCGTGCTGATAACCATGCACTCATCAATTATTTAATTGAAAAAGATATTGATTATACACTCTGCCCAGACGCACACTTGGGAATGGGCCACAGTATTGCTCACGGCATTAAAAGCACGCCCCTTTGGCAAGGATGGATGATTGCTTTGGCAGACATGCCTAACCTGACCAATAATGTGGTCGAAGCACTTATCACCAATATTATTCAGAATCCTCACCAAGTGGTGAGACCTTCCATTGTACAAGAAGAAAAAGACATTCCTTCTCACCCAGTGTATTTCCCGCAATTTTATAAATTAAAATTAAATCAATTAACCGGAGACACTGGTGCTAAAGAGATTATTCAGCAGCAGAAGCTAATTACCATTGATAATACAGAGCTTTTAATGGATGTAGATACCCCTGAATGTATAAAAAGCCTAAGCCAAAACAATCAAACTCATTAGGCCTTAATTAATACTGTGCTGAAAATTAGGTGGCATTTTAGCTAATTCCCATAAAAAGCTATCTAACTTAAACGTTGCCGTTCTTAACTGCTGGTTAATTTCATCAATTTCTTTGCATACCTGAAGATAACGTTTACCACGCTTAACAGAATTTAAAGCTTGTTCAACTTTTTCCTTTTTTGTCCCGATATACTCCCTTAGTCTTTGATTATCTTTTTTAGGGTGTATTAAATAAAGGTATTTTTCTTGATGCCAATAAGGTGTCGCATAAATTAAATCTGTCGTTTCTAAAATTATTTTCTCTTCTAATCGAATCATCTTTTTTTGTTTTAACTGGTCTATATGGTCAGGTATTTTTTCAATTTTACTGTCTAATGAATCATTAGAGTTGTTTTCTAATAACTTATGACTATCACTATTATCCGTAATTGTTAATATCGCACCGCGATAAATCTCATCGTCACTAGGAATAATGGTTAGCGATAATCTCGCCCAAAAATATTCACCATTTGTTTTCAATATCGGCAATGATGCTTGCTGAGTTTTTTTTATTTTTTAAATTTATCAGTAAGCGTTTAAACAAACTTGCGTCTTCATTTCGAACTAAGCCATATACCGTCTTAAAGAATAAACTAGCCGCTGTGCCGCCTAGCTTTGCCAGCAATGTTGGATTCATATAACTAATTTGATCGCTTGCATTTAAAACTAACAAGCCTTCAGGTGAGAGTTCAACAAGATTTTGGTAACAGCGTTTCTGCTGTGAACCACAACTGGTGATGTGCAATGGAATTGTTTTTTCTGGCAGGCTGATGTCATCTGAAAAAGAAACAGATACATCCATATCACCATCATAGCTGTTAAGAATGGAAATAAGATCTCGTGCTTTCATAATCCATTAGTCTCTAATTTTGTCTCAGTACATCTTATATGTACAACAATCGCTCTGCACTAAGTCATTAGTATGATCATAGCCCTAAAGCACTTTAACTTCCTTTCATTGTAAATGATTTTTTCCATGACTTGGAAGGTAAAGCTCTTATTGTTGTGTCATTAATTTAATGCGTACAGTGGCTTCGAAATTTGACTTGGAAAAACTTATGTATTCTTTAGAGACAGAAAAACAAGACTTTTATCGTGAATTCACTTTACGCAATGCCGGATTCATTTCAGATCAAGAGCAAGCAACCTTAAGAGACTCTGTTATTTTGGTCGCTGGCTGCGGATCAACTGGCGGCAGTGCCATTGAACTATTAGTAAGAAGTGGGGCTGAGAACCTGATACTAATAGATAATGGTACTTACGATCTAAATAATTCCAATCGTCAAAATATGACTCTTGATGATGTCGGTGAATTAAAACCTGAAGTATTTAAGTTGCGCTGCGAAGCTATTAATCCATTTATTAATATTGAAGTCTGCAATATCGGTATAACACCCGATAATGTAGAAGATTATGTAATACGTGCTGATATCGTTATTGATGCCGTAGATGTGACAGGTCGCTCTGGCCTAGAGATGAAGTTTTTATTACATCAAGTATGTCATCAATATCACAAAGCCGTCATTTGTGGATATGACATGGCCGCAACACAATACATCCCTATTTTCGACTACCGAGACAAAACGCTTCCTCTGTTTGATAATCAAATCACAACCGATATGGTTGCCACAATGGAGCCATTAAAAGTTTGCACCTTTCTTGTTCCAGTGACTGAAATACCGGAAGCCATGTTTGAAGAGCTAGAAAGAAGCCAGCAAGGAAAAGATTACACATCACAACTCGGTATAGCGGCTAATTTATTTGGCACCATCACCACCGGACTTGTGATTGATATGTTAAATAATAAAAAAGTCAAAAAAGAATATACGATTGATGTTTGGAAATTAATTCGTGGTGACTATGAAGACCCTGAAAAATTAGCCATGTATCAGGATAATATTGAGAAATGGAAAGTAGAACCTGATCATATTGAAGACGATGAATTTTTGAAACGTTCAACTCGACATTATGATACCCCTCGAATTTCATCTTTTCTTAACAATCCTAAGAATAAAAAATATACGTTACACGAAACATCTAATTTAGTCAGTTTAGGTATCCCACATAAAGAAATCGACAGTTCGATTGCTAAGCAATTATTGCGCTATGCCTTTGTTCATTATGCAAAAGTAGGTTTTATCAACCAAGAACAAGCAGCGAAAAGACTCTTGCATAGCGAGTCAATAAACGATCTATCAGCTGATGATGTGCATATTGTCGTTTTAGAGAAAGCAACTGCAAAAATCATGGCTTACTCTACTCTAAAAGCGCCCATCGATTTAGATGTTCAATTTTCTAAAAATGAAAGAGCACACTACTCAGTAGAAAATGCTTTTGGTAAAAATCTATACACAGGCATTGAAGCACTTGCCAAATACAACCTAGAGCAAGTTCGTGAAATTGGACGTGTAGTAAAAACTCACGAAAAAGATCCTGCACTATCTGGGAAAGTAGGCGTGATGTTATTGGCTGCTTATAAAGCACTGATCACGAACCCTGAAAATAATATTCATGCCATGGTCGGTGACGGCGAAAATAATGTGACATTACGGAATTTAGAACTGTACGGTTTTAATCCAAACATTATTCATTCAGCTGAAGTATCCATACCTGCCGATCACCTGTATTCAAGCCGCTATGCTGGGCGAGCAGTTTCTCCTTTTTGGTTTGAAATAAAAAACCTTGATCAAGAAAAAGCGTTCAAGTTTGAGTCTTTATTATCATTTAAAAGTGAACAATTTTTAAATGAATACCAGAAAATAAAAACCAATTCTGAAGTAAAGAATACTACCTACCTACTAGCCGAAACAGAGAGTTGATGCCGTTATGGAATGGAATACTGAACAGCTAAATCTAAAATCTAAATACTATACTGTCGGACAAGAGATAGTAAGACCATCAGCCGCTGAACGAGATGCCACGGTTAACTTTGATCGTTCGCTATGGAAAAAAGTTGGCAATACTGGCTTATTTGGTCTCTGCATGCCCGAAGAATATGGCGGTGCAGGCTTAGGAATCGCTGATTTTGGCGCTGCATTGGAAGGATTCTCTGCAGGCTGCCAAGACATGGGAGTTTTAGTAACGCTTGTCGCACAAGTAGCATTGGTGCAATCAGCATTGGTTAACTACGGCACAAAAGAGCAATGCCAAACCTGGTTACCAGAACTGATCAGTGGAGAGAAACTCGCCTGTTTTGCGATTACTGAAAAAGGCTGCGGTTCAGATGTTCGCTCAATAAAAACTCAAGTCGACCGCACAGATAGCGGTTACATTTTAAATGGCAAAAAGTGGAATATCACGAATGCTCCGGTAGCTGACATTTGCATGACCTTTGGCAAGGTTGTCGGAAAGCAAGAAAAATCCATTGCTTGCTTCATTTTCAATACTCATAGCGAAGGCATTGAGCAATCAAAGCCATTCGATTTAATGGGTAATCGTGGAACACCCATCGGCTCTATAGATTTTGAAAATGTAGCATTAACGAATGAAAACCGCATAGGCCAAGAAGAAGAAGGTCTGTCGGTTCTTTACTTTTCTTTCCTAGTTGAACGGGTACTCACTGGCATATTAGTTTCAGGTTGCATCGCCCCCCTGATTCAAGAAAGTGTTGCCTACAGCCAAAATCGCCAGGCTTTTGGCAAAGCTATTGGTGACAATCAATATGTACAGCAATATATCGTTGATATAGAAAGTAAATTAGAGCTGCTAAAAGGTGTGATATTTAGAGCGTTATCTGCACTTGAAAAAGGAGAAGATTGCTCAAAACTGGCATCAATTGTCAAAATGTTTTCAGCAGAAATTTTTCATGAATCATCTCTTAGTGCCATGCGAGTCATGGGTAACTACGGCTACCGTCGAGAGAATTATTACGAAAGATTATTACGTGATGCTATTGGGTTATTGTTCGCTGGAGGTACCGCTGAAATTCATAAGCGCGTCATTTGGGATTCAATGGTCAAAGAATTTAATAATGAAAACAAGAAACGCGAGAATTTAAAAATGAATTGGAATAATGCTGTGCGTGATGCTCAAGAAACTAAAGAGCTAGAGGAGGCATAACATGACGACTAACTCTGATAAACCCATTGAAGCTATTATACAAGCAACCAATAAGCTGCATAATCATCCTTGGTTGACCATCCTTGCATTTTTAGTCATTACTCTATTTGCATTAGGCAGCGCTGGTAAATTGCAAATAAATGCAACGCCCTACATGATTGGTAAAGAACACCCAAGCCGAATTGCTGACGACAAGGTTAAAGGGTTATTTACCAATGCGGGTGAACAAGCCTTTATTGCCGTTGTTAATAAAGAAGGAGATGTATTTAATTCTAAATCACTTGCACTGGTATCAACGCTGACTCAAGCATTTAAATCGATGACTTTGACAACAGACATTGATACAGCAAGATTATTAGAATTGAAATCCGAATTGCCTCATGAAAGTGACGCAATTGATAACATCATAAAAGATGGCTTAACAATAACGGATGCTTACGCGCTGAGTAATTTAGTCGCACGTATTGATCAACAATCAGAGACCTTTGTTAATCATGGAGAGTGGTTGCAAACACTGGCTGTGCGTATTAACCCTGTGCGCAAAGTACGTTCACTGGTCACCCTAGAGAACATTACCTCAACCGAGGATGGTATTGATATTCATCCATTAATGGATACGCCTGTTTCGAATACAGTCGATATCCAAAGTCTTAAAAAGGAAGTTTTTCAGAACCCTCTGTTTTTAAACAGTTTGATTTCAGAAGATGCACGCGCAACAAGCATTCAGCTAGAATTCAATATTGCTGAAGACGATTCCCCTTCAATGCTTTTAGCTTATCAGGCAATTAATACCATCATTGCAAATACTGACTTAGGAGCAAATAGTCTGCACTTGAGTGGGCCACCTATGATTGCATCAGAAACGGCTTCCAATATGGAAAAAGATAATCAAACATTACTGCCTGGCGTATTACTCGTTATCTTGGTTGTTTTACTGATTAGCTTTGGCCGAATCCAAGGCATGGTTATTCCTTTAATCATTGCAATACTCAGCTTGATTTGGACATTAGCCGTGATGAGTGCAATGGGCGTTAAGCAAAATATTATTACGTCTATGCTGCCTGTCTTTATTATTGCCATTGCCGTATGCGATGCCATCCACTTTTTATCAGACTATTATCGTCACCTTCCTGATAATGCCACTCGTAAACAACGCTCTAAAGCCGCTGCTTCAGCAATAACTCAATTATTCTGGCCAATGCTTGTAACCACAATAACCACTGCAATTGGCTTTATGTCACTCGCGTGGACTGAGGTAACATTTATTCAAGAATTTGGATTCTTTGTAGGGATTGGTGTCATTATCGCTTGGGTCATCACCATTTTCTTCTTGCCGACCATTCTCGTCTTATGGAAATCCAAACCACCCAAAATTGGCTTATTAGCCAGCACGCGCCTTGATAATTTAATGCAAAAATTCAGCAGTGTCGCTAAAGTCGCTAAGCATGCGGTCGTCGTCACACTGTGCTTAATTGTGGGTAGTGCTTGGTATATTTCTAATAACCTAAATGTTGATAACCAAGTTATCGGCTATTTTGAAGAAAGCAGTCAGATTCGTGTCGATGATCGAGCTCTTAATGAACATTTTGGCGGCACAACACCGATTAGTATTTTAATTGAAACGGGCAAGGTTGATGCTTTTCAAGAAGCGCAATATGTCGCTGCTTTAGATGCTATTGAAGCTCGTTTACGTGAACACGAAATTGTTGGTTTCACGTATGGCCTGCCTGATTTTATTAAGCGTTTAAATCAAACGTTAAACAATACTATGACCGCTGAAGCTTACACATTACCCGATGCGCTAAGCACAGAGTTATTGGGGCAATATTTCTTATTGTATGAAAATGGCAATGGTCGAGATTTGTTTGATGTCGTTGACCGCCGCTATCAGAACTCTCGCATTGTTACTATTTTACATACAGATCGCTCATCAGAAGTTAGTAAAGTGATTGATGATGTCATGCTGTATTCCGCTTCTGTTTTACCGCAAGGCAGCAGCATAAAAGTTTCTGGCTATGGTGAGATTTTAGTTGCGACAACCAATGCCGTTGTATGGGGACAAGTCAGCAGCTTGGTTCTAGCAGGAATTTTAATCATGTTGGTCGTGCTGCTTATCTTCCGCTCACCGAGTATTGCGGTATTAGTTCCTTTACCACTAATCCTCACACTATTAGGGGTATTTGCAATCATGGCAGCCGCCGGAGTCGACTTAGACATAGGTACCTCCATCATTGCAGCTATTTCATTTGGTATCGGCATTGATTACTCAATTCATATTATTTCGGCGCTCAAAGCCAGTAAGTCAACGACACGCTTAGAGCAGATTCGTGATGCCTTAAAGCTATGTGGCAAGCCAATATTAATTAATACTCTCGCTCTCGGAGCAGGCTTTTTAGTATTGACCTTATCCGGATATCAAGCATTGATTAATTTAGGCTATTTCATCTCTATCACCATGTGCTTGAGTGCGATTTTCTCTTTATTAGTTTTGCCTGCTATTGTCGCCAATGCGGTGAATAAAGATAAAAACAAAGACGACATCGCAGAGAAAGTAGCGGTCGAAGGTATTAAGGCGAATGCATAAACATCACTTTATTTATGTATGTTTATTATCCCTACTGGCTTTGCCAGTGGGGGTTATGGCAAAAGATTCTGACTGGGTAGTCGTAACGCTTTACCCTAGCCAAGGAGTCTATAGTGCTAATGAACTATCGCAACTAGTACCCGCCGTTGAGGGTTTATGGACTTTGCAAGATGAAAAAAATCGTCCATTTATTCGCAACATAGATAGCTTAGCCACAGAGAATACGATTGTAGCTCAAGAAGATTCAGTGCGATTTCGACGTTTAATCGAACAAAGGGAACTGACCGATTCAGGTTTAGCGACATTGAAAACCATCGTCAATGAACATCCTGTATTGCAGCATAGGATAGCTGACGACGCAGGGGAATCACTTAATATATGGGTGAAACTGAAATATGACTACAACCAGAAAGAGCAACGCTTATTACTTGAAAAAATAATAAGCTCATTGCAAACACACTATCAAACCTGCACGACCAGCAATAAAGGCCCATTAACGGGCATGAGCTTACAATCGGTTGATTTAGAGCCTGTGGGTAACAACCCGATACTGACTGCTTTTAATCAGCTATCGCAAACAAGCCTGCGTTATGGCAAAGAAGCATTACAACATTATAGTGCTGCGGATCTATTATCGGCTCTTAATGATTTAATGAATCCTAATCAAAGCATCATATCCAGTGAGCAAGTAGAGCAACTGTATATGATTGCTGAAAGTGTCCGTAGCCGACACTTGCATACCCTCGCTAATCCAAGCTTTAAACGCTTCAAACTGATACGAATTATTGAGAATGGAGCTGATTTTCTTCCATTGCCTGAGTTCAACATAATACAGAGTAATAGCTGGTCTGCTAATGAGTCTAATTATCAAATTTTAGAATGCCGACCTGAATTTTTATCGACTCAAAACACGTAATATTAAAGGTGACGTAATATGAAAAATTGTCTTCAAATAATCATGACAGGAACGTTATTACTAAGCAGTGCATTTGCTTATAGCAATTCAACCCCTGATGCTCAGAGTATCATTAAGAATGTTAAAGACAGAGATCAAGGTAAAGATCGCTACTCTGAAGTTGATTTAATACAAACAATGTCTGATGGCTTTGTGCGTAGCCGTACTTTAAAAATGTTTGAAAAAGAATTTGGCGAAGAGCGTAAAGGCCTGCTGTATTTCACAGCACCCAGTAATACCGCTGGCACAGGCCTATTAATGCAGAGTTATGCTGAAGTTGATAATAAAGAAGATGACCAATGGTTATACCTCCCAGCATTAAGAAAAGTTAAACGCATTGCAACCAATTCAAAAGAAGGCCCTTTCTTAGGAACAGATTTTTCATTTGCAGATATCGAACGAATGAAAGTGAGTGATTATCAATATTCCTTTATAAAAGAAGAAAACTTAAACGGAAATAGCGTAACGGTTATTGAAGCTACCACCGCAGATGGACTAGAAAATCCAAGAACGGGCTACAGTCGCCGTATGATTTATGTCGACCAAGAAAAAAATCTTATTTTAAAAGATGAGATTTTTCGAGCTTCACGCTTAATTAAGGTATTTAAAGTAGTTTCAATGAAAAAGATTGACGGCTTCTGGACGGTCACTGAAGCCAAGATGGATAACATTGCTGAAGGCGGTTATACCCAGTTAATTCGCAAAGATACACAATATAATCAATCACTAAAAGATTCATTATTTAACCAGCGAACACTGCGAAAAGGGGTTAAATAATGGCGGGCATCATTGCCGATAGCAGCACAATGAATGCATTTCGTTCTGGCTTCTCGCTACTGATCACTTTGTTGATCAGTTCGCAAACTACGGCAATGCCTGCAGCCGATGACGATGCATTCAACTCTGAAAATTTTTCCAGCAAAGGCTTTGCTCGCATAGAGAAACTGGAGCGAGTAGGCAATACCGATGCTTTCGAAGAGAAATCGCAATCTCCATTAGGCTTTAATATAGATGGAAAATTCGAACTGGATTGGGCCTATGAAAATTTTTCTATCGATACCATAAGCTATGGAAAATACCGTTCGCAGTATCGTAATAGTGACTCTGATATGGAATCAGAATTAGAAGTCAGAGAATGGTTTTTTGGCTACGGAAATGAAAGCTGGCAATATCGACTCGGCAAACAACAAGTCGCATGGGGGAAAGGCGATTATTTTCGTATTATTGATGTCATTAACCCGCTCAATCTTACTGAATCACTCATCCCTTACTTAGATGATTATTCACTAGGTCGGATTCCTCGTGAAATGCTAGTGATTGAACACTTTCAAGATAATGTTGAATATCAGTTTATTAGCGCATTTAAAACTCAACGTACAGAGTACGCCGAGCCTGGAACGAATTTTGAAAATGAAGCAATCCCCAATAATAGTATTAAGGATGATTCTAAAAATATAGATTTGGCACTCAGAATTCGATTTTTTATTGATAGCACAGACATCGATATTTACACATTTAGTGGTTATAACCCAGACCCACTGTTTACAATAGAAGAAAATAATACTCAAATATTAACTCAGGAACATTTGGAAAAAAGAAACGTCATTGCCTTGTCTTTTGCTAGGCCGATCTCTTTTGGCGTATTACGAAGTGATATAGCTTATTATTTAGATGAAGCCGTTCAATCAGGCAATGGCTTTGAGAATGTGAGTAAATTTGCGGCATTAGTTGGTATTGATATTCAAGAAGATGAATGGTCCTATAATTTACAAGCAACGACAACCCAAATTTTTGGGCAAAGCAACGAGTTTGATGCTCAAAAAAATATTAACATTGCATCTGCTGCTATCCAAAAAGAATGGAGCCGACAACGGCTTATGTCATCGTTAGTTTGGCTTTACAACGATTTAAATCGATCAAGTAACATACTGAAATATAATGTGAGATACGACTGGCGCAGTGACAGTCAATTCGAACTTGGGTTGATTGTTTTTGATGGCCCAATGAGCAGTTTATACGGTATTTATGACGACCAAGATAGGGTGTATTTAAATTTCAAACAGTCTTTTTAATATTTAATTCATGCCATAAAAAAAGCGCACAATTTACATTGTGCGCCTTTCGTATGATCGCTATGAATCAACTTTTATTAGAAAGCTTGACGCATACTTACTACTGTCGCTAGTGCTTCACCATCGCTACTATAATCAGCGTAGTCAAACTCAAAACGGACAGAACGGCTATCGGTTACCTGATACCAAACCTGACCAAAGACAGCATTATCAAGCTGACGTGCGTCTTTGTTATCATCTTCACCTTGGCCATAACCAAACAAAACATTCAGCTTATCAGTAAACTGATATTGAGCAGAAAGTGTTGTTGAAGTCGTCTTTGAATCTTCTTTCGTATCACGATCAGCACCACGATACGCAAAACCAAGCTCCAGCTCTGGTGTTGCTTGAACCTTAGCACCAACACTATAAATAGAAGGTGCAGTTGTTAACCCTTCCGCTTTATCAATAGCAGCTGCATCATTTAATAATTTAGCCGCGGCTAAATTTTCTTTAGCGGCATCGCTTTCTTGTACGATATTTTTAACATACACAGCGTTTAACGTGACAGTACCAAAAGTAGCAGCACCGGCAATAGACACACCCGTGATACCAGCATCGTTTGTTAATACTTCTTTACCATCAATGGTAGCTTTACGATCATCTTCACCAATGTGTAATGCAACCGTTGCCGATACAGGAGAAGCTGTTCCCCAACCACCTTTACCATAGGTATAGCTAGCGGTACTGGAGTTACGGAAACCGTAGCCCAATGAGCCTTTTAGTTCATCAGTGATATAGAAATAAGACGCTAAACCTTGAGTTTCACCACGGTTAGTATTCCAACCGCTGTACATCATATAAGGAGACCACTGAGTACCTAACTTAAAGCTATGATCGCCATTTTCTAAGCCTAACCATCCCAAACGAGTTTTAACACCATAGCTATCACCCGTGCTCTCTAGAACATCGGCTTTAAATTCAATTCTGTAGGTGCCTTTCCAGCCATCTTGAATGTCTTCTTCACCTTTAATACCAATACGTGATTGCACGTTATTGGTTAATGCAAATTCTTGCTCATCACTATTACCATTTGGCGCATCACCACCAGGGAACACATCAGAACCCGCGGTAATACCATCTTCGTTATAATGCTCTAAACCAATATCGACAAAACCATAAACGTCGAGTGATGGTGCCGCTGTTGCCGCTTGAGAGGCCGCGATGCTAGCAATTGCGATCGCTAAAAGTGATTTTTTAGGCATCTTGTATTTCCTTGAATTATTTATTTTTGCTTATTTTTTAACCAAAAAACAAGTTGGTAAACTCAAGATACATAAACCTGACTTCTTAGACAATAAAAATCATTAGTTTACGTTATATACCTTGTAATTATTTGTAGTATAGACATAACTAGAAAATTTGGAGGTTTAATAGAAGAAGCTTCGAAAAAAGATAAAAACCGGATGGGATATCGAAATAAAAGCCGTCGTGATTAATAAATAGAAAGACGGTTATTAAAAATAAATGCTTAAAATATAGAGAAAGCACTCGCTTCCTCTATGTCACAATACGCTATTGACTAATCAATCAAAAACTTTAAATAAGTACGCAGCGCCAAAATTTAACGCTGTATGGCTATGTGTCAACTGTACTTTTTCTAGTCCAAAGTCTTCAAAAGCATAGAATTCTTCCCACGCAATGCTTTTTATTTGCAAAGAAAGATCCAATTCAACATGCTCATGCACATCAAATTTAACACCACCTTGCAGCTTAATAGAGACACCCTCTAGATCATCACCATCGTTGAAGCTATTATCTTCATTTTTTAGCGTATGCAAACCAAAGCCAAAACCAAGATAAGGTTGAACAAGATCATCACCATACACATACTGAAAATCAAGTTCCGTTCCAGGAATATCATCATCAGATCCATACTTGTATTCAACATCCATCGCTGTTCGCGCTAGACGAATACGGTTATTAGACTTTGTACGATAGCCAATATAAAAACCAATTAATGAAGTATCAATATCTGATGAAATTTCTTCATCATAAATTTTCGCAGTGACCTCACCCGAAATACTGGTCGCTACATCACACCAATAAAAAATCCAGATCTGGGTGTTAATTCAATAGAAGGATCATCCACTGAGTCTGAAAAGGCATTAAAAGAAAGAATAAGAAGTAAATAAGCAGGAAGCTTATAAATATGTTTGATCATGCTACATCCGTTTGAGTAATTGAAAAACTGCGTAGCATGGTATTGATAGCGAGTTATTGTTCAGCTCCTTGCCAACGCCCGCCGCATAATATAAATAATCGCTACGCTGTCAATTTATGATTTTTCTTCTAACTGAAACTGTAACTCAGCCAAACGGCGGTAAAGTGCTGATGATTCCAGTAATTCATCGTGGCTACCTACATCCACTAACCGGCCTTGATCAAAAACAGCAATGCGATCGACATGCCTGACGGTGGCTAAGCGATGAGCAATAATAAGAGTCGTTCTCCCTTTCATCAATACATCTAGAGCTTGTTGAACGTAGTATTCACTTTGAGCATCAAGAGCACTGGTTGCTTCATCCAACAATAATATTTTAGGATCACGCAATATAGCACGGGCAATTGCGAGTCTCTGTTTTTGGCCTCCTGAAAGCTTAACGCCTTGTTCGCCTAAAAAAGATTGATAGCCATCTGGAAGTTGCTCGATAAATTCAGCGGCATTGGCAGCTTTTGCAGCGGCTAATACTTCCGCGTCGGTTGCATTAGGACGCCCGTATTTTAAATTCTCCAAAACATTCGCACTGAATAAAACGGGCTGCTGAGGTACCAAGGCAAATTGGCTACGCAATGCTTGCAAATTCCATGTCGATAATGATTTCCCTGAAATTTTAATATCACCACTTTTAGGATCACGAAAGCGTAATAGCAAATCAAACAAGGTCGATTTACCGGCACCAGAGGGGCCAACCAATGCAATACTCTCTCCGGCTTTTATAGAAAGATTTAACTTTGTTAAAGCATCTGTATTGGGTCGTGATGGATAGGCATAAGTCAGATTCTTAAATTCAATCAATACTTGACTATCGATTAATACTTTATTATTCGACGGTTCTATTGAATTGTCATTTTCTTTAGGAGAAAAAATATCAGACTCAGTAGCCAGCAATTCGCGAATACGTTCAGCCGCACCTGCTGCACGCTGTACTTCACCATACACTTCCGTCACCGCGGCTAATGAACCTGCCACCATGATCGCGTAAAAAACAAACGCGGCTAAATCACCCGCAGATAGCTCTCCTGCGATAACATCACTGCCGCCAACAAATAACATACCGGCAACCGCTCCCATGACCAACATCATAACCATGGCAATTAAAGCTGCGCGCTGACGAATGCGTTTTAAGGCGACCTCAAACGCTCCTTCCGCCGCTTCACTGAATTGCTCATTCACTCGATCTTCACGGGTAAACGCTTGCACAACTTTAATATGCTGTAGACTTTCTCCTGCCCAGGCACCAACAGAGGCAATTTTATCTTGGCTATCACGAGATAACTTTTTCACTTTTCGGCCAATATAAATCAGTGGAAAAATAATAAAAGGAACCACCAGCAATACAATCATCGTCAATTTAACATTGCTAATAAACATCAAGGTCAAACCACCCATAAAGGTGAGAGTATTACGCAAAGCAAATGAAAAGGAAGAACCAATAACCGTCTGTAATAAGGTCGTATCGGTCGTCACTCGACTTTGAATTTCACCGGCTAAGTTATCTTCAAAAAAACTGGGGGGCAAACTGATCAAATGCGAATAGAGTTTCTTGCGAATGTCTGCAATCACTCGCTCACCTAACCAAGAAATCATATAAAAACGAAAATAGGCTCCTATCGACATCGCTACAATAATAACGCCAACAAGTGTTAACGCATTCGCCAAACCGAGGGTTGATTGATTAGAAAAGCCTTCATCAATCATCAATTTAATCCCCTGCCCTAAAGACAATGTGAGCGAGGCCGTAAAAATAAGAGCAACAATCGCAATGACTAAACGCAAACGATAAGGTCGAACGAACTGCCATAACCACATTAACATAGAGGAACCTCTTCAATAGCACTATGGGGATAGTGTGTTGCACGCAGCGCTTTAATATTCCAATAAAGCACAAGTAAAAACAGCGTATAATTATCAATTCGATGAGCACCATCGCCCATCATCTTTCATTCACAATATTCGGAAATATCATGTTCGAGAATACAACGCTCGAGAATAAAATGTCAGTATCTTCTATTCGATCACTCGCTATATTGCTCGCCATGTTAACCGCGGTCGCACCTTTTGCTATCGATATGTATTTACCCGCCATGAAATTGATGGCAAGCGATTTGTCGACCGCCATTCATTATGTAGAAATAAGCATCAGTACATTCTTATTTGGCTTTGCCATTGGCCAACTTACTGGTGGCCCTTTATCCGATAAATTCGGGCGCAAGCCTATTATTGCTATTGGCTTGTCTTTGTTTTCACTGACGAGTTTAATGCTGACACAAACAGAGAGCATCGACCAATTGCTTCTTTTAAGAGCTTTTCAAGCCATTGGCGGCGGCATGGCAACGGTAAATTCATCTGCCATTATACGTGATTTATTCACAGGCGATGAAATGGCCAAGGTCTTATCCATGGTCGCAATTGTTATGATGTCGGCCCCTCTTATTGCCCCCATGTTAGGCACGTTAATTCTTAGTGTGTTTAACTGGCAAACGATTTTTCTCATTTTATCTATTTATGCATTGTGCATCATGCTGCTATTACTGTGGCGTTTACCTGAAACAAATACCTTATCAAAACGTAAGCAAAGAAAGTCAGAAGGCCCAAAAACTAAATTATGGGACGCTTACAAGCAAGTACTAACTCACCGCAAAGCGATGGGGTACGTCATGGCCATAAGCTTTAGTTTTAGCGGGATGTTTGTATTTATTACCGCCTCTGCGTTCGCTTATATGGAATATTTCTCCGTCAGCCCAGAAACCTTTCCATTTATATTTGGCGCTAATGTTGTTGTGATGATGCTGATGAATCGCATCAATATTTGGGCATTAAATTATTATTCATCTACCACAATTTTAGCCACAGGTTTAACCCTGCAAATACTGTGTGGCATAGGTCTTATTATTGCGAGCTATTTAGCGCCGAGTCTTTATCTGATTGTTGGATTAATTATGATATTTGTGGGTTCAATTGGCTTAGTGGCTGCGAATGCCACGGCAGGCACTCTGAATTTTTTCCCCAACATCAGTGGCACCGCAACCGCTGTTATCGGCGTTACTGAGTTCACATTAGGCGCACTGGTAGGTTTACTTTGGTCTTATTTGCACGAGCTGCAATTTATCGCGACACAACAGCATACACTCAGCCCTATGGCTTGGGTAATGACATCTTGCGCGTTCATTGGTTTAGCAGGGCTCACAATACTATCAAGACCAAAACTCTAAAATATAAACCTAAGATACTGCTACGCTGCTTTAGCATAGACTTTTGAAGAAATACTGGCTTGCACATTACTCTTCTCGCGCAGCTCGCGGTATTTTTTAGCCTGTGCTTGCTGATGAAGCACGACTTGTAACAAGGTATCGCCAATAGCATTTTGTAAATCTAATGAACTCATGATGGATTCCTTAAATAATAGAGATGAAAAATTGCACCTGGTTTAAACCAGCTGTGCAATTTTTTGTTGTGCAACTTGCACAGCCTGCTCAGCATTAGCACCTGCTTGGCCTTCTGCATAAATGAACTCAACTTCTTGTATGCCAACAAATTTTAAAACTTGCTCAAGCCACGGGGTTTGATGATCAAAATCGCTATTGGCATACTGCCCACCGCGTGTCGCCACCACATAAGCTTTTTTAACATTAAGTAATCCTTCAGGACCGTTTTCACCGTAACGGAAACTCACACCCGCGCGGGCAACATGATCAATCCATGCCTTCAATGGAGAAGGTACACTGAAGTTATACATAGGCACCCCTAAAACCAAGGCATCGGCATCCTGTAGCTCAGTAATATAACCATCAGAACGTTTAACCGCCGTTTGCTGCACAGTATTACGTTGCTCAGCCTCTAACTGAAAACCGGTAAAAATCTCATTACTTAAATGCCCTAAATTTTCTTGGTTTAAGTCCCGGTAATGAATTTGCGCTTCTTTATTTTGAACAAGTTGGTCAACAACCGACTTAGCTAAAATAGAAGACGTTGCTTCACGACCAGCAATGCTGGAATCAATGTGTACTATTTTCATAATGCGCGGCTCACTCATTTGAATTGCTGTCTCGATCTGCAGCATTAAGTTGCTGCTTCGAACTAATGAATCTAGTATATATCTATAAATCTGATTAGGTAGTGGCCAAATCCGATACAATTAATCGTATTTTTAGATGAGTTATACTTAATATGGCTCCGATAGCCCCTTATAAAATGAACATTCCACAAGTATCCCTTGAACAGTGGTCTATGTTCATCGCCGTTGTCGAAGCGGGAAGCTTCCAAGCGGCCGCCGATAAATTATTAAAAAGCCAAAGCAGCATCAGCTATGCCATGCAAAAGATGCAAGAAGGTTTAGGCGTTAACGTTTTTCAACACAAAGGAAGACGCGCTGAACTCACCGATGCAGGACATTTGATGCTGCAAAGAGCGAAAGACTTAATCCATGCAGCGAATGCGGCAGAGACAGTCGCGGCCAATTTCTCGACCGGCTGGGAGCCACAGATTGGTTTAGTGCTTAGCGAAATATTCCCTAAACACATTCTGCATGAAGCCCTCGAAAAATTTGGCCAGCAATGCCCACAAACCCGATTAGAGATTTATATTGAAGTGCTGTCTGGCGTAGACGACAAGCTACGCTCAGGGGAAGCACAAATTGCCATCAACAACATGATCCCCAGCGGCATGGTAGGCGAGCCTATTATTGCGATGGATTTTGTGCGTGTTGCGCATCCTGACCACCCTTTACATCACCTAGGCCGCTCGATTCATCCCAGCGATATGAAGCTGCATCGACAAATAGTGATTCGAGATTCAGGCAGCTATCGCCGTGAAAACCGCGGCTGGCTCGGGTCTGACCAACGCTGGACCGTTTCCAGCATGCTCAACGCCTTTGATTTATTAAAAAAAGGCTTCGGTTCTGGCGTACTCGCAACACACATTGCGCAAGCAGCCATTGATGCTGGCGAATTGAAAGAATTAGATATCGATGGTGGCGGCCCATTACGCAATACCATGAGCCTTATTTTTGCAGACAAAGCCAATACCGGACCTGCGGCTTTGTTACTGGCTAAATTGTTGAAAGAAGCAGCAAAAAATGACAAGTCTGGTAGAATGTAGCTAGACTTTTATTAATACCTGTTTCTTATTCTAATTAGAATACACATAGAACAATCCACCGAGGCTTTCCCTTGTCTGCTGAAATAACTTCCTTCTCTGATTTTTTTATTCACGATCGTATCGAAAAGGCCCTTGATAACCTTAGGCTTACTGTTCCTACTGACGTGCAGAAAGCCTCTATTCCTCATGCCTTAGATGGCAAGGACCTTCAGGTTTGTGCTGAAACGGGCAGTGGTAAAACATTGGCCTACATCATGCCAATGATGCAAAAATTCTTAGAATCTAAGTCCGTTATTCAAGGGACTCGGGGTTTAATTTTGTGTCCGACGCGTGAATTAGCACGCCAAGTATTTAAGGCGACTAAGCAGTTCACTGACGTGACAGGAATGAACGTCGGTTTATTAACCGGTGGGGACGACTTTAAATTCCAAGCGGCGATGTTGCGTAAGAATCCAGAATTCATCGTTTCAACACCAGGTCGTTTAGTTGATCATATTAAACGTCGCTCAACCGATTTAGTCGGTCTTGAGATTTTGGTTCTTGATGAAGCCGATCGCATGCTAGACATGGGTTTCGCCGAAGACATGGAAATCATCTCGGGCGAATGTAACGAAGGCCACCGCCAAACGTTATTATTCTCTGCGACCTTGCATCACAAAGGCATCGCTCGCGTAGCGGCTAAAGTTCTCAACAATCCGATGGAAATTACCACGGCAACGGTTCGAGACAAGCACGACAATATTAAGCAACAAGCGATTTTAGCCGATGACGGCGCTCATAAAGACCGTCTTTTAAGCTGGTTACTATCGAATGATGACTATGAAAAAGCCATTATTTTCACCAATACACGTACAGAATCAGAACGCTTAAACGTATTCTTACGTCAGCACAGCTGTCGTTGTGCGGTATTACACGGTGAATTAAGCCAAGATCAACGTAACGCAACCATGCAGTTATTCCGCGAAGGTAAGATCAACGTCTTAGTTGCGACCGATGTTGCTTCTCGTGGCTTGGATGTTAAAGGCATCGATTTGGTTGTGAACTACGACATGGCACGTAAAGGCGATGATTATGTTCACCGTATTGGTCGTACTGGCCGTGCTGGCGAAACCGGTACAGCGATTTCTTTGATTAACCATACTGAATGGAATTTAAAAGCCGCCATCGAGCGCTACATTAAGCAAGAGTTCGAGCCTCGCGTTATTAAAGAATTGAAAGGCGCTTATAGCGGCCCTAAGCGCTTAAAAGCGTCTGGTAAAGCGGCAGGTGTTAAGAAGAAGAAAGCAGGCCCAGGTCGCGATAAGCGTCCAGGTAAAAACAATGCTATTCCTGCCAAGAAAAAAGTCAGTGCGAAGAAAGCGAATGGCCCACGCCCTAGTCGCCCTAAGCCAAGCAGCTTGATGGATGACTCAGGTTTTGCACCGATTAAGAAAAAGAAGAATGCGCCTGCTCCACAGACAAAAGATGACTAAAGTAGGCAGATTAGCGTAGCTGAATGCTGGATGTTAATTTTGTAGGGCTCAGCGATCACATGGATGTGATCGCTGAGCCTACAGGGACGTACTTGCTGCGTCCCTAACAAAATTCAACAGGCAGAAAGAACAAAACGCTAATAATCTGCACTTTTTAATGAAGCACACTCGCATCAACATCTTCAGCAAATTCGGCCGGCAATACACACACCCGATTCAGAATTAACAAACTATGGCTTGGCATAATCACCTCTTGCTCATCCTCCGATAAATCTGCGGAAGCAGAAGAAACAATGTCATCTAGCAAAACCACCGTCGCATCAATAGAATCCAGAGCAACAATAACCGCGCTGTAAAAACCGTATTTCGTATTAATAGAAATTAAATCACCAACCTCTACTTCTTTGCGGTAAGTCATAAAATCCTCACCTTCCAATTCATCCCCTGGCCAAGGCGTATGAAAACGAGCCGTTGCAACCAGGTTAATCAAGCCTTGAACCATACCGTCTTCGATATCAAGCTGAATGTCTTTCTCTGTAACATTCATCACCTTATTTAATAAGCTCATGAATAACGCACTATCTTCTTCAGACCAGCGCAAATCAATCGGATTTTGATGATAGATAGAAGGTTTAAACGAGACATCAATCGCGTACTCAATCGCAACTTTGTCAGCTTCCTCACCACGAGGCATAAGAACACTAACAACATCTAAATCAGAGTTCTGCTCATTGGCTAAGCGCCAAAATAAAGGTTGTAATATGGCATTCATGACCTTCACTCCTCACATATCGCTTTCTCTAGTTATCGTTCAATTTATACAAGGCTTTAGCAAATAATTACAAGTAATACCGACTAATTAGCCACAATATTAGTTAAATATCGTAGCCAATGGTCATTAAGTCAAGAAAGAGCAATAAGTTCACTTGTTTGTCAAAAATGGTACTATCTAAGAAAAAATCATTAAGGACATTCCATAATATGAAGCAAACTTTGCGCCTACTACCATTAACCGCCCTTTTAACCGCGAGCTTAATGACCGGCTGTGCAACAAAAGTTGCCAATTTAGACTCAATTGAGCGGGCCTCAAATCAAGATGCTGCCATAGCCGATGAGTCTGCTGCCAAGAGTATTCAACGTGCGCAGATGAGCATAGAATTAGGGAAAACCGAAGACCTTGCCTATTACGCACCACGCCACCTCAATATTGCGCAAGAAAAGCTCATTCAAGCTCGTAAAATGCATACCTCTGGAGATCCTGACGGCGAAGTTAAGCCCGTTGCCATGATGTCTAAAAAGACGATTGAAGCCGGTTTGAAAAACAAAAAAATCGTAATTTCAACCCTTCGTCCAGCGCTGAAACACAAACAAAAACTACAAGAAATCAAAGCCGATAAATATTACCCAGAAGATTATAAAAATATCACAGCGACTATTGTTCATTTAATTGACCTAATCGAAGCAGGTAAAATATCAGAAGCTCAAGCAGGCCAAAGAAAATTACTGCCTCTCATGCATACGAATGAAGTCAATACGATTGAATATATTCAGCTTAAATCCATCAAAGATCAACTAAGCAATATCAAAAGCAAAGGTGGCAATACGATTGCACCGAGTAGCTGGGCTACTGCACAACGTAGCTTATTAACAGCCCAAAACGTCATCGCAAAAACGCCTCGTGCCAAAAAACAAATTCTATCGGCGACTCACGATGCTCAACGCGCTGCTGATCATGCCAATGTGATTACTGATTTTTCAAACGAACTTAATAATGCCAATAGTGATAACGCCGAAGCGATTGCACTAAAAGTTGAACGCTGGTTATACCGCGTATCGGTTGCCCTAAAACATGACGATATTCGCCATCGTCCATTCGACGAGCAAGCCGCAATACTGGCAACCGAAGTTGAACAAGTAATGCGTAAAAGCCGTTAATAAATTCAGGCTTAAAGTAGCTCCTTTTTTGTGCTCTAACCAGGGCATTTTAAGCAGCCATTTTAATCCTGAACGAATAAACTCTGAGCAATCACATGAAAGATCATATTCTGCTCATTCACTCCGGTTAACCATTGTGCGCCTGGCCCTATCGCATAAATTCCAACGTCTTCTCCTCCGTGGGTTTCAGAATGCCGTGGAATTAACGCTTCTTGATGATAGCCAGGCAATTGCGTATTAATCTCGGTAATATCTTTACGGCCCACATTAACCTCAAGCTTCTTCACCGCATCCGCATCACCTTCTGAGCCAAGATCATGCATACCACGTCCATTCATATAAGAGAGGGTCGTATAAGGGAGGCCATCCGCTGCCAAGGTTGGTATCTCTTTTCCTGCGGCAACGACTTTACCTAAGATCGGATTGCCCCGCTTAGGATAACCCGCAAACGTCATCACGTGACTGTGGTCGGCAGTCACAACGACAAGCGTATCGGATAAATCTACTTGCGCTAATACAGAGTCAACTGCATCCGATAACTCAATGGTTTCATGCAAGGCATTATAAGCATTGCCCGCATGGTGGCCATGATCGATACGCCCAGCTTCCACGATTAAGAAAAAACCATCATCCTCTTTTTTCAATATTGAAAGTGCAGCCTTCGTCATTTCTACTAAGCTAGGCTCTGCAGAATTTTCGGCAGCATAACTCATATGTGAATCATTGAATAAACCCAGTATCGGCGCATGACTTTCTCTCCCCAGTGTTAAAAGCTGCTGTTTAGAATCAACATATTGCCCCTGTGGATACGCTTTTTGCCACTGCTCAATCAGGTTTTTTCCATCCTGGCGAGTACCCTGTAGGCCCGACACATTCCCCTCAGGCAAAAAGTGCTTACGCCCACCCCCAAGTACCACATCAATACCACCGTTAAAGGCCAAAAGCTGTTGGGCTATATCGATACAACCTGCCGCTTTTGCCTCTATGCTTAATTCAGAATCATCTTCCCAATCACGCTCTGCCGATTTAGCATAACTTGCCGCAGGCGTTGCATGAGTAATTCTCGCGGTTGTGACAATACCCGTTGCCTTATTTGCTAACGCAGCCAGTTCTAACAGCGTAGTAACCTCTCGCCCCTTAGCGGAAGCGCAGTCGCCACGATTGGCTTGTTCATCAACCGATAAAACGCCTGCATCCGTTTTAATTCCCGTCATCATCGCCGTCATTGTACCGGCAGAGTCTGGGGTTTGCTGATTGACGTTATAGGTTTTAGAAAAACCAGAGAAAGGGAATTTTTCAAAACTTAATAAATTTTCTTCCCCTGCTTGGCCAGCGATTTGTCCTTGTAAAATACGGGCAGCAGAAACGGTGCTCACTCCCATGCCATCACCGACAAACAAAATTACATTGCGGGCTTTACTGAAAGAGTTTTTCAGCACAGGATGTTGCATTTTATTCTGCAAGTCATTCTTCGCTTGCTGAAACCAGGGATTATTAACTTGCTGTGCAGGTAATGACTGCGGGTAAGCCAAAGTGCTGGTAGAGTTTGTGCAGCCTACTATGTTAGTCGCTAACATAGCGACCAACATTGCCGTAGAAAAATTAACTGCAAAGCCATTCATCGTTAACGTGTTTTTCATTGCAGTATTTCCTGATCAATTTTCTGCCAAGAGACCAGTTTAAAGTTTTGTGACTCATGAGGCATTAAATTACGGCCATCTTGCACAACCACTAAACCTTGTGGATATTTTTCACCAAAATAAGCACTCGATACCGCTAAGCCATCGGTTTCAGAAGCACCATCGATGCCACTAGCAACATTCAAACCGATACGAAAGCGACCTAGGTATTCATAAGGTGCCTCAGCTTGAAACAGAACATAACTGTCATTACCTTGGCTAGAAACCAATAAATAATTTTCCGTGGCCGTTTGATATAAATCCATACCTTCAATATCCGCTTGCAAATAATCAGTGATGGCCGATATTTTTTCCATCTTACTATCGCGATTATTATCGCCATCAGGCTCAGCTCCTAACGTCCATAATGCGACATTTTCTTCACCGATAAATAAACGCTGATTTTTATCATCAGCAGTACACCCTTCGGGCTGCGAACCGACACTGAATTCACGCACTCGCTTACCTGTCCAACCCGCAGCGCCATCGCTGATTTCATATTGTTCATAACGACCATCTTGATCATTAATAAATACATAAACCTTGCGCTCTAAACCACGATACATACACAGGCCATAGACATCATCTAAGCCAGTAATAATTTCATTTACCGCTAAAACTTCACCATCAATCGGTGAAATATGAAACAAAGCAATGCTGCGATTATCACGCTGACTGGCCGCCGCAATATCCGCAACCGATCCTTTATAAGTAAATCCTTGGCGAATATCGACGTTATTCACCCGCCCAACATCCAGCTGCTGTAGTAGTGCGCCATCGAGGCCATACACTAATAATCCACGTTGTTTATTGGTGCCAAAGATTAAGCTTTTTTCTGCCACCGTTGGGTGTAGCCAAATAGCGGGGTCATCTGCCGCATCACCAGCATCATTAACAGGCTGAGTTTCAGCATCAGCAGGTATATTAATAATATAGCGCTCATTTTCGGCAGAACTACTCATTACATCATCACCCCAAAATACCTTCGCTTGAAAAGCTTTCTCAGTATGATCATCCAAGTAATTTAATACGAAATTTGCACCCTCTTGCTTAACATTCAGTCCATCCAATTTTACCTCTGAGGCTAATTGATAACGGCCTTGTAATATCGCCTTATCCTGGGAAGTTTTATGCTTATCAACGCTATACTGATGAATATAATGACTTTCTTTTTCTGCCACAAAAAGCTGCTGATTAACCAGCGCTAGCGGACCACTATTTTCAATTAAGTTGCCATAAGGCTTAACCAAATCGATGATAGTGCGTTTCACTTCACTTTCTGCACGAGCCGAATAAACCCAAACCCCAACGTGCTCTTCACTAACAAATAGTTGGTCACTAGCATTATCGACTACGCAATATTCTGCGTTAGGTGGCAATGGAAACTGTCTAATTTCCTGCAGAGTGAAATCCTCTTTTTCTTGCCTAATTAACATTTGATGCGCCATTGACGATTCATCTAATAAAAAGACCTGCTGCTCACTCATATTCCCTTGTGGCTGATAGAAACATAAGCCTTCAAGGGGATAGCCAACCTTGTCAGAAAATGTATCAATCATTGCATCAGCCTGATCAAACTGGTTGATATTTTCGGCTAACTCACTATTAATAGATTGTAGGTTAACCGCAGAGCTATGCCCTGATAGCAAACCGCAACCTGTTAGCACCGTCGATAATAGGCTCGCGAGTAACGTTAGGCTGAAGCCATTTTTTAATCGTGTATTTTTAAATAAGGTATTCATAAATTATTATCCGATCATTTAGAAGTTGCTGTAGCTCAACCCAATACGATAGGTCTGACCATAATCTTCAAATTGTGTATTGTATTTTTCGTTATTGCTGTAGGTGTAATAAGGCTCGTCGGTAATATTAGAAATTTCAAAATTCACTTTAAGGTTTTCTTGAATTGCATAATTAGCGCTGAAATCTAGCTGAGTTTGCGCCGCTTGATAAACATCCTTTCTCTTATCAGCAATGTCATCGACTTCTAATAAGTATTCAGATTTATAATTGGCCGCAAGACGAAGCATTAAAGCATTACGTTCAAAGCCTAAGATAAAGTTACCCGTTAAATCAGATTGATTCGGCATAGTAATATCGCGATTAATTCTTTGGCCAGCATCAAAACTGCTAATGCGAGCATCACTTTCGCTAAACGTTGCGTTAGTACTCAGCATTAACCCGTTAAAAGGCGCTGGTAGCATGCTCATCTTTTGTGAGTAGGCCAACTCTAAGCCAGTCAAACTTGCTTGCTCGCCATTCTCAAAAGTAACAACTTCGTCGTAGTTTTCCCATCCAGCAGAACCTGCAATATCGGTTTCATAAACAAAGTTTTTAATGTCTTTATAGAAAACGAATGCAGAGACCGTACCCGCCGTTCCCGTGAAATGCTCAATACCCAAATCATAGTTGGCAGACTCAAGCGCCTTCAGCTGCGTATTGCCAAATTCTGCCTCTTCACCATCATCAACAAAACTAGGTGCGAGCTGCTCAAAGCTAGGTCGCACAACCGAGTTAGTCCATGCCGCACGAATTTGAGTCTCGTCGCTTAATTGATAACGAGCATGCAGTGCGGGTAAGACATGAGAGTAATCATTTTTCTCATCAATATTTTGAAAGTTCGCATCACCGTCAGAACGCACGCCTTTTAATTGATGCTCGGTGCTTTCATAGCGAACCCCTGCTAAAACTCTTAATTCATCCATATCAATACGGCCCATAACATAAGCGGCTTGAATGTCTTCGTTAATCGTATAATCTGCAATACGCGATTTTTCTTCATCAACAAAATCGTCGCGATTTAAGCTATCAACTAATTGATTAACTTTATCGGCAGAAATCTTAGGGCCAAACTCTCCTAAACCATAATCAACTTGGCCTTTGGTAAAATTGGCAAGAGAAAGCTGTGCGTCAGAAAAGCCATGATCATCTAAGTCTTCAAAAACATATTCATTAATATTCTGTTTCTTTTCACGCTGGCTGGCCTTCACTCCAAATTTAATCAACGCTGGATGATCATTTAGATAAAGATCATGCGTGAAATCAAACTTTATGCTTTTTTGAATATCTGACGTTTTTGCCGTTTCATATTCAACTTCGTCCAATTCATAATTATTTGGATCTAACGAATCTGAAGAAGCAATAATCTTTGGTTTTTTGCTGTTAATGAAGCCCAGATTATCAAAAGCATCGGCCTTAAATGTTGCACTACCGATACCACCAGGATCATCTTCACTGGCTTTACTAAAGCCGGCGGCAAAATCAATCGTCCAATCGTTAATATAATGCTGAGCGCCAAACGTAGTAGAGAAAATACGCTGCGTTTCTTTACGATCTTTTAGTTCACGCTTTACTTCACCTAAACCCGTATCACCCGCACGGCGACCTTTACCCTCGAACTCTAATTCATTGTCGTCATTCAATACTTCTTCACCGAATTCAATGACATTGGCTTGGCGCTGCTCGTCATCACTAAACTCACTGTATAGTGTGCGCAGATACAAAGACGTATTCAAACCGAGCTCTAAATCAAGATTCAATGCGGCGCCAAGGCGCTCACGCTCAATGGTATAATCGCGCTGTTCAAATTCTTCTAAAGCCGCCCCATCATCACCATCAAAATCCCAAGCGCTGCCGGTTTCAACATTATCAGAGCCGAACTTCCGATTTTCCCAACTTAAAGCACCCGCGATACCAAAGCGATTGTCTTCACTGAGCTGAAAAGTATTTCCCCCCGTTAATGCCAGTGCAGGACTTGTTTCTTCACTGTGCGCATCATAACCCCCCTCAGCACGCAAAGTATAAAAACCGCCATCACGCTCAAAAGCTGACAAACTTTTAACATCAATACTGCCGCCAATTGAATTCGCATCCATATCAGGGGTTAAGGTTTTTGTGACGACTAAGCTACTTAATAGATCCGCTGGTACCACATCTAAGGCCACCGCACGACTGCCGGATTCAGGCGCGGGTACCTGAGTACCATTGACTGAGACACTGTTCAAATCTGGACTAATACCGCGCACACGCACAAAACGACCTTCACCTTGGTCTCTTTCAATCGATAAACCAGGAATGCGCTGCAAAGCTTCTGCTGCATTATTATCAGGTAACTGACCAATGGCATCAGCATTAATCGCGCTAATCATATTATCGGCATATCGCTGGCGATCGAGTGCACGCTGAATCTGTGCCGCCTGTCCCACCACCAATACTTCTTCGACTGGCTGACTGTCAGTATTAATTTCAATATTGCTTTCTAAAACTTCGTTATCTTTAATTTCGATACTGTCTTGATAAAGCGTTTCATTACTTAAAGATATGCTTAAATCATATTGGCCCGCAGGCAAATTTGATAAACGAAAACGACCATCCTCAACCAAAATTTCACGTTTGATTTTCTGATTATCTTTAGCGTGTATTTTTAATACTGCGCCCGGTACATTAGCTCGGCTGCTAGCATCACTAATGCGACCTTCTAACGATCCATCAGCTGCAACAGTCGCAGAAGCTAATGCCATCGCAACGACTAAGGGTTTTAATACAGAGTTCATGGTTGATTCACATCCCGTTATTTATTTGATCTGGCGTGACCATAAAAAATCCAGGTGACAGTTATATGACAGAAAAACTAATACCTAGGGTCTAGGAACTTCATACACTTTAAAAGAGGCCTTTAAGAGGCATGATCGTTGCGTTTTGATCTAATTTGACCTCGCTGAGCCCGCTAACCAGCACTCTTTTTAGCGATTAAGACAACCGACGGAATCATTTACGACAGTGCACTGAGCTAATTTGACCCCCAATAAATATTTTAACTAATTGCGGCACTATAAAATAACTGTCACATAGTTCTGCTATTCACTAATAATACTTTTTATTGTACGGGAATCGGCACTATGTTCAGCTTGCTGAAATTGCATCTAAATAAAATACTTCTGATTATTAGTTTGCTTATTATCTCTACCTTTGTGAGTTTATCTTTAGGGCAGATTACGTCATGGGATAACATTGATTGGCTAGACGTCGCTGGCGAAGGTGGCTGTGCGATTGCTCTAGCGATCTGGATTATTTTTATCTTAGGCAGTCGCCCTCAAGGTCGCGTTAGCGATTTATTAACGCTAGGACTCGGGTTTATGCTATTTGCCTTTTGGCAAGATACCCTTGATGAGTTTATTCAACTGCCCAATTCGCTGCTCTGGGATCAAATGGAATCCATTGCCATGCCTTTGGGTATTCTGTTACTCACTTATGGTTTATACCACTGGCATCAAGAACAACTGGCTTTGAACCATCAATTGCGTAAACGTGAGTTGGTTTTTCGTGAACATAGAGCCTTCGACCAACTGACCCTAACAGGACAGTTCGAATATCTCTCTCAACAATTAACCTCTCACAAGAATATTAGTCGAAAACAATCCCTAGTCTTATTAATATTGGACATTAACGATTTCTCAGAATTTAATCGTCAGTTTGGCAATCAAGAAGGTGACCGTTTATTATTAGAAATATGCGAACTGATCTTATTAAACTTACGCCAGCAAGATTTAATCTGTCGCTACGCCGGTGACCGTTTCGCCATCATATTACCAGACACGTCATTAACTCAGGGTCGCCAAATAGCCGCTGAATTAAAACAAGCAATAAAACACTTTGCTTTTAAGGTTCCGCAATCTTCAACTTCTCAATTTCAAAGTGTAAGCATTGGCTGTGCGCATTGGCAAACAGAAAAAGACAATGACCTGGCTTTAGAAACGACTGAAAAACTGCTTGAACGGGCGAACCTTGCGTTATTAAAAGACAAGCCTATTCACTTGGCTCATGTCAGCAATCTCGCATGAGCACTTCATTATGATCGCATCCTCGGCGTTACCTTATGAAAATGATGATCCGATGTATTCAGCGCATCATCATGCCGCACTGCTCATCGATCTAGTACAAGGTCGAAGCAGTCACAAGCTATTATCAGGCACAGGATTATTTTACGAAGATGTTGTGAGTGGTGAAAAAAATATTAGTGCTCAGCAATTTTTACGTTTAATTAAAAATGCTCAATCCGAATACCAACATAATGATTTAAGTTTTCGCTGGGGACATACGCTTTGGCCTGGACACTATGATAGTTTCAGCCAATTATTAGGCAATTGCCAAAACCTTTATCAAACATTACAAGTGCTAAGCGATTATCGCTTAAAACTATCTCCGCTAATTACGCCTATTATTACTCAAGATAGCCGCTACTGTTATATTCAATGGCGTGATGCAATCGGTCTAGGAGAGCAAAGGAAATTTGTGATTGAGTCTTGGATGACAGGATTTTCCGCACTGTGCCGCTTTCGCTCTAAGCAAAAACTGCCTTGGCATTTTGGCTTCAGTCATACCCAACCTAAGCACAAAGAACAGTACCAAGTAAATTTAGGAGAACAAGTCTATTTTGATTTAGGCATCGATGTGATGGCCATTGATAAAGCCTATTTGCATCAGAATTGGCAACATGAAACCAGTACGGCCTATAATATCGCTTTACGTCAGTGTCAAAAAACTTCGACGGCAAGAATTGGTTTTATTGAACAAGTTTTTAATTATATTCAGGCTAACGTTCGTCAATCGTTAACATTAGAAGATGTTGCGACGCATTTTCGCATGAGCACGGCAACCTTTAAGCGTAAGCTGAAAAAACACAATAGCAATTTTCAACAGTTACAAGATCAAACGCGACTATCCACTGCGCTGTATCTCTATCAATGTAATGGCTTTAATAACTCGCAGGTAGCTCGTTATTTAAACTTTAACGACATGCCCAATTACCGTAGAGCCTTCAAGCGTTGGAGTGGTCGCACCCCCAAAAACTTGAAGCAGGACTTATTAATGCCAGCGATAAATCCTGTTTAACGCTCTATAAAACTCATCATCACGATCAAGCTAGCTGTGCTGCTGGTTTCTGAATTTCTTCATCATCCTGCTGTAAATCCAATTCAGCCGCCGCCAATAACGCAAACTCTTCTTCCGCAGTTTTAGCGACCAAATGATGCTTACTGTAGAAAAAGTAGTAGCAAGCACCCAATGCATACAACGCAAGCGTAAAGCCAAAAGCACGCGGATCAAAAGCATACACCCCGGTGAGCGCCACCAATGACAATATTAACGCCGTAGAAGACGTCACAATGCCACCCGGTGTTTTATAAGGGCGAGGCATATCAGGTTCTTTAAGTCGTAACAAAATATGACTCAAAGCCATCAGCGCGTAAGAAATCGTGGCACCCACAACCGCCATGGCTAGCATTAAATCACCTTCGCCACTTAATGATGCGAGAAAACCAAATACACCAGGCACCACCAAAGCCCAAGTCGGTGCTTTACGCTTACTAGTCAGCGATAGAAATTTAGGTAAATACCCAGCACGAGATAACGCGAATACCAAACGGCTATACCCATAAATAATCGAAAAGAATGACGCGACTAAACCGGCAAGCCCTAAAATGTTCACAATCACCGCTAAATTATTATTACCTGTTGCATTCAATGCATCAACCAGAGGTACCGCACTTGCACCCATTGCCGCTGCGCCACCCGTACCCGCAACCAATACCACAACCAAAATCGCCGTTACTAATAAAAAAGACATGGCCGCAATAATACCTTTAGGTACATCTTTTTCTGGGTTCTTTGCTTCCTCAGCAGCCAATGGCACACCTTCAACGGCAAGAAATAACCACATAGCAAAAGGCAAGGCCGCCCAAATACCATACCAGCCCATTGGCATAAAAGTAGAAGCACCTTGAGCATCGGTAACCGCGATATCAAATAATAACGCAACATCAAAATCTGCAAGTAAAGCAACGGCCGTTGCAATAATCGCGAAAATGGCAAAAGCCGTAATTACCATCATGACCTTTAACGCTTCACCAGCACCAATTAAATGCATACCAATAAAACCGACATAAAAAGCCGCGTATACCCAAGGTCCATTAATACCGATCAGCTCCTCTACTGCCGAACCAATAAAAATAACAATCGCAGCTGGCGCTAATGCGTATTCAATTAAAATAGCTAACCCCGTTAAAAAGCCACCAGAAGGCCCCATGACCTGACGCGCAAAACTGTAACCACCACCCGCGGCTGGAATTGCTGAAGACATTTCTGCGAGCGACAATACCAACGCAAAATACATCACCGCCATCAAGCACGCCGCAATGGCAAAGCCACCCCAACCGGCTTCCGCAATACCAAAATTCCACCCAGCAAAATCACCGGATATCACATAAGAGATTCCTAAACCGGTTAATAAAAGCCAGCCTGCACTGCCTTTTTTTAACTGGCGCTTAGCCAGATAATCTTTATCTACTGTCATATCGCTCATACCATCACCTTACTTTAGTTTGAAAAAATCAGTTTTAATAAATCAGTTTTAATAAATCAGTTTTATGAAATCAGAAAATTTTTATCCTGTTGCAATAACGGATTCTCCGCCTCTTGCGATCGCTCTTTTAAATTCACTCCGGTTAATTTGCGCTGATGCGCTTCCCTAAGCAGATAAAAAACCTTATTCACCGCTTCCGGGTATACCAGACCTTCCGGGCGCACATTTGAAATACAATTACGTGACTCGTCGGTAAGCCCAACTTTAGGTGCCCAGGTTAAATACATTCCCAAACTGTCTGGAGAACTTAATCCAGGACGCTCACCAATCAATACCAGCACTGATTTAGCGTTTAATAATTCAGCTACCTCATCACCAATCGCTACTCGGCCTTGCTCAACAATCACTAACGGCGCCAAACGAAAAGTACAGGCTACTGCCGTCGATTTTGATAATCCTTGCATACTTAAGCGTCGAGTTAATTGCTGCAATAAAGGCGCAGCATTTTGTTGAATAGCAAAAGAAGACAAGCCATCAACGATAACGATTGCTAAGTCATAGGCTTCATTTTCGGGCGCGGCATGCTGTTTTAACAAAGTAGAAGATTTTGCATTTAAGCGACGGCCTAAATCAGGTCGCTGTAAATACTGGGCTCGATCAAACACTTGGCTATGCACGGTTAAACACTGATTCGATGATGAAATATCGGCGATCAATTGCTGACAATCTAAAGGTAAATGCACCGCGTCTTGAGCCTGAGCATGAGCGAGTTGAAAATCTAAAAGAGGGGTTGTTGGAACACTGATACCTGCACGACCTAGGCCAATGCGTGCAGCGGTATATTCGCGTAATACATGCCAAGAGTTATCAACCGTATGCGGTTTATTATTCTCTTTTTCTTTAAGCATCATTTTCGCTTTATTCATTAGTGCTTCTCCAAAATAGTATTTAAAGAAGCCGAAAAAGCCGACGGTAATGAATCATTTAAAACAAAGTTATGCACATCATCGAAAATATTCATATGATCTAACCACTGCTGAAATTCAGGTGCGGGGTGTAAATCAAGAACGCGGCGTGCATACAAAGCATCATGAAAAGAGGTCGTTTGATAGTTCAGCATAATATCGTCTGAACCTGGAATTCCCATAATAAAAGTGCAGCCAGCCACGCCCAATAAAGTTAAGAGATTGTCCATATCATTTTGATCGGCATCAGCATGATTGGTATAACAAACGTCGCATCCCATCGGTAAGCCTAATAACTTGCCGCAGAAATGATCTTCTAACCCTGCGCGAATAATTTCTTTACCATCAAACAAATATTCTGGGCCAATAAAACCGACGACGGTATTCACCAATAATGGGTTAAATTTTCTCGCCACCGCATAAGCACGGGTTTCACACGTCTGCAGATCTAAACCATGGTGAGCATTCGCTGATAGTGCACTGCCTTGGCCCGTTTCAAAATACATAACATTATTACCAACCGTGCCACGATTCAGTGATAACGCGGCTTGCTCTGCCTCGGCCAAAATAGACAAATCAAAACCAAAACTTGAATTCGTCGCTTCTGTGCCACCAATCGATTGAAAAACCAAATCGACAGGCGCGCCTTGCTCAATCGCTTCTAACGTATTGGTCACATGCGTTAAGACACACGATTGCGTTGGAATTTGATACTTTTGAATCACCTCATCCATCAACTGCATCAACTTTGTTGCTTGCGCGACGTTATCCGTTGCCGGATTAATTCCTAATACCGCATCGCCACTGCCATATAACAAGCCATCTAATAAACTGGCAGCAATGCCGGTGACATCATCGGTAGGATGATTAGGTTGTAAACGAGTTGATAAACGTCCAGGCAATCCGATGGTATTTCGAAAAGCGGTTGTTACATGGCATTTTTTGGCAACCAAAATAAGATCTTGATTACGCATAATTTTGCTCACCGCAGCAGCCATTTCAGGCGTAATACCGGGTCGAACTTGGGCAAGTACTTCAGGGGTTGCTAAATCACTTAAGAGCCAGTTACGAAAATCCCCCACGGTTAAGTGTGAAATTAATGAAAAAGCCACAAGATCATGATCATCGATAATCAATCGAGTAACTTCATCACTTTCATAAGGAATTAATAAGTCTTGTAAGAACGTTTTAAGCGGTAATTCTGCTAATAACATTTGCGCAACCGCACGCTGCTCAGAATTTTCAGCGGCGACTCCTGCCAAACGATCTCCCGATCGCACAGGTGTTGCTTTGGCCATTAAATCTTTTAAATCGATAAACTCAAAAGTACGTTGACCAAGTACATATTTATAATTTGCAGTCTGTCTATGCACCGAATTTTCTCTCCAATATAAATCACAAAATTTAAACCTCTAAAAATAATGGTAAGAGGAATGCTTTTTGCTGACTAAAAACTTATTAATACGATAACAAGCAATTTTTTTTGTCGTTATCGAATTTTGGCAATGTTTTAGATGGTTTTTGAGAAAAGTCAGGAAAGGAAATACAAGAAATGCACACTATGAAATCACCTCTTGCTACTGCTGCACTAAATAAGGGCGATAATTTTTTACATTATTCAAAATTAGAATTAGCAGCAACAGATGCAGACCAACATGCTCATAATTTAACGAACTGGCAGCAACAGTATGACCAAATGAGTGCAGGGAATTTTTATGGGCAGCTAATAGAGCTGCAATTTGATGGACTGCAATGTTTCCAAGAACATACTAGCCAAGCATTAAGACAAAGCTGCTGTACTTGGGATCAATCACTTTGGCTTGGGATACCCGTTAATGAAAATCAAAGCAGTAAAATTAATGGCATGCATATCGAAAAGAACCACATTATGTGTCGCCCAGGCACTCAGCAGTTTGAATTAATAACACCGAACGATTTTGATATTTATGGGTTGGTCGTAAAACAAAAGACCATTGAAAAGATGGCTGAGAACCAAAATGTCTCAATCAATTGGACGCATTTATACCAGCAAGGGCGGCTGACCTTACCGCAAAAAACAATTACAGCATTACGCTTTGTGCTTAATAATTTACTCGCAGATAAGAATCACCAGCAAAAACCTGCAAAACTTCAATACGATGTCATCATGATGGCACTGCTCGAAAGTTTAGAAAATTCTCAACCGGTAAAAAAATCGGCCATCAGTTTTTTACACCGCCAACACATTGTAGAGCAAGCAAAAGAATATTTACGATTGCATCAAAACAGTGCCGTTAGTATTAATGACCTATGTACTTTGTGCCATGTTAGTCGACGCACATTGCAATACAGCTTTGAAACCATTTTAGGTATTAGCCCACTGCGCTATTTACGCACAAGTCGGCTCAATGGTGCGCGCAGAGAGCTATTAACCAGCGATCGAGTATCCATTGCAGATGTTGCCGCAAAATGGGGGTTTTGGCATTTAAGCCAGTTCACCCAAGATTATAAGCAGCTGTTTAACGAGCTGCCATCCGTCACCCTAGGTAAAGCACTTCAATGACAGACTAATCTTCTGGAGTTTCATCCGAAGAAGAATCAACCGGATCGACAGGCGGGCGCTTAAA
The DNA here is from genome assembly GCA_963933055.1 of uncultured Oleispira sp. GTDB lineage: Bacteria > Pseudomonadota > Gammaproteobacteria > Pseudomonadales > Oceanobacteraceae > Oleispira. The sequence goes on from CAWVSY010000020.1 coordinate 55,361, forward strand.
CGCGGTGCTCGGAAAATGACGAACATTGCCCACAGGACTATCCTTCACTTGAGTCACTTTCACAATACCCGGTTTTTCCATCTCATCAATGCGACTAATAGAGGGTAATGGAATGAAACTGCGCTTAACCCCAGTGAATTCTAACTTTAATTTATCGAAGCTGATTTTAGCCTCAGTCTCGTCCGTAGCACTGCTTACCTGACTCTCATCAAATAACAGCTCTTCGACTTCAATAAAGCCATACATCTCACTTTGGAAAATATAGCGGGTATATAGCTCGTATACTTCACCCTGGTTATTAAAAATAACGCGATAAATTGGCTCAGCAGTGGGTTTCTCGGCCATTTGGCTCTAACTCATTAAAGAAAAAAGGTATTTTACCATACTTACCTATAAAGCATGCCCTAGAGGCATTGAAGATTAGATTGTTCAGCCATTGAGCAGTATAATGCCGCGCAATTAACTCTTTAGCACGTACACCCCAGATTAAAACGAGGTCGCTGAATCATGGCGAAAAAGCTGTTTATAAAAACCCACGGTTGTCAGATGAACGAATACGATTCGTCTCGTATGGCTGATATGCTGGGTGAAAGCCATGAAATGGAAATCACAGACAAAGAGTCTGAAGCCGATGTTATCTTGCTGAATACCTGCTCTATTCGCGAAAAAGCGCAAGAGAAAGTATTCCACCAGCTGGGTCGCTGGAAGCACCTTAAAGAAAAAAATCCCGATCTAATCATCGGTGTTGGCGGCTGTGTTGCTAGCCAAGAAGGCAAAGCGATCATGCACCGTGCACCGGTGGTTGATATGGTTTTTGGCCCTCAAACCTTGCACCGTTTGCCAGAAATGGTGAATAAGTCAGTAAATCATGAAAAAGTCGTTGATATTTCGTTCCCTGAAATCGAAAAATTCGACCACCTACCCGCACCGAAAGTAGAAGGCGCCAGTGCCTTTGTTTCTATTATGGAAGGTTGCTCTAAGTACTGTTCTTTCTGCGTTGTACCGTATACCCGCGGCGAAGAAGTTAGTCGTCCATTACACGATGTATTGAAAGAAGTAGAAGAAATTGCCGCGCAAGGCGTGCGTGAAGTGAACCTACTGGGTCAGAACGTAAACGCCTATCGTGGTGGCATATTCAGTGGCGCAGTCGCCGCAGCGGCTCGCGCACAAGCAGGCACCGGCGTTATTATTTCAGACGCGCAAGGTAACGACATCAATAATACCGGCGATGCCGAAGACTATGCCGACCTTGCGGAGCTAATAACTCGTGTTGCTGATATCGATGGTATTGACCGTATTCGTTTCACAACATCGCACCCAATGGAATTCAGCGAAAGCCTTATCGACGTTTATGCTGAAGTCCCTGAGTTGGTAAGTCATCTTCACCTTCCTGTGCAAAGTGGCTCAGACAAAATCCTAAGCGCGATGAAACGTGGCCACGGCCGTGATGAGTACATTGCTAAAGTGAAGCGTATTCAACAAATCCGCCCTGATTTATGCATGTCTTCAGATTTCATCATTGGCTTTCCTGGTGAAACAGAGCAAGACTTCCAAGATACAATGGATTTGATTGGCGAAATCGGCTTCGATATGTCGTTTAGCTTTATCTACAGCGCACGTCCAGGTACTCCAGCTTCAGACCTTGAAGACGAAACCCCAGAAGACGTTAAAAAGCAGCGCTTAGCGATTCTTCAAGATCGCATTAACCAGCAAGCACAAGACATCGCGCGCAAAATGGTCGGCAACATTGAAACCATTTTAGTGACCGGTGTTTCTAAGAAAGACCCTGGCCAACTGCAAGGTCGTACCGAAAACAACCGTGTTGTTAACTTCACCAGCGCTGACCATGGTTTAATCAATAAATTTGTAAAAGTAAGAGTCGACGAATGCTTGCGTAATAGCCTACGCGGGACCGTTATCGAGCCTGAATTGGCTTATTAAGTTTAGTCAATCGCTGAACAAGCATTCGCATACGCGCGATAACCGCTGGTAATTGATTTTGCAGGACATCGATCACAAGGAAGTGATCGCTGAGCCCGTAGAGAAATATTCATGGCGACCTTACAAAATTTAACTGACAAGATGAATACCAGCACGAAACGCAATTTTACGCCTTGCGAACCTACCTCGATTCAGCATAAGCTAAGACATTACCTACAGATCGGGAGCGAGACCCCACTTGAGTGAAGAACTAGCCTTAATAAATGAAAAGCAAAGCGCCAAGCATGGCATCACTTTTCGTGTAGAACCCGAAAATGCTAAGCGCCTTGCCAACCTCTGCGGCCAACTTGATAGCCATATCAAACAAATTGCCAACCACTTCAAAATCAAAATTTACAATCGGGGTGCGCGCTTCCAAATTGAAGGCAATCTCGATAAAGCGGAAGCAGTGAAAAACCTGATTAACCGCCTTTATCACGAAACCCACAATGGCACAGAGATCACACCCGATCTCATCCACTTATTATTACGTGAAGCCAAGTCTGAGCACGCTTACCAGCGTAAAAAAGCCAGTGGCCATCACGATGAAGCCAACGTAATCAAAACCCCCCGTATGATGCTGCAAGCTCGCGGTGATCATCAGCAAAGCTACCTAAAAACCATTCGTGAGAATGTTATTAACTTTGGGGTTGGCCCAGCCGGAACGGGCAAAACTTACCTAGCGGTTGCCTGCGCGGTTGAAGCGTTAATGCGCGACGAAGTGAGCCGTATTCTATTAGTACGCCCCGCCGTTGAAGCCGGAGAAAAACTTGGGTTTTTACCCGGAGACTTATCACAAAAAATCGATCCGTATTTACGGCCACTGTACGATGCTCTTAACGATATGCTGGGCAGCGAGCAAGTTGAAAAACTCATCGAGAAAAACATTATCGAAGTTGCACCTCTCGCTTATATGCGTGGCCGAACACTGAGCCATTGTTACGTGATATTGGATGAAAGCCAAAATACAACCCGTGAACAAATGAAAATGTTCCTAACTCGTATTGGTTTTGGCTCTAAAGCCGTCGTGACTGGGGATATTACCCAAGTCGATTTACCACGCGGTGTACAATCAGGCTTACGCCATGTGCTCGACGTATTAGACGGTATTGAAGGTATCGGCCTCACACACTTTGCCAACTCCGATGTGGTGCGTCACCCAATGGTACAAAAAGTCGTCGATGCCTATGACAAACATGAAGCCGCCGAAAAGAAATACAAAGATGCAAAACGTGCAGAAGAAAAACGCATCGTACTCGAACAGAATGCTAAACTGCAAGCTACACACGCAATACTTACTGCAACACCTGAAAACTCTCCAACTGAAAA
>CAWVSY010000021.1:0-56371 GCA_963933055.1 uncultured Oleispira sp.
CCATCGGCCTTGAAAAGAGCATTATTTTTGAGCTCAAAAACGCCTGCCCAGAAGATAGCTACCAAGGCCGTGAAACTGGCTTTCACAGCCCAGCTGAAGGCGCACCTAGAAATCAATGGCAAGTATGTGTCATCGATGACCTGGTTAACTTTCGCGTAGGCCTACCTGATTTCGCAATCATCGTAAGCTGCTTAGTTAATGGCAAAACTGAACATACCGTGGTTATTAACCCAATGAACGGTGACGAGTTCAGCGCTAGCCGTGGTCGTGGCGCGCAATTAAATAACCGCCGCTTACGCTGTGGTCAACTGCGTGAAATCGGACAAGCTCTTATCGGCTTCAAAACTCCGAACCATAGCGAAGGTGAGCGTGTTTTCGAAATCCGCCAAAAAATCACCAGTCTAATGGCACAAGCGAACGATGTTCGTGCTCTTGGCAGTAGCGTACTAATGATGGCTTATACCGCAGCAGACCGCCTACACGGTGCCATGCTTTGTGATATGGATGAGTTCTCACTGAATGCTGGTAGCTTAATTGCTCATGAATCTGGCTGCTTAACAGCAAACCTATCAGGCGCACCGTTGATTAAAGCACCTGCTGATATCCTAGTAGCTAATCCACGCCTATTAAAAGAGCTTGTTCAGAAAGTTTAAGTCTTAGTTTTGCATTTTGACTGACTACTTTTTGTAACAAAGCTTTTAAACAAGCCCCTCTATGCTGGCTATACTTGATGTATAACCAGCATAGAGGGGCTTTTTTATGTCGCCATTAAACCAAATCAAGCTACTGTTTATTGAGTATTTTAACCGCCTGGGCCAAATGCAAGCGCCCGATGATGATATCACCCTCACCTGCCCTCTTAGACATCTACCCCAAATGGCCAAAGTAGCAAAAATCAAGAAAGATCAACTTCCATCAGGCCAATAAAAACCAAAGACCCACAATAATTTTTACCTTACCAGCAGGCACAAAAAAAGGCGGATAATCCGCCTCTTCTCTTTTAACGACTAGACCCGCCAATTCTCAGCCTGAATCTATTCAGTAGCGATTAACCACGAACAACTGAAACATCTTCAGCTTGTGGTCCTTTCTGGCCGCGTACAACCATAAATTTAACACGCTGACCTTCCGTCAAAGAACGATGACCTTGACCACGAATAGAACGGAAGTGAACGAAAACATCTTCACCGTCATCCCACGTAATAAAACCAAAACCTTTTTTAACATTAAACCACTTAACCATTCCACGCTCACGACCATCATCAACATCGCTTTCCACAACAGTACCACTTGAACGATTACGGCGACGACGCGCAGGAACAGCCAAAGCAGAAATAAAAGCAATCGCGAAGAAGATCAACGCCACAATTGTATAAATAACACCGACATTAGGAAGAGATGACAAACTCTCTGCTAACGTACTTCCAGAAGCTAAAGTGATACCTACAAGTACCTTATTTAATGCTACTTTTAAAATAAATGGAGCAATCAGCGCGAGCACTAAACTCACAATAAACTTTCTAATCATAATACCTTTCATCCTTTTCTCTCTTTCGATGCAAATTTTTGTCTGTTTTTCTTTTGCTTAAGACCAAACAAAGCCACAAAGCCTAGCTATGAAAGCCTAATTCATTACAAAAATCAATACGATAGAAAAGCAAAACGCTCGTACTGTAATTAATAACTCTTTTTGATCAAATAACGTACAACTTTACCAAGTTACACCAGTATTCCTTTGACCCTCACCCAATAGCCTGTAACAATTCGAAAAAATTCATCGAGAACCTTATGACAAGCTCACAAAGTGACAATCAGCAACAGCAAATCGAGCAACTTGAAACAAAAGTTGCTTACCTAGAACATCATATCGAACAATTAAACGATGCCTTGGTAGAGCTGCAGTTTGATAATAAAACAGCAAAAGACGCGCTAAAATATTTATACCAACAAGTTCAAAGCATCGGTGGCAGCCAAGGCACACAAACATCCGGTAGCTTTATTGAACCTCCTCCGCCTCACTATTAATAAGTACTTTTTTCTTGATCATATTCATTTTAGCTAACAATTTCGTTAAATAAGAGTCATTACCTAAGATATTGGCATAATAGCCATTTAACCCAATGCACTGAGCAGGTAAACTTAGCCTGTTATTTACATTGGAATTGTTAGCATGAATTTAATCACGGCGATTAATAATGGGTTATTTCGTTTTAAGCAGCGCTTAATCCATACATTAGTTAATACAAAAATCATTGGTCCCACCGCACAAGATCTTGGATTAGATAGCAGCAAGCCTATTGTTTATGCCTTGCAATATAAATCTAATGGCCAAGAATTAGTGATTGATAAAGTGATAACAGATGCTGGCTTACCCAGCATTCTAGAGACCAAGATTGGTGAGCAACAAAAAAATATCAGCCCATTTTTTTCCAGCTACAAACGTGCTGGCGCACCCTTTCGTAAACGCGGCATACCTCTTGTTTCAAAACGTCTTACCCGCTGGATCGATTTAATTCGTGATCAAAAAGAGCAAGACATTCAAATTGTTCCCGTCGTCGTTTATTGGGGTCGCAGCCCTGATAAAGAACGCTCGTTCCTAAAGATCTGGTTACAAAGCAGTGGCACACTAGGTGGCCGCCTTTCCACCATTATGGCCATTTTATTAAATGGACGTGAAACGGCGATTCGCTTCAGTACTCCGATATCACTGCGCCAACTGATTGATGAAGGCAAAGATACCGAAATAACAGCGCGCAAACTTTCCCGCGTATTACGTGTTCACTTCCGTCAGGTGAATGCAACGGTATTAGGTCCTGATCTATCCCACCGCAGCACCTTAGTACATCAAATTCCTCGTAAACCTTTGGTGATCGAAGCCATTGAAGAGGAAATGAAAACGAAAAACATCAGTCGTAAAAAAGCCAATGCTTTAGCCCTAAAATACGCCGATGAAATTGCGGCCAACATGACCCATACCGCCATTCGTTTCTTGGATGTTGTTTTAACTTGGGTTTGGAATAAAATTTATAACGGCGTCAACATTTACAATATTGAACGCCTACAAGATGCGAACAAAGATAATGAAATCATCTACGTTCCTTGTCACCGTAGTCATATCGATTATTTGTTACTCTCGTATGTGCTTTACCATAACGGCCTCCAAGTCCCGCATATTGCGGCTGGGATCAACTTAAACATGCCGATTGCTGGGCCTATTTTACGCCGTGGTGGTGCTTTCTTTATGCGCCGTACTTTTAAGGGCAACAAATTATACGCCGCGGTCTTTGATGAATACCTACACTCGGTATTCAAAAATGGTTATTCAACCGAATACTTTGTTGAAGGTGGTCGCAGCCGAACTGGGCGTACCCTCAATCCTAAAGCAGGCATGCTGGCGATGACTCTGAGAAGTTATTTGCGTGATTCAACTAAGCCAATTATTTTTATGCCAGTTTATGTTGGCTATGAAAAAGTATTTGAATCTAATAGCTATCAAGGCGAACTGAAAGGCAAGAAAAAGAAAAAAGAAGGACTCGGTGGCATTTTTGCGTCAGTGCGAAATATGAAACGCTCCTTCGGTAAAGTACGCGTGACGTTTGGCAACCCCATTAACTTCGATCATCTATTGGATGCGGAGCAGCCTAATTGGCGCGAGGAACGCAGCCAGAATAATTTTAAACCCGATTGGACACCCAAGGTCGTCAACAAACTGGCCCTTGAAGTGGCTACGCAAATCAACAATGCCGCCTCCGTCAATCCAATCAATTTAGTGGCTACCGGTTTATTAGCGACCCCCTATCTAGCCATGGACGCCCAATTACTGGCAAACAAATTGGATGACTACAAGAAATTGCTGCAAACTTTACCGTATACCGACCTTGTCGAAATTCCAGAAGGTGATGGTAAAGAATGGATCGCTTATGCTGAAAACATGGGCATGATCTCGATTGCGAAACACAGCCTAGGTGAAATCGTTCAAGCCGATGAACATCAAGCAATTTCTTTAAGCTATTATCGCAATAACGTCTTCCATATCTTTGCAATGCCTTCTTTATTGGCCAGCTTATTTGTTAATAATCGCGATCATAACCTCGAAGAAATTCAGACACTGTGTAAGTTTTTATATCCTTTCTTCAAGGCGGAATTATTTTTACGCTGGGATTTAGAAGAGCTACCAGAAGTAGTCGAAGTTTGCTTACAAGCTATGGTGAATCTTGGACTCATCGAACGCGACGGCGATCATTTTAGCCGCCCTGCAGCGAACTCTAACGAGTACCTAAAGCTGTCCGGTTTTGGCCAAGTTGCGATGCAAACTCAAGAACGTTATTTCTTAACCTTATCTTTATTACGAAAAATTGGCAGTGGTAATGCAACCGCGAAAGAACTTGAAGAACAGTCTTCTATTTTAGCGTCACGCATATCCATACTGCATGGCATTAGCACACCAGAATTTTTCGATAAAAATCTGTTCCGTACACTCATCGAGCAATTACTGAGTCAGGGATTAATTCATACTGACGAAGATGAACAGCTAATTTTTGACGAAAGCCTCACCGTTATGACACTTGAGTTAGAAAAAGTATTGGATGCGAGTTTACGCCAGAGTATTTTGCAAATTACTTGGCAAGAATCTGAATAAAATTCACATACTTAATAGCCACCCACAAGGGTGGCTAAATGGGTTTAGCCTCGACCTTTGTTTTAGAATAGACATCAAAACGATTAGCCTTACCGGCTAATGTATAACTCGGTTGCTTACCTGCCAATGGTGGTGCTTTAGCAGGTCGTTTCACCACAATGCGACAACGCGCAATGGCATCCGCCTGAGCCCATAATTGATCTTCATCCAAATCTGCTCCAACCAAAGTACGAAATAATTTCATTTCTTTTTTGGCTTCTGCTGAAGCATTTGAATGTGGAAACATGGGATCCAAATAAACAACATCAGGCTGCTCATAACCCAATTCAAACCAATCTCGCAATAGCTCAATAGAGTTACCTTGCAGCAATTTCATGCGCGACATAATATCGGCTATTTCCCTTTCGCCTTGGGCACATTGCAAACCACTTTTTAATAATAAATAAACCACCGGGTGGCGTTCTATCAACGTGACATGGCAGCCTAAGGTTGCTAATACAAATCCATCACGCCCAAGACCTGCAGTAGCATCCAAGACCGTCGGTTTGTAGGCGCTGCTGATACCAACGGCCTTAGCAATGCTTTGCCCCTTGCCGCCACCGTATTTTCGACGATGCGCGCTAGCACCACTAACAAAATCGACAAAGACAGGCCCTGGAGCCTTTTTACCCCCCTGCTGAAGACTTATACGCTGCCCATCAACCAGCATGTACAAACCCGCGTGCTGTAATTGATCAAACTCAACAGCATCAATTTGCCATTCTTCACGCCATGCGGGTAAATCAAATAGCTCAGTTTCAGATTGCTGAATTATTCCATCTAATAACGCCATTAAACAAACCACACCAACAAGATAATACCCAATGCTAAACGGTAAATAACAAAAGGCAGCATGCCAATGCGATTAATCATGGCTAGAAAGAAATAAATACAGACATAAGCACTGATCGCAGAAAGCAACGCCGCCAAACCAATCTCCAACCAATTAACTTGCGTCGCTTGCTCAATCAGATCTTTCGTTTTTAATAAACCCGCGGCTAATATAAGAGGGATTGAAATTAAAAATGAAAAGCGGGCAGCAGATTGACGCTGAAAACCTAAAAATAGAGCAGCGGTCATGGTAATACCCGAGCGAGACGTTCCAGGAATCAAAGCAAATGCTTGGAAAATACCAATAATCAATGCCGCAAGCAGTGTCATTTGCAACATATCTTTATGTTCATTGGCCATACGATCGGCCGCAAGTAATAACAAACCAAAGCCAATCGTTGCATAAGCAATGACTTCACTTGAGCGAAAATTCGCTTCTATCCAATCGCCATAAATTAAACCCACCAAGCCCGCGGGTATTGTTGCAATTACAATAGCCCAAGCTAACCGTGCGTTATTATTCATCTTGGTCGAAAAACCGGTCGTTAACCAGCCTTGAGTTATCGCAACGACATCTCGGCGAAAATAGATAATCACAGCGACGAGTGTGCCAATGTGTGTGGCAACATCAAAAGCCAATCCCTGATCAGCCCAGCCTAAAATTTGCGAAGGCAAAATTAAATGCGCAGAACTTGAGATCGGCAAGAATTCGGTAAAACCTTGCAACAACGATAAAACAATAATTTGAATTAAATCCATTTCAACAATTTCCTATTGTGTATTGCTACCAGATAACAACGACAGCAATTCATCTCTATTTATGTAAGTTATTTATATGAGTTATTTATTAAGCAATGACGGTTGCTCCGCCAGCTTTTTCCAAGCAACAGTATCGCGTAAATAGACCGGCTGCTGATGCTCTGCCGTCGTAAATTTACCTTGCTGCCAAGCGACCAAAGCGATGTCCATCATGCTCTCTGCAATAGCAGCAATATCTTCTTCGACCGTATCAACAACAGCTAAAACCTGCGGCATTTGATCAGCAAACTGAAAACCATCTCCTGCTCCCAACCAAGAAATACCTGACCAATCATTAGCCGATGCCAATAATGAAAGATCTACCTGTTCAGGTTTCGCTAAAGCATCTTCAATAATCGCCACCAAGCCTTGCTCTGTTTTATGATAAGCAGCATAAAACACCTCTCCCATATGAGCATTCATAATCGCAACAACATGCTCATTGTCTTTCACTTTCATTGCTTGCCAAGCAAGTGCTTGCAAGGAAGAAATGCCATAAAGCTTGGCGTCTGTTGCTAATGACAGACCTTGGGCAACTGAAATAGCAATGCGAAGCCCAGTAAAAGAACCAGGACCCTTGCCAAATGCAATTCCGTCAAGCTGCTTTGGCTTAATGCCCGCTTGCTGACACAAGTTTTCAATCATCGGCATCAATAGCTGAGCATGCTTACGAGGCTGTAACTGGGCCGCACTGTACACCGTACCATTGATACTAAGTGCCGCTGAACACCAAGAAGCGGAGGCATCTAAAACGAGGATATTACTCATTGAATTTACTAACATGGTTAAAATTTGCCGCAGTATAACAAACACTGAACAACATTTGAAAATTGAGCAAAAAAAAGCCCTAGAATTGACTCTAGGGCTTTATTGTCACTTAAATAAACAAGAACTCTGGGCTAGAACCCGTTCCCGTACTATTTTTTAGCAGGACGACCACGGCCAGCTTTCTTAGCTACTGGCGCTTTTTTAACAGGTGCTTTTTTAACGACGGCTGTTTTCGCAGCAGACTTTGCTTTAACCGCTGGCTTTTTCTTAGCAGGTGCAACCAAGGCTTTCGCTTTAGCCGCTAATTTTTTAGCCGCTGCTTTTGCTTTCTTAGCTTCTTTAGCAGTACGCGCCTTAACTTTAGCCGCAATTTGACGCTCGCGGGATTTAGTCCAAGACTGTTCAAAATCTGCTAATGCTTTCTTCAAGTCAGCTTCAGACTTAACATTCAAAGACGCTTCAAAATCAGCAATAACCGCTTTCGCTTTTGCTTCAACTTCTGCCGCTTTAGCATCCATTTCTGCCACTTTCAAAGCAACTTTAGCTTCACGCAACTGAGCTTTTAAAGGTGCTAGTTTTTCTTTCTCAGAACGAACTTTCGCATTAGCCGTTACCACAGCACGTTTAATAGCCGCGGTTGGTTTAGGCTTAGTGGCTTTTGCTTTAGCAACAGCTTGCTTTTTAATAGCAGCATCAATCTTAACTTGTTGAGCGGCGATCGCTTTTGTTGCTTTTTCAATTGCAGTTTGAGCTTTTGCAACTGCTGGAGCAACAGCAACAACATTCGTTGCTTTTTTAGCAATTGTTTTTTTAGCAGCAGGTTTCGTCGCACGTTTAGCAGGAGCTTTTTTAGCAACTACTTTTTTAGCGGCTGCCGGGTTCTTTTTAGGTCTGCCCATTATTAATTCCTCGATTAGCTAATATGTTATTCATATTAAAATTAGCACAAATATAATTGCGCGGAAGATGACGAGGTCAATAATAGTGTTTTTAGCGGCAAAAACCAAAAAAAAGTGCATTATTTCATCAAATATTCAAGATATCCTTTAAAAATATTTAAAATTAATTTTATTTAAGCCAATAATTTTTAATAACCTTTCGTTAATTATATTTATAACAATATCTGAAATTCGACAACTCTCGTTAATAGGCTCAATAAACCGCCGTGAAAAATCAAATAGTATGAAAAATTAATCGTTACTTAAAACTGACTACATTCAAAAATTGCTGAATAATTACACCCAAATGCATTTAACATAATGGAGTTTTTTGCACAGGCATAAATTTCAGACATAAAAAAAGACCCTTTGGGTCTTTTTTTAATCAAGCATTATTCAAACGAATCTGCGCATTCAAGCACCTAGAGATTCCATTACTTTAGCGGTAATTTCTTCTAAAGAACCTACGCCAGCAATATGAACATACTTAGTTTCAGCATTTTCAGTTTCAAATTGCTTATAGAAAGCGACTAATGGCTTAGTTTGATCGTGATAAATACCCAAACGATTACGAACAGTTTCTTCAGAATCATCTGCACGATGAATAAGATCTTCACCTGTCACATCATCTTTATCTTCCACTTTAGGTGGATTATAAATAACGTGATAAGTACGACCAGAATTAGGATGAACACGACGACCACTTAAACGGCCAACGATTTCTTCATCATCAACGTCAATTTCAACAACGTAATCAATCGCAACACCGGCTGCAACCATCGCTTCAGCTTGAGGAATCGTGCGAGGAAAACCATCGAATAAGAAACCATTTGCACAGTCACTTTCAGTGATGCGCTCTTTCACTAAGGCAATAATAATATCGTCAGATACCAAACCACCCGTTGTCATGATGTCTTTTACCTTCAAACCTAAAGGAGATTCAGCTTTCACTGCCGCACGAAGCATATCACCCGTTGAAATTTGAGGAATATCATATTTCTCACAAATGAACTGAGCCTGTGTACCTTTACCTGCACCTGGGGCGCCCAATAAGATTACGCGCATGCGCCTCTCCTCATAATTTACTGAAACTGATATCGGGCCTAGCTGTACAAAAAACAGCCAGACCATGAAAAAAATAGGCCTAACTTTACTCCGCCATTAGTTATTAATCAAGGATTTAGCCAGTATTGCGCATCCCAGCCGCAATCCCTGTCATCGTCACCATCAAAGCGCGCTCCACCTCTTTCGCATGATTTTCCGATCTAGCCCGTTGTAATAACTCAGCCTGTAAATAGTGCAATGGATCGGTATAAGTTCCTCTGACTTGCATTGTTTGAGATTGTGCCGAGGTTTGTGAACCCTCACCCAAATTAGGTTTGATAAGCGATAAATACTGACCAATTTCAGATAAGCGCTGACGTAATTGCTCGCCAATAGCCCTTAAGTCCTCGGCCACCAACTGCTGGTCATAATAGGCCGCAATATCAATATCGGTTTTACCTACGATCATATCGAGCATATCGATATAGGTAGCGAAAAAAGGCCATTGTTGATACATCGTCTGCAGTAAGCGCGTATTATCGTTATCGCCTAAAATGGCATCGCCTGCTGCAGAATCTCCATGCGCAACATCGGCTAACGCTTGATCGGCTCCTAACCATGCTGGCACCATTAAGCGAATTTGCATCCAAGCAAAGATCCATGGAATCGCTCGTAAAGATTCAATGCCACCGCTGGCTTTTCGTCTTGCCGGGCGACTTCCGAGCGCTAACTTACCCAGCTCTTGCTCTGGTGTTGCCGATCTAAAATACGGGACAAAGTCTTTATCTTCTCGTACCAATTTTCGATAAGAGATCACGCTACTCTGAGCCATCGACTCCATTAATTCACGCCAATCATCTTCAGGGGCTTTTGGAGGTAATAATGTTGCTTCAAGCACCGCCGCTAAATAAATTTTGAGGCTACGTAAAGCAACAGAAGGAAAGCCAAACTTAAACCGAATCATCTCCCCTTGCTCGGTTACTCGCAGCCTACCTTTAACAGACCCTGGAGGTTGCGCCAAAATTGCTCTCTGCGCAGGGCCGCCACCACGACCCACCGTACCACCACGACCATGAAATAATGTGAGTTCGATACCATGTTTAAGTGCACAATCAACCAGCTCTTCTTGGGTTTTATATTGCGCCCAAGCCGCTGCCATATTGCCTGCGTCTTTAGCGGAGTCAGAATAACCAATCATCACCTGCTGATGTAAGCCGCAATATTTTTTATACCAAGGCAAGCTGAACAATTTGTTCATACGCTCTGCAGCAAACTGCAAATCATCAAGGGTTTCAAATAATGGAACAATCGGCAATCGGCGTTCAACACCGCTGGCTTTTAGTAATAGCGCCACGGCCAAAATATCGGAAGGCTCACTGGCCATCGAAATAATATAGTTAGCAATGCCTTTTCCGTCTTGATCAGCAATAACCTGCATGGTTTTTAAAACTTCATTACAGTCATCACTAGGCTTCCAGAAAACATCATCAAGGTTGTCATTTTCAGCCGCGGTTAAAGAACAATTGACGGCTTGTTGCGGTAATAAAGGTCTTTTATTTTCTAACTCTTTCAACAAAAACTGCTGCTTTTGCTCTTCATCCCAACGGGCATAATCTCCAAGTTGATAAAAATCACACAATTCAGAAACAACTTGGCTATGACGAGTCGATTCCTGACGAATATCCAAACGGGTTAACGTTAAACCAAAACATGCCATACGACGAATAACGTCTAACAAATCACGATTAGCAATGCCTGACATCCCCGTTTCACACAAAGACTGATAGCAAAGCACTAAAGGATTAAATAAGGTTTCTAACTCATCCACATGAGGCAAACTGCTATGACTTTTTAAACGTGCGCTTTCTGCTGCCCAGGCTTTGGTTTGTTTTAATTTATGTTTAAGTTGATTTAAACACTCTCGATACGGTTCACCGGTATCGCCAACCAATGATTGCAATTCATCGGTTGCTTGCACCATAGACAGCTGGGTGCTTAATTCATTTAAGTCACGTAAATAAAGATCGGCCGCCATCCAACGAGCCAGGTATAAAACTTCACCGGTAACATCTGCGGTAACGTTAGGATTACCATCACGATCACCGCCCATCCAAGATGCAAAATGAATGGGGCAAACATCAAGACCTAATGATTTTTCACCTTGTGATAATAACTTGTTATCCAACTCGCGCATTAGCCTAGGTATAGCTTGCCACAGTGAATTTTCGATAACCGCAAAGCCCCACTTCGCTTCTTCAACTGCGGTAGGTCGCTGCTGTCTAATTTCGTCAGAGCGCCATATCTCTGCAATTAAATTATTGAGCTGTTGATGGTATTCATTACGCTTAGGATGATTATCACGAATATCATCCAGCACTTGTAATACTTCCGCTATTTCATCGTACTTTTTAATCAAGGTGCGGCGAATAATTTCAGTGGGGTGCGCTGTTAATACCAGTTCGATATCTAGGTTACACAACTCATCATTTAACTGGGTTCCTTTCAACTGCTTTACTATGGCGCTAAAAACATCCTCAAGAATAAAGTCAACACTGTCGGTCTCGGCATCTTCTCGACGCCAACTGAGCGAGTGTTGCTGTTCAGCAATATTGGCTAAATTTAAAAATTGACTGAAACCTCGAGCCACGGGCACTAGCTCATTATCTTTTAAGCCCTTCAATAAAGTGATCAGTGCGGCTTTATCATCATCACTGCCATTGTGAGCGCGTTTCGATTGATTGCGGATTTGCTCAATTAATTTAAAAATATCATCGCCACAATCGTCAGCGATGGTTTCTCCTAGGCTATAACCTAGACTGCGTACTTTGTCTCGTAATAGCGGATCCAGTTCTTGCATATTAAGTCCTTCTTGCCTATCGCGATGGTTAAAACTCTATTAAGCATAAATCAATTTCTATCGAACTGCTGTAATCGATCTGAATTGACCACATTTAGCCTATTTACCAATATTAATGGCTTACGACAATTGATTACATACAGGTTAAAACTTACCACAGATAAAGATTTACATCTGTTTAGTTACACTTTGTTATTTTGCAGGCAGGTTAGGATTTTAATGTCTAAACTAAATAGACACATAAGGAAGAGATTGAAGGGCTAGCCATGAAGTTGAATAAGTTAATGCAGTATTGGGAAAAAGAATTTTCTGGGCAGTTAAGTGACAAAGGTTATCAAATTAAACTGCCAGAAGAGGACGCAGCACGGCTAGAAGCTTTATGCGAAATGTTCCCTAAATACCCGCAAGAAAACTTATTGCAAGACTTAATCAGTAGCGCACTGGATGAACTGACGAGCAGCTTTCCATACGTTGAAGGCAAAGAGATCATCGCGCGTGATGAAGAAGGCGACCCTATGTATGCGGATACAGGCCCGACACCCAAATTTCTAACACTTACACGTAAACATTTAAAACAAATTCATGAAGCCAAAAAGTCATCCGCGCACTAATATATTAAAGGCGATGTATTAAAACAGCGACGAATTAAAGCGCACGCTTTTTACATTATTCATCATCATTCGCCGCCGCCATTTTTGCGAGCAGCTGCGGATGTAAACGCTTGGCCTCTTGCCAAGCGGTTTCCATTTCCGTTTCCGCTACGTTATTGCTATTGCCCAATTCAAGCGACCGCCCCTGCTGTGCTAAATACCGAGCAGCAATGCTATAGCGTTCACTGAAACGTTGATTGGTTTCCAGCAATGCTTGCTCTGGGTCAA
The DNA here is from genome assembly GCA_963933055.1 of uncultured Oleispira sp. Taxonomy (GTDB): domain Bacteria; phylum Pseudomonadota; class Gammaproteobacteria; order Pseudomonadales; family Oceanobacteraceae; genus Oleispira. The sequence continues at coordinate 12,793 of CAWVSY010000021.1, forward strand.
TACCTAGATGACGAGCAACGTTAACCACGGCAAACAGTAAATCACCTACCTCATGATTTAAACGTTTGGGGTCTGCAAGCTCTATTTCCTCTTCAACCTCCTGTAATTCTTCTCGAACTTTATCCAGTACGCCTGATATTTCATGCCAATCAAAACCACGCAATGAAACCGTTTTTTGTATTTTATCGGCCTGACTTAATGCGGGTAAAGAAGCAGGAATGTCTTTTAAATAATCAACCCGTTCCAGCGCGCTAGAAATGCCGACAGGTATGCCGCCTCTAGCGGCTTTTAAGACTTTTTCTTCTGCTTTAATGACTTGCCATTGCGCATGAATTTCGGCTTCAGTTGGACAACTGTTGGCTGGGCGCTCAGCGTGTAAGTTTCCTTTCGGAAAAACGTGAGGATGTCGGCGAATCAGTTTAGTGACCAACAGATTAATAACCGATGAGACATCAAATAAGGCTTTTTCATTCCCTAGCTGACTGTAAAAGATCACTTGGAATAATAAATCTCCAAGCTCTTCTTCAACATTGGGCCAATCCTTGTCTTTTATTGCTTGAGCAACTTCATGCGCTTCTTCAATAGTATGCGGAATAATAGAATCAAACGTTTGCTGAATATCCCAAGGACAGCCAGTATCTGGGTCACGTAGACGCTGCATGAGATATACCAGGTCGGCTAAATCATACGATTGATCACCAGAGTTATTCATAATGGCATTCCTTAAATGCGGAGTTCAAGTATTCGCTCTCGAACTTATTGATTGAATTGATCAATAAGTTCGAGAGCGACGAACGGTGAGTACGTTGGGCAATTGATTGAGTTTATTTAAGACACGGCCAAGCTTTGATAGGCTGTCGATTTCAATCGTAATTTGCATATGAGCCAAATGATCTTTCTGCTCTGATTTGGTACTCACAGAAACAACATTCACTTTACTGTCCGCTAAGACCAAACTGATATCGCGCAGCAAACCTGTACGGTCATAAGCACTAATATCAACATCAACGGGGTACATTTGACTGGCTTCTTCACCCCAACTGACTTCAAGAATTCGCTGCGGTTCAGTCATTTTATGATTCATCAAGTTATCACAATCTTGACGATGCACACTCACCCCACGGCCAAGTGTCACGTAGCCAGCGATATCATCGCCAGGTACAGGTTGGCAACAAGGGGCTATTTGAGTCAATAAATGGCCGACACCTTGTATTGATATGTCGCCATTTTTACGCGTCGTTGGAGTTGTTTTTAACAGCGGTAATTCTTGCTGTGGCTGCTTGATATCATTTTGGCGCGAGATGTAACTAACTACTTGGCCAAGTCGAATATCACCAGCACCAATAGCGGCAAATAAGTCTTCCGCGTTTTTCATGTTCATTGCGCTAGCGACTTCAGACAATGGAACTCGAGCCAGATCAAGTCGATCCAACTCGCGCATTAATAGCTGGCGACCTTCTTCTTGATTGGTATCCTTTGCCTGCAATTTAAACCAGTGCGCTACTTTTGCGCGCGCTCGAGCGGTATTAATGTAACCTGAATCTTGGTTCAACCAGTTGCGACTTGGACGTGATTCTTTGCTGGTTAAAATCTCGACCTGTTCACCCGTTTTCATTTGGTAAGTTAACGGCACAATGCGACCATTCACTTTTGCACCACGAGTACGATGACCAATTTCGGTATGCACACGGTATGCAAAATCAACCGGAGTCGCATTGGGTGGCAAATCGACTACGTGCCCCTCTGGGGTGAATACATAAATTCGATCCGGGTTAATATCAGAGCGCAAATCGCTCATTAATTCAGGCAGATCACCGATCTCTTCATGCCATTCAACAACTTGACGCAACCATGCAATTTTTTGTTCGTATGCTTGATCTTTAGCGTTGGTATCTGTTCCTTTGTACTTCCAATGCGCGCAAACACCTAACTCAGCATCTTCGTGCATTTCTTGGGTGCGGATTTGCACCTCCATGCCTTTTCCTTCAGGACCAATCACGGCAGTATGCAATGACTGATAGCCGTTCTCTTTGGGGTTGGCAATATAGTCGTCAAATTCATGCGGTATATGTCGCCAAACTGAGTGCACGATGCCTAGTGCAGCGTAACAATCGCGTACCGTTGGGACCAAAATACGCACAGCTCGCACGTCATAAACTTGTGAGAATTCAATATTCTTGCGCTTCATTTTGCGCCAGATGCTATAGATGTGTTTTGCGCGGCCATTAACCTCGCATTCAATACCTGCGCCTTCTAATTCCTCTGTTAACGTTGCAACGATGTTGGCAATGTAATCCTGTCGGGCTAAGCGTTTTTCATCTAATAATGTCGCTACTTTTTGATAAGCAAGAGGTTCCAAATAACGGAAAGAGACATCCTCTAACTCCCACTTCAAATGCCCAATGCCTAAGCGATGCGCTAACGGTCCATAAATATTAAAGACTTCGCGGGCCACTTTTGTACGCTTGTCTTCTGGTGCATCTTTAACGGCTCTAATAGCCGCCGTTCTTTCGGCTAACTTAATCAGCGCAACACGAACATCATCAATCACCGATACCAGCATTTTGCGCAGATTGTCTACCTGAGCTTCCCGCTGGCCCAATACCGCTTCTTCCGAAGGGTTTTGCACCGCGCTGATGGCGGCCATGCGTAATACCCCTTCAATAAGGGTCGCGACTTCATCATCAAAATCTTTTCGCACCTGAGCAAGAGACAAACGCCCTTCACGCACGGCTCGGTATAAAATTGCCGCCAGTATTGAAGCTTCATCCAGCTGCAATTCGGCCAAAATCTGAGCCATTTCTAGGCCCATTTGTGCGCTATCAATGGTCCAATAAGTGCTATTTTCTACCGCATCTTCGGCAATAATTTTAGCCACAACGAGAGCATGGCGAAGTTTTTCCGGCTCAAGTATGTCTGCTTCTGTGCATATTTTATCTAACCATGCATCGACATTCACTTTACCGTCGTGCTTTAAAGGCTGATCATCTCTTACTTTTACCACGAGATGCTCCTTTCTCTTTGGTTTGAGTTTTCATACGGTCATTCATCATCTTGCGGCGGCCCTGACTGCTTTTACTCGCGGGAACCAATAACACCATAGTTTCGATGTGATGGGTATGCGGAAACATGTCTAAAATTGTAATTTTGTCGATATCAAAATCGTCGCTGAGACTCTTCAAGTCTCGTGCCAACGTTGCAGGGTCACACGAGACATAAACCATACGCTTGGCTTTACGCTTAATTAATTCATCCATACAAGCGCTAGCGCCTGCTCTCGGTGGGTCAAGCAAAACATAATCAGGGTTTGGCAAACTAGCCAAACTGCGGCTATTGGATAAATCAGCTTTATGCGCAATTAAATCACAACCTTCTGCACCGCTCGCGATGCCCATCTGTTGAGCATGCTGCTCAATCGCCTGCACCATTTCATCGCTAACTTCTACCGCATCTACAATGGCTTCTTCAGCAAGAGGAACAGAGAAGTTACCGTGGCCCGCAAATAAATCCCAAACATGAGAACCTTTTTCTGGGGCTAACCAAGCTTTTGCTTGAGCAACCATCCGCTGGTTAACATCGGCATTAACTTGAACAAAATAGTCAGGATGAATGGTCAGATTATGCCCTAAAACATTATGTGTTAATGAGCTAACCTGCTCATTAATCGGCATCAGAGGCTGTTCATCATCAGGGCGAATATAGATATCAATATCCAATTCCGCGGCCCACTGCTGTAATTGCTGTTGATCATTATCACTGAGTTTTTTGAGCACACGAAAAACAAGAACCAAACGCTCACTCGCTTGCAAGATCTCAATATGCGCAAAACGGGAAATACCTTCTAATTGAACTAAGCGTCCCCGCCAAGCTTTCCAATCAAGCGCTGGGTGCTCGACCAATACCGGACACACGTCAATATTGGTTAACTGATTACTGTTACTTTCACGAAAACCGATCACAACATCGTGGTTGGCTTTATGATAGCGAATCCCCAAACGTGCACGTCGACGATAGTGCCATTGCTGATCGCCAATTAACGGCGCTTGCCAGTGTTCAACATCAATCCCTTGTCGGCTTAGCTCTCGGGCAACCCTTTGCTGTTTTAGCGCAACTTGTTGCGGGTACGCTAAATGCTGTAAGTCACAACCGCCACAACGCTTATAGTGTGGACAGGCAGGCTCAATACGATGCTCACTGGCTTGTTCAATTGAGACCAAGCGACAAAACCAAATTTTACGTTTACGCTCGAGCATCTGGGCAACAACGGTTTCCCCAGGCAAAGCTCCAGATATAAAATACACATCGCGCCCAGAGCGCGCGATGCCGTGTCCGTCCGATGCAAGGTCATGTACGGTTAAAGTCAGTGTTTTTTTCACGTTGGCCTACAAAATAAATCGTTTGCGGATTAATGGGGGCGAATTCTTATAATTCAATCAAGCTTACCTTTATTAACAAAGCACTAACCGTTAACAAATCACTACCAAAGCATGCTAAACAACCCTGCGCTATTTTAGAAAAACAGATTAAGAGAAAACACCCGTCGATAAATAGCGATCACCGCGATCACAGATAATGGCGACGATGGTCGCATTTTCAACCTGCTTGCTTAACTGCAATGCACCCGCAATGGAACCACCTGAAGAAACCCCGCAAAAAATGCCTTCTTGCGTCGCCAAAGCTTTCATAGTCTCTTCCGCTTCTTGCTGACCAATATCAATCACCTGATCAACACGACTGGCTTCAAAAATAGTCGGCATATACTCTTCGGGCCAGCGCCGTATTCCTGGAATACTGGCCCCCTCTTTTGGCTGTAAACCCACAATTTGAATAGCCTCGTTTTTTTCTTTCAAAAAACGTGAGGTCCCCATGATTGTACCCGTGGTTCCCATCGCACTCACAAAATGCGTCACTTGACCTTGGGTTTGCTGCCAAATTTCAGGGCCGGTTGTTTCATAGTGCGCTAGCGGATTATCGGTATTACCAAACTGGTTTAATACTTTGCCTTTACCGTCGGCCTCCATGGCTAAAGCAAGATCTCGGGCACCTTCCATACCTTGTTCTTTACTCACCAAGATCAATTCAGCACCATAAGCTTGCATTGCCCAGCGCCGCTCCATGCTCAAATTATCAGGCATAATAAGCAGCATTCGATAACCTTTAATCGCCGCCACCATCGCTAAAGCAATACCTGTATTGCCGCTGGTCGCTTCAATCAAGGTATCACCCGCTTGAATTTGGCCACGCTGTTCGGCTTTCACAATCATGCTCAAAGCTGCACGATCTTTCACTGACCCTGCTGGGTTATTGCCCTCAAGCTTTAATAAAATAGTATTAGTACTGTCTTGATTTAAACGCTGCAGACGAACTAATGGTGTCTGGCCGATGCAAGCATCAATGGTAGGGTATACAATATGGGTCACAAACGCGTCCTATGATTGGCAAATATGAGTTGGCGAAAATTGGTCTTAAAGACGAATACATATAACTAAAGCGCCAGATACTAATCTGGATTCTATACGATTTGTAATATCGAATCGAAATTTGCTTATAATCAATATTGCTAGCATTACAATTCACCACCTCTTTATTATGGGGTGGACGACTGGATAAACAATGAAAAACTGGAAGTTACAACATCGAATTCTTGCCTTGGTGGTATTACCTGGCTTAATCGTTTCCATATTCTTAGGTGGCTTGTTCATCAACCAAAGAATGAATGATTTAGACAATTTGCTGCAAGAACGTGGTCTTGCCATTGCAAAACAAGCAGCCTCTACCAGTGAATACGGTGTTATATCGGGTAATATTGAAACGCTGCAAAACCTTGCTAACAACTTATTAGAAGAACGCGATTTACGCGCTGTTCGTATCATCAACAAAGATGGCCAAGTATTAGCGAATGCCGGACCTAAAATGGACAGTAGTCCTATTGGTAATACTCAGCTCAAAGATCAGCACCTGCAATTAATCAATACAATTTCTAGCATTCGAATTAAAGCCCCGATTTTTTCGCAGAATATCGACCTATCCTCTTCTCTGGCGTTTCAACAAGCTAAAATAAGCCCCAATACCGGCCGATTATTAGGCTGGGTGGAAATTGAACTATCCACAGCCAATACCAAAATTGCTCAATACCAACATCTAGCAACCAGCATTGGTACGGTATTAATCACCTTAATTCTATGCTTAATTTTAGCCATTCGAATGAGCCGCAGCATCTCTCATCCTATACAAGTCATGGTCGATAGCGTTGATAAAATCAGTGACGGAAAAATTGATACCCGCGTCCATATTAACAGTGGTGACGAATTCCAAACCTTAGCATCAGGCATTAATGCGATGGCTATTGCCATTCAGCGCACAAAAGCAGAACACCAACAAAATATTGAACAAGCAACCCACGACATCCGAGAAACCTTAGAAACAATTGAGGTGCAAAATATTGAATTAGACATGGCTCGTAAAGAGGCGTTAGAAGGCAGCCGTATTAAATCGGAATTTTTAACCAATATTAGCCATGAAATCCGCACCCCATTGAATGGCATTCTAGGCTTTACCCGTATTTTATTAAAAGACCAATCTGATCAGCGCAAAACAGAACATTTAAGAACGATTGAGAAATCGGCCAATGGCCTGCTTACCATCATCAACGACATTTTGGATCTTTCAAAAATTGATGCTGGTAAATTAGTGCTTGAGAGCATTGATTTTAACGTTCGTGAAATACTGGAAGAAGTATTGACGATTAATGCCCCAGAAGCGCATAAAAAAGCACTTGAGTTGGTGTGCTTAATATACTCAGACGTCCCGCCATTTTTAATCGGTGATCCACTGCGCATCAAACAAGTGCTGACCAACTTGATCTCTAATGCGATCAAGTTTACACCGCAAGGCAATATCACCATTCGAGTCTTAATTTTAGAAGAAGATGTCAATCAAGCAGAGATTAAATTTGAAATAACCGATACCGGTATCGGTCTTAATGATAAGCAACAAGAAAAATTATTTCATGCTTTTAGCCAAGCGGATTCTAGCACTAGCCGACAATTTGGTGGCACAGGCCTAGGCCTAGTGATTAGTCAGCATCTAGTAACGGCGATGCAAGGAGACATTGGCGTCTTAAGTGAAGAAGGACAAGGCGCGACGTTTTATTTTTCAGCGACGTTAAAGAAATCACGTCAGCAAGCGGTGCCGCTAACAGAGTTAAAATCAAAACAATTACTGGTGATCGATTCTGCATCAAGCACGCGTCTAAGCATCACCCATTTATTAGAACAATGGCACATACGCTATAGCGATACCGACAACCATGAGATTTTTCTGCAAATGTTATTACGCAAACAACAGAGTAATGATCCTGTCGATGCGGTGATTCTTGGACTTAGCCGCAAAGAACTGTATCACAGCGATACGGCTAAATTGTTTAAACACATTAAACGCTATGATGTCCCCGTGATCGCGTTAATTAATACAGCCGTATCAAACGAACTGGAATATGCACAAAAACTGGGGGCATCACAGTCATTGTCCAAGCCCCTACAGAGCACTAACTTATTCAATGCGCTGTGCCTGAGCCTAGGCAAAGAAAGGCATTCTCAACTTGATATAAAGCATGAGCAAGTCCCACCGCCGACGATTCTTACGGTTGATGATAATGAAGCCAATCTTAAATTGGTTACCGTTTTGCTGGAAGATATGGGAATTAACGTTATTGCCGCAGACAGTGGATCACAAGCATTAATTGAAGTTGAGCAAAATAAAATCGATATGATTTTTATGGATATTCAAATGCCTGGCATGAACGGATTAGAAGCTACCAAGCTTATTCGTAAGATGAAGACTCCTAACGAACTTCCTATCATCGCGCTTACAGCCCATGCTGTTGCTGATGAAAAAGATAAAATTCTAAAAGCGGGAATGAACGATTATCAAACCAAGCCGATTAATAATGATCAACTAATGCGCTGCATTGAACGCTGGACAGGCTTTCAATGCCCTGAAGAAGTCATCATCAAACAAGCGATACCGAGCCAAATCGCAGAGCCATTAACAATACCCAATAAGCATGAGCGACTTGTTTTTGATCCTCAAGATGCCATGCGTCTTGCCAATTATAAAGTCGATCTCGCCATTGATATGTTTTCTATGATGCTTGATAGCCTAACCGATGACCTATTAGACATTCAATCATTATGGCAGTTACAGCAACAGCAAGAATTATTGCAATGCATTCATAAAATTCACGGCGCAACGCGTTATTGCGGAACACCTTGCTTGATGCATTCGATGGAACAGCTAGAAACAGGCTTAAAAAATCAAGAATTGGTCGACTGTGAGGCACTTTATTTACAAGCCATTGAGTCCATTATCTGCCTTCAACAATGGGCACAAGAAAATTCTTGGCAAGAAATTCTGCAAGAAATAGAGCAAACAATTGCTTAGTATGAGCGGATGACATTAACTTAAAATGGCGAAGGCGAGAATCATATCACCTTCGTCACTTAAACTCAGCATAACCTGCTCAGCGCCTAACTCTTTAGCTCTGGCCAAAGCATTGCCATTTAATGTCACAATCGGCTTACCGGCATCATCAGATGCAATCATCATTTGCTGAAAACCAACGCCCTTAGCAATACCGGTACCCAAGGCTTTTGCAATCGCTTCTTTTGCGGCAAAACGTTTGGCCAAATAATTAACTGACCGATTTCGATCCACCCAAACGATCAACTCTTGTGCGGTTAAAATACGTTGAGAAAAACGTTCACCCTGCCTTTCAACAACAGCAGCAATTCGGCGCTGGTCTAGTAAGTCGGTACCAATCCCCTTAATACTCATAGCCATTTAAGATTCGGCAGAACGAATCAAGTCGCGCATTTCTTTAACCGCATCTTTTAAGCCCACAAAAACAGCACGGGCAATAATACTATGACCAATATTCAGTTCATTAATACCGGGAATTGCAGCAATGGCCTCAACGTTATGATAATGCAAACCATGCCCTGCATTCACAATTAAGCCTTGCTGCAAAGCATAAGCAATGCCTTCTTTTAATACGTCCAACTCAGCCGCTTGCTGCTGTGCTGTTTCAGCATCCGCATAGGCGCCGGTGTGAATTTCAATCGCCGGAGCTCCACAACGAATAGCGGCATCGATCTGGCCTTTATCAGCATCAATGAATAACGACGCTTCGCTATTAATAGCGGCCAAACGATCACAAGCGGCCTTAATAGCCGCTTCATTACCGATAACATCCAAACCACCCTCGGTAGTAAGCTCTTCACGCTTTTCTGGCACCAAGCAGCAATGCTCAGGCTCAATTTCTTCCGCAAGTTCTAACATGGCTTCTGTCACAGCCATTTCAAGATTCATACGAGTATTCAATACTTCTTTGAGAACATACACATCGCGGGTTTGAATATGACGACGGTCTTCTCGTGGGTGAATCGTAATACCATCTGCGCCTGCTTCTTCAGCCACTAACGCCGCTTGTACAGGATCAGGATAACGAGTACCTCGCGCTTGGCGAAGCGTCGCGACATGATCAATATTAACCCCTAATAAAACCCGTGCTTTTGCCATAATAATCACCCTGAAAAGTTATTCTTTGTCTATGTAACGGTTTAAAATTTAACTGCTTAAAACTTTTGAAACAGCGCTCGACTCGAAAGAGGCTTATCACCCAATAGTGGCTGTAATGCCAGTCTAGCGATTTGTTTTGCGACTTGCCAACTTAACGCATGACCCCAATCATTTTTTGCCACGGCTAAAATCGCCTCTCCTGAAAAACCTAACGGTTTATTATGGGCAGGTTGAGTCATACCATAAGCCTCTGCATTAATAACATTAAAACCCGAATGCGGATCAAAATTATAATATTGCTGCGGCTGAATATCTCGACAATCACTGTCTTGCTGCCAGTTATATTGATAACCTAATATGGCTAATAAATGAAATTCGAAACGGCGCAATAAAGGCTCTGATTGCTGATCGCTATCTAAGGCCAATAAACCATGCAATGTTTGCTCATACACTTTAAATAATTCAGGCTGTGGTTCGTCTTGCCAAGTCAAACGCATAACTAATTCATTAAGGTAAAAACCACAATAAAGATTTTTACCTTTTAATGAATGACCTTTTGACTCGGTAAAACTTGAGTAATTAGTTTCTACATATTGGCAATATTTGAGATTGCCACGGCCCGAAAATTGTATTTGATAAGGTGTAAAAGGTTGTAGCGGAGGATTTTTTTTATTTACTCGATAGAGTGCTGAAAAACGTCCTTGTTTTTCACAAAATAAATCTAAGATTTGACTGCTTTCGCGGTAAGGTTTGCGATGCAAAACATAATAAACCTGCTTGGCATCACTCATAATAATCTCGATATTATTTCCGTTACCCTTATTCAAATCACTTTGCATAAGATCAGTCACATCTAAGGTTTAACTTTATAAGCTAAAAGTCGCCAAGCATTAACGCTAGTCTAGGCCATCATAACCTAAGCTTTTGAGAGCACGTTCGCTATCGGCCCAACCAGATTTCACTTTCACCCAAGTATTTAGCATCACCTTGCACTCAAACATTTCTTCCATGTCCAAGCGAGCATCACGGCCAATTTGCTTAATGCGGCTGCCTTTATCACCAATAATGATGTGTTTTTGGCTTTGACGATCAATCAAAATAGCCGCACTGATCACTAATAAGTTATCTTCATAACGAAATTCTTCAATTTCAACCGTCATTGAATACGGAAGCTCATCACCCAATTGGCGCATGATTTTTTCACGCACCAGCTCTGCGGCTAAAAAGCGCGAGCTGCGATCGGTAATTTGATCTTCTGGGTAAAAATGCTCACCTTTAGCGATAAAGCTGGCAATGATTGTTTCTAAACGGTCGATGTTATGACCCGTTTTTGCACTCATCGGGACGATATGGGCAAAATTGCCTTTCTCATCTAACTTCTGCAAATACGGTAATAAATCTTCTTTATCCGCTAAGAAGTCAATTTTATTGACCGCTAAAATCACCGGACATTTAACATACTGCAAAGACTTTAAAACCATCTCATCTTCGCTGGTCCATTTAGTACGGTCAATCATGAAAACGATCGCATCAACGTCTTTAACCGCCGTTAATGCGGCTTTATTCATGTAACGGTTTAACGCCTTGTCATGATTTTCGTGCATACCTGGGGTATCTACATAAACCACCTGCACATCGTTTTCAGTTTTAATACCAACAATTTTATGTCGAGTTGTTTGTGGCTTACGCGAGGTAATGCTGAGCTTTTGGCCCAAGATAAAATTCAGTAAGGTAGATTTACCTACGTTTGGACGGCCAATAATGGCTACGTATCCAGAACGTTCTGCTGTTTCGTGTTCTTCAGTAATATTGTCCACAGTCTCTATTCCTCACCTACTTCTAGTGCTATGCCTAAAAGTTTTAACGCTTGTGCCGCTGCTTCTTGCTCGGCGATTCGTCGACTGGCACCCTGCCCGACGATTGGATTTTCTAAATCATTTACAACGCAGCTTACTTTAAAGAGCTGTTCATGAGCACTGCCTGCAATGCTTAAGACATCGTATTTAGGCAAAGGCTGCTGTTTGCCTTGAAGATGTTCTTGCAAGCGCGTTTTAGGATCTTTTAACGGATCACTAAGACTTAACTGCTCTAAACGTGAGTCATACCACTGCAAAATTTTATTCTTTACCGTGGCCATGTCTGAATCAAGATAAATCGCACCAATAATCGCTTCAACTGTATCGGCTAGAATTGATTCACGTCGATGGCCGCCACTTTTCATCTCGCCAGTACCTAGATGCAAAAAATCCCCTAGGCCAAAATCACGGGCGAGTTCAGCCAAGGTAACACCTTTAACCATGCGCGCGCGCAGTCGGCTTAATTTACCTTCTTTTGCTTCTGGAAATTTTATAAACAGAGCTTCAGCAATTACAAGATTAACAATAGAGTCACCTAAAAATTCTAGACGCTCATTGTTTTTACCACCACAACTGCGATGGGTTAAGGCCAATTCGATTAATGATGTATCAGAAAAGGTGTAGTCAATTCGCTGACTGAGCTTTAATAAAGGATTATTCACGGCTTAGTAACTGTACTCGTGATTAAAAGTTAATGCGATATCAACATTAGACATCACATGTTCACGGCGCTCATAATTCCAAACCAGCTTCAGTTGCCCTTTGTGCTTAGTAATAACAAGTTCATTGGTTGATATTGATCGCAAACGGTTAATATCCAAACGATTATCAAGCAATTTACGAACTTCTTTCGGGCTTGATTCGCTATTAATTACCTGAGGCAAGTCATCAAGAATACTAACCAGCACTCTGTCATCCCAGTGCAAAGAAAAAATGCGAACAACAAAATTGAGTGAAAAAATCAGCAAAACTAAAAACGCAAATATCGAAATTAACGATGCGCCTGTTTGCTTAGATTGAAGATTTGGGTTTATCATAATTAGTCATCTACCTTAAGTACGGCTAAGAAAGCAGATTGTGGAATTTCCACGTTACCAATCTGCTTCATACGTTTTTTACCATCTTTCTGCTTCTGCAACAGTTTCTTCTTACGGCTAATATCACCACCATAACATTTAGCCGTTACGTTTTTACGCATGGCTTTAATATTAGTACGGGCAACAACATTGGCACCCATGGCGGCTTGAATTGCAACATCGTACATTTGACGAGGAATCAATTCTTTCATTTTCTCGGTTAAAGCACGACCACGACTGCGAACGTTATCCGTGTGTAAAATAACGGCTAATGCATCAACGCGTTCGCCATTCACTAAGATATCCAAACGCGTTAGTGGTGCAGGCGAAAAGTGGCTAAAGCTATAATCCAATGAAGCAAATCCACGACTTACCGATTTTAAGCGATCGAAAAAGTCCATTACAACTTCAGCCATAGGAATTTGATAAGTCAGTGATACTTGGCTGCCCACATACTGCATATCTTTTTGCATACCACGCTTACCGACGCACAAAGAGATGACATTGCCTAAGAATTCTTGTGGTACCAGAATATTGACATCGGCAATCGGTTCATGCATTTCTTCAATCGTTCCCGCATCAGGCAGTTTAGAAGGGTTATCGATTTCAATGATATTCCCCTTACGATCAACCACTTGATAAATAACGGTAGGTGCCGTGGTTATCAAATCAAGATCATATTCACGCTCTAAGCGTTCTTGAATAATTTCCATGTGCAGCATGCCTAAGAAACCACAGCGGAACCCAAACCCTAACGCATCTGAACTTTCAGGCTCAAAGAATAGCGAAGCATCGTTCAGGGATAATTTATCAAGCGCGTCACGGAAGTTTTCAAAATCATCCGAGCTGATTGGGAATAAACCGGCATAGACCTGAGGCTTAACCTTTAGAAAACCCGGCAATGATTCAACATCAGGGGTTTTAGTATGCGTAATCGTATCACCTACAGGCGCGCCATGAATGTCCTTAATACCGGCTACCATGTAGCCTACTTCACCCGCTTTCAATATTCCGGTAGGAGTACGCTTTGGAGTAAAGATACCGACGCCATCAGCACCGTGATCACGTCCGGTAGATAACATACGAATCTTATCGCCTTTACGCAGTGTACCGCTGGTAATTCTTACTAAAGATACAACACCTAAGTAAGGGTCAAACCAAGAATCGATAATAAGTGCCTGTAAGTCACCGTCTGGATCGCCTTCTGGTGGCGGAATCAACTTAACGATTTCTTCCAATACACCTTCAACATTTAAGCCACTTTTAGCTGAACAGCGCACCGCTTCAGAAGCATCAATGCCAATAATTTCTTCAATTTCTTCGGCAACGCGATCTGGATCCGCTTGCGGCAAATCCATTTTGTTCAAAACAGGGACAACTTCTAGCCCCTGTTCAATGGCGGTATAGCAGTTAGCAACCGATTGCGCTTCTACACCTTGCGCCGCATCAACCACCAATAACGCACCTTCACAGGCCGCTAAAGAGCGGGATACTTCATAGCTAAAATCAACGTGGCCTGGGGTATCAATGAAGTTAAGCTGATAAGTCTCACCATCAAGGGCTTTATAATCCAAGGTAACACTTTGCGCTTTAATGGTAATACCGCGCTCGCGCTCGATATCCATTGAATCAAGCACCTGCGCCTGCATCTCACGCTTAGATAAGCCCTCACAATGCTGAATAAAACGGTCAGCCAGAGTGGATTTACCATGATCAATATGGGCGATAATAGAAAAGTTACGAATATGGTTAAGCTTGCTCACCAAAGAATACCTGTCACAGACAACGATTAAATAGCGCAGGAGTCTACTAGAAATGGCCAAACAAGGCTATGAAGTTCGATTCAAAGCCTTGTTTTTTTCTGAAAAATTGAGATACGCTAGCGTCTAAGCAGGTTCTATTTATCCGCTAGTCGTAATGGAATGAACATAGCGGCACCACGACGAATGATCTGCATAGGCACAGAGCGGCCAGTAGGCAGTGCTTTTACGATGCGGTTAAAGTCATCAACGGTACTGGTTTTTTCACCGTAAATAATGGTTACAATGTCGCCTTTAACAATACCTGCCATGGCCGCCGCGCTGCCATTATCAACACGTTGAACCAAGACGCCATCACCATAGCTGCGCTGTTGCTGACTATTTAACGGCGCGACAACTAAGCCTAAACGGTTTTTCTGACGTTCAGGCTGTTGCGTATTTTGACTTAACTTTAAATCATCTCCGTCAGGTAAAGCACCAATTTCTAGACGAATTGTTTTAAATTTACCATTACGCACAATGCTTAATTTTGCTTCAGTACCTGGTTTAATACGCCCAACTTTATGGGGCAAATCGCTCGATAGATTTATTTCTTGGCCATTAAATGCCGTAATAATGTCACCACTTTGCAAGCCACCCAATTCCGCAGGACTACCCGGCACCAGCTGCGCGACCAAAGCGCCTTTGGCTTTTCTCAGACCAAAAGATTCTGCTAAGTCTTTATTCACCTCTTGAATAACAACACCTAGCCAACCACGACTTACCTTTCCTTTTTCTTTTAGCTGCTCGGCAACATTAATCGCAACACTGATAGGAATCGCAAAAGAGACCCCCATAAATCCACCCGATCGTGTATAAATTTGCGAGTTAATACCCACAACTTCGCCTTCCAAATTAAATAATGGCCCACCCGAGTTACCTGGATTAATGGCCACATCGGTTTGAATAAACGGCACGTAACTTTCGTTAGGTAAGCTACGTCCTTTAGCACTGACAATCCCGGCGGTTACCGAATAATCAAAGCCAAAAGGAGAACCGATGGCTAAAACCCACTCCCCAACCTTTAATTTGTCAGAGTCTCCCAACTCAACCTCTGGCAGCCCTTTTGCATCGACTTTTAATAACGCCAAATCTGAGCGTTCATCAGCCCCAATCAATTGAGCAGTGAGTTCGCGGCGATCATCTAAACGGACAATAATCTCATCGGCATCTTTAATAACATGATTATTAGTCAGAATATAACCATCACTTGAGATAATGAAACCGGAACCTAATGAAGATTTCTCTTGTTTTGGCTGCCCTGGCTGACCTCGACCAGGGGCTTTATCAAAGCCATGAGGGCCAAAGAAGTGACGAAATAGCTCAGGCACTTCCGGAGGCAAATTATAATGCTCAGCAAGATTTGTATAATCTGTTGCGTGTTTGATGGTGGCAATATTCACAACGGATGGTGAGGTTTCTTCCACCAGCTCAGTAAAATCGGGTAAAGAAGCATGACCGTTAATACTCACTAAACTGAGGCACAGCCAAAATATTGAATAAACCAACGGGATAGCCGTGATTGAAAAATGGCGTCTGTATTTCATAAGATAATAATCTCCTAAGTTCGTTACTTAAGTTAGTTACCTTAGGCCGCTACCAAAGATAGCTACCCGAGCTAGGTATTCATTATATTTATAGGTTTTGCAATTGATTCAAAATTTGCGACAAATGGCGCGCATGTTCGAATGAACTTGGGCTGCCAATTATGTTTGTTTTTGTGCGCTCGACGACGAGCGACGATAAAACCTAATAGCATCAAGAGAACTGAAAATACAATAGATCCTAATTCTCCCAATAACGCATGACCTAAAATGGCGCCAAGCAATAAAAAAATCAAGGGTATCCCATAAAGAGCCATTGTGCTGCGTAATATGGCCCCTTCAGGCAAGCCAACGACCACCTGCTGACCAATGGATAAATCCACATCATGAGGTAACCATAATGAAACCTTGCGACCCAATTGATTCATGGTATGTTTACCACAACCAGCTTTGGCGCTGCAGCTACCACAGGCGCTTTGCTGAACCCCTTCAACCCAAGCGCCACCAACCTCAATAGAGGTTACAACAACCTGCTCTTCAATCATTTTCATTACTCACAATTCACTTACGCCTATAATAAGCCATTTCAGCCTGCTTGTTTATATAGACCTAAATGATCGCTATTTATCTTTGCTCTGAAACTCAACAACTCGGGCAAAAGGCAACTGACCATTAGTATTGTCTTGACCGTCTATATTAGGCTGCTTCAATACATATTCTTGCAATTGCTGCTGAGCGGCTTCCAGCTGCTGCTGTTCTTCTAGCGATAGCGTCGAAGCCGTTAACTCTGCCGGTGATTCAGACACGTGACTGGCCAAACCAATACCATCAGTAGGCTCAATCGACTGCACACCCAGCAAAACGGCTAAGGTTACCGACGCCGCAATCGCCACCGAGGTTAATGGCTTATACCAAGCAGGCTTCGCACTGGCCACCAAAGCGGTGTCTTTCTGCGCGGGTTCGTCATTGCTAGACGGCGCGGCAACGCCATCAAGAGCTCGGTTAATACCCTGGGTCAAATCGATACTATCAAAACTCTCTTCACGCATAAGCGATCCCATCAGGTGATAGTTCTTCCACTTACTGCGTAATTCATCATCCTTATCGAGCTGATTCAAGATACGTCGAATTTCAAGCTCATCAGCCTCTCCATCCATCAGTGCCGATAACGATTCTGTATTTCTGTCTTTCATAATTCTCTCCAACTTGCTTTGGCACTACTTTTTCTAGTGACTATTCTCTCGCCACAGTTCTTAGGCACTGGCTTCTAGATAAGGTTGCATTTTTTGTTCAATCGATTCACGAGCGCGAAAAATGCGCGAGCGTACGGTGCCTATCGGGCAATCCATGACATCGGCAATTTCGTCATAACTCATGCCATCAAGCTCTCGTAAAGAAATAGCAATACGCAATTCTTCAGGCAATTCGGCCATCGCCGAAAATACAATTTCTTTTAATCGATCACGCTGCAAAATTCTTTCGGGGGTCGCATTGTCGCGAAAGGCGGCTTCCTCAGAAAAATTCTCTGCATCTTCTGGATCGATGTCATGAGTCGGGGTTTTTCGTCCTCGGCTGACCAAGTAGTTTTTTGCCGTATTCACAGCAATGCGGTACAACCAAGTATAAAACTGGCTATCACCACGAAAGTTGGGTAAGGCTCGATAAGCCTTAATAAATGCTTCCTGAGCGACATCTTGGCATTCAGAATTATCATAAACAAAGCGCCCAATTAACGATAAAATTTTAGGCTGATACTTAATGACTAATAAATCGAAAGCACGACGATCACCCTTTTGAACGCGGGATACTAATTGTTGATCGGTTTGCTGATTGTCACTCATCTGGTGATCCATACATATTGGTTGTTGCAGCGCGTATGCCACGTTGCTCATAGCTCTCTCTCCTAAATACTAGGCATCACCCAATAGTTAAATAGAGTCGAGCAGTTCATTAAAGTTCCAAACTATCTCATACAAGTGCATAAAAGGCATTATCACTGCCATTTTTTACCTCATTACATTATAGTGCGGTGCACACAGTAATGCGTTTTTACAGCAAACATTCACGAAAATCATGGCGATGAACAAGAATAATGAGTCGTAAACATACATTTGATGTCTTAATCGTAGGTAGCGGTGCCGCAGGTTTAACCTTAGGTCTTTCGTTGCCAGAACACTTAACTGCCGCCATTGTAAGCAAAGATAGCCTGGATGCAGGCTCTACTCGCTGGGCTCAAGGTGGCGTCGCGGCCGTTTTAGATAAAGACGACTCTGTTGAGGCTCACGTCAGTGATACCCTTGTGGCGGGAGCAGGCTTGTGCCATGAACCCAGTGTGCGACATACCGTTGAGCAGAGTACCGCCGCGATTCAGTGGTTGATCGATTTAGGCGTGCCGTTTGATCATGGTGAGAATGGTGAAGATTTCCACCTCACTCGCGAAGGCGGACACAGTGTTCGCCGTATTATTCACGCGGCTGATGCAACCGGCGTTGCTATTTCTGATACCCTGCAAAAAGCAGCCAAAGCTAAAAAGAATCTGCATTTATTATCCGACTATATTGCGGTTGATTTAATCACAGGCGAAAAGCTCGGCCAAAAAGAGCAAGGTTGTTTTGGCGCGTATTTTTTAAACAAAGCCACCGGAGAAGTTGAGGTTATTACGGCCAGCTCTGTGGTATTGGCGACCGGCGGTGCCAGTAAAGCCTATCTTTATACCAGCAACCCTGATGGTGCATCGGGTGATGGTATTGCCATGGCATGGCGCGCAGGTTGTCGTGTTGCGAATATGGAGTTCAATCAATTCCACCCGACTTGTTTGTATCACCCTCAAGCGAAATCGTTTTTAAT
Source organism: uncultured Oleispira sp. (assembly GCA_963933055.1). Taxonomy (GTDB): domain Bacteria; phylum Pseudomonadota; class Gammaproteobacteria; order Pseudomonadales; family Oceanobacteraceae; genus Oleispira. The sequence goes on from CAWVSY010000021.1 coordinate 31,494, forward strand.
TACAGAGGCGGTGCGCGGCGAAGGTGGTCATCTACTCTTGCCCAACGGCAAGCGCTTTATGCATAAGTTCGATAAGCGTGGCGAGCTTGCGCCTCGCGATATCGTTGCCCGTGCGATTGACCACGAGATGAAACGCTTAGGTGCAGATTGCCTTTACTTGGATATTAGCCATAAAGATAAAGATTTTATCATTGCGCATTTCCCAACAATTTATGAGCGCTGTTTAGAGCTTGGCATTGATATCACTAAGAACCCTATTCCCGTTGTTCCTGCCGCGCATTATACCTGCGGCGGCGTAGTGACCGATTTAGAGGGGCGAACAGATATCCCAGGTTTATACGCCATTGGTGAGACGGCACATACGGGGCTCCATGGTGCGAATCGCTTAGCCAGCAATTCTTTATTAGAGTGTTTGGTTTTTGCCCGCCAAGCGGCGGCGGATATTGCTAATAAAATTTCTGCTGGAGCTGAATTACCTGAAATTCCGGCTTGGGATGATTCACAAGTAACCGACTCTGATGAGGCTGTTGTCATCGCTCACAACTGGGATGAGCTGCGCCGCTTTATGTGGGATTACGTCGGCATTGTGCGCACAACTAAACGCTTAGTGCGTGCTAAGCACAGAGTCACGTTATTGCGCGAAGAAATTCAAGAATTCTACGGCAATTATCGAGTAGGCAATGATTTGTTAGAACTGCGCAATTTGGTGGATGTCGCTGACGTGATTATTCGCTCGGCGCTTCTGCGTAAAGAAAGCCGGGGTTTACACTATTCACTGGATTACCCTGAAGCCTTACCGCGAGCTTTTGATACCGTACTAACACCAAAATATTTGAAAGAATTAGGAGAGCTCTAGCGCTCTCTTTTTCTAAATAGCCATACTGCCATTCTGCCTTAGGTAATTCTTGCTTGGGAGGCAGCCAGTACATCCTTGTATATTAGCGACTGCGTAACATCCGTTTCAAGCGCTGAAAGTCTTTAGGGTCTTCTACACTATCGCGAGCAATCACCACAGCACGGCCAAACTGCCAAGGCCAGCGTGCAAAATCAAGCGCTACCCACTCGGCCCAAACTCGGCTATGAGCATACAATTCAGCATACGTTTTCTCACCAGAACGGCGTTGATACCACCAGCAAGCATCACTTATATTGCCATCAGAATCGCTCAAACCACCATCACAACCAATACGAATAATACTGCGCGAACTCGTGAGCAGAACCTTAGATCGAAGTTCCATTACCGTCCCCACAAAAATAACCGCCGCTAAAAACAACTTATGCAGAGGATAAAGAGGGATTAGCCACAACAGGGCCGTGGAAATTAAGACAAAGCAGACACTGATAAAGAGTAAACGCCGAGACGGCTGAAGAAATAGATCAAGAGGTCGATTCTCATCCATGAGACGGCCAACTCCTGTAACAAATATGCAAAACGGGGATACCCCAAAAGCGGTTTAGATTTTAATTAATCCAGCCTTCAAAATTTTATCGACCATATAAGCATGGTTCGGGTCTTCTGCAATACTGTGCTGCATAAACCAAGAAAATAATTCTGGATCTTCACACGCAATCAAATCAACAAATTTAGCCTGATCTTCAGGGCTTAACGTTAAATAAGCGTCGCGACCGTAAGGTAATAACAAAACATCCAGTTCTAACATTCCACGGCGGCAGTGCCACATCACGCGCTTATGCTCGAGATTCTCACTCACGTTTACTCTCCCAAAATTTGATTGACGCATTATACATAAGCCCAAGCACAAGACACAGTAAGGATTTATCGAGTAAAATGAAATTTACTTGCATTAAAGCAATATTAGGACAAAAAAATGGTTTCACGCAGCATACTCGAACAACTTGGTGATTACGATATTTGGGGTGATTACCAACCTAATACGGCATCGCCAGCGACGACGAATGCCCACCAAGCAACAGCAGATAACGTTAAAACTTGCTGGTTAAATCAATTTAGCGCCTTAAAAATTTATGGCCCCGATGCCGAGCGTTTTTTACAAGGCCAATTAACCTGCAACTTGAACGACGTCAATAAAGGCGGTAGCCATTACGGTGCTTGCTGCAGTGCAAAAGGCCGTGTCGTAGCAAACTTTCACATGAGTTTTGATGGCGAAGTTTATTGGTTGGTCCTGCCAAGCAAAAGTGCTGAAATTTTGGACAAACACCTGCAAAAATATAAAGTCTTCTTTAAAGCGACAATAGAAAATTGTAGGCAAAGTCATTTGGTAATGGGGCAATGGCAAACAATACCAGAAACTCAAATCAAACAAGGCCATTGCTTTATTATTTCAAATCATCGCCAAATCGTGATTATTCCTGCTGAAGAATCGCAAACAGATGCTTTAGACGATAATGCCATAACCCTTGTACCAACACTTGAATGGCAACTCGACAATATCAAAGAGGGAATTTATTTTGTCGATAATGACCAACATGAACAATGGATTCCACAACACATTAACTGGCACAGACTAGAGGGCATTAGCTTCAATAAAGGTTGCTATACCGGGCAAGAAATCATTGCTCGATTACAATATTTAGGAAAAGCAAAAAAAGCACTCTACCATTATAGCGCGACTTCTTTAGAGACCGCCCCAATAGCAAACAATGGTCAAATCTTCGATAAAGAAGGTAAAAATCAAGGAGAAATCCTATTGCAAAGAAACGGTGAAATACTGGCCGTACTTAATGGTGAAAACCCAGACTCGTGCTTGTATTTAACGGATTCACAAGAATTTCCTCTCACCTTACAGAACCTGCCCTATACTGATAAAAAGGATGCATAGAAAGGTTCAAAAAACTGATGACAACCCCCCTCGTCAAACAGATAAAACAAGATATTATTCAAGCCCTTGAAAAGGATGAGCTCGTATTACCAACCTTACCTGAAGTGGCTTTACAAGTACGTGAGGTAGCAGAAGATGTTACCTCATCCATTACAGATTTAACCACCGTACTGAGCCGTGATGCGGCCTTGAGTGCGCGCATGATTAAAGTCGCTAATAGCCCTCTTATTCGAGCGTCGGTACTGGTATCAGACTTAACCACAGCCGTTTCTCGTCTGGGTATCGACCTCACCAGCAACCTTGCAATGGGCCTAGCCATGGAGCAAATGTTTCAAGCAACCAGCGATGTTGTTGATAATCATATGCGAGCATGTTGGTCTAAAAGCATAGAAATAGCCGCTATTTGCCAAGTGCTTGCGCGTCACTTTACCACCTTACAGCCAGATCAAGCCTTGCTTGCAGGGTTGGTTCATCAAATTGGTAAACTTCCTATTCTGTCATTTGCCGAAGAGAATGAAAGCTTACTGAATGACTCATTTGCCTTAGGCAAAGTTCTCAATGTATTACACCCATCTCTAGGTAGCTATATTTTAAAAATGTGGGATTTTCCGCAGGAGCTGGTCGCCGTACCTAAGAATTATTTACTCTTTCAGCGCGACATTGCGAAAGTTGATTACGCTGACATTGTGCAAGTAGCAACACTGCAGAGCTACATAGGCACAGACCATCCTTATACAAAGCTAGACTGGACCACCATACCGTCTTTTGAGCGCCTAGGTTTAGATCCAACAACCTTAATTACCGACATGGAAGCCGTTAATGAAGAAATACAAGAAACTCAAGGGGCTTTGGGAGGTTAAGCAATGAAATCACTAGCAGAAGATATTATGCGTGCGGTTGAAAATAACAGCCTAATTCTACCGACCCTTCCCGAAATCGCGCTGCGCATCCGAAAATGCGAGCTCGACCCCAACTTAGATACCATTGCTTTAGCGCGTATTATCGAACAAGACCCTGCGACAACAGCACAACTGCTTCGCATCGCCAATAGCCCCTTAGTAAGACGCGAAGTCAAAGTGGCTGATTTAAGTAAAGCTATCAGCTTATTAGGCATGAATTACTGCGCAAAAGTTGCCATTAGCTATTCAACACGCCAACTTTTTAATAGTAAAAATGCCTCCTCTGAAAGCAAAATGCGCGAAATCTGGCTGCATAGTTTGAATGTTGCTTGCCATTGTTATGTACTTGCAAGTAAAGCCAAGTTAGTACCAGAGGAAGCGTTTTTAGCAGGACTTTTACATAAAATAGGGGCACTCCCCATTATCGCCATGAGCGATCAAAAACGCAGCTATACATTAGAAGATCTCAATAAAACGATTGATGAAATCCACCCAATGCTGGGTGAAAATATCTTAACGCACTGGCAATTCCCAAGGTCTATCGCAGATGTACCACAAAATTATCTCGATGCAGGCCGCTATGTGAACAAGGTTGATTTGTGCGACATTGTTAGCATTGCCAACAATCATGTATGCCGCGTAGAAGACTTTGTTCCTTGGGAAGATACCAGCTCGTTAGAACGCATGGGATGGCATAGTTCGAACGTCGAAAGTGAATTTAACAATCTCAGTATGGAAATCCAAATCGCCCATGATGTTTTTGAATTTAGAGCGACTTAGACTTTATTAGAGCGACTTAGACTGTATTAGAGCGACTTAAAAGGATGCTCATCTTCCGCCCATAACGAGACCAACAGCCCCTCAATCCAATCAACAGGTACCTCTTCAACCGAGCGATGCTGCCATTTGGGTTGGTGATCTTTATCAATTACCCTTGCGCGCACACCTTCAGCAAAGTCAGGGTGACGCACTGATTGCAAAGCGACGATTAATTCCCACTGCACAACGTCTTTTAAGGTCATATTTCGACCTAAAACTAACTGCTGCATAATAAGATGCGCCGTTGCAGGACAACCACCATAAAGATTATCTCGCCCCTGATTAAACCACGCATTATCAGAATCGATCAGCCCAAACTGATTCACAAAACTGGCTAATAATTGCTTATTCTGAGCCATAACATCGTAAGCATTGAGAGGATTTACAATCACTTCATTCGCGGGGTTAGCCGCCGCAAATATTCTTTCTATATCGTCTTTATTATCGTCATAATTCGAGCAAGGAAATACAGCATCCGAGTGTTTTTCAAATGACGTTAATAATTCTCGAACATACTGATTGTTCATCGCTTTATTCGCCTGCCAAGGCTGGTGGCGCAGCTGTTCAATCAACTCGGGAAGCTCATCATTTCCTAGGCAATAATCAATCAATCCCGCTTGCTTGCAATCAACCGCGTTCATCTGGCTTCCGGTTAATCCCATCCAATGACCTAAAGGAAAAGGTAAACGACTAAGATAATAACTGCCTGCGACATCAGGAAATAAGCCGATGTTAATTTCAGGCCACGCAAGCTTCAGGGTTTCAGTGCCTACTTTATGACTAGCACCGATGAATAACCCTAAGCCTCCGCCCATCACAAACCCTTTTCCCCAAGCAATAATTGGTTTACCAAAAAGGTGAACTCGATAATTTTTGCTGTATTCGGCGGTAAAAAAAGCATCGGCATAACGTAGATGATCGTCCCCGGAAGCGTTCATGCTGTTATACAATTTGCGAATATCACCACCCGCACAAAAGGCCTTATCACCAGCCCCTTGCATGACTACGGCGACAATATCATCATCTTCTTGCCACACAGCTAATACATCATCAATTAAGTTGACCATTTCCAGGTCAACGGCATTCATTGTTTTAGCTGAATTCAGCGTCATTATGCCGATTTTATGCTGGCCATCGTGGCTGATGATTTCTTCAGCAAGAATCGAAGGTGAATTATCTGGAAGTAAAGGCTCTTGCATCAATAACGGTGCATTTTTCTTATTAATAGATTTTTTATTTCGAGCTGAAGTTTTAGCCATGATAGACTCTTTTTTTGTATTCATTCTTTTATCAGTTTACAGGTTAAGGGGCATCAATTGCAGCTGTTATTCGCCTTTATTATTCTTAGCGTTATTACCCTTATCGCCGTTTTATTAGTGCTGCTGAGTAAAAACAGTCGCAGTGGCAAGGTCCGTGACATTGCCAACCAACAGCATTGGGACTATCAGGAGTATCTCGATTTTAATGATCGCTTAAAAGAAGCAAACTTCGGCCTACTCAACTACAGTCAAAATGTTATTTTTCGTCATGTACTCAATGCAGCCAACATAACATTCTTCGATTGTCGCGCAATTGAACCCAGCGGCATTCATAATAGCAGCATTATTTTATCGTATCTGAATTTGGAACAACGCTTTCAAACTTTACAGGCAACGTTCAGCCCGATGGCAACCCAACCATCAATAAATGGCCGTAACCCTATCAATGCCCTGCAATCCCCTATTGATAATAATCATCTTACACGCCTACGCCATATGCAAAAATTATCCGCAGCAAATCCACATTATGCGTTTCAAAAATATCACTTACACAGCAATCAGCAATCTCTATTAGAAGACTTTTTACAACAGCACATAGAACGCTCAGGGCGAGAGAATAATCTATCAACTTGGCTTTTGGCGCATCCGCACCTTCACATTGAAATTAGTAATGGCATCCTCTTAGCCTATCAACCCAATAAATTGTTGGATGAAGAATCTATTATGCCTGCCATCAATGCGGTTATGAGTCTTTCGACGGCGTTGAACACATCTTCATACACTGATTAATACAGAAATAGAGAATTACAATGATAAAAAAACTCCAATACTATGCCTCAGTAACACTCATCGGTAGCAGCCTACTGTTCACCGGTTGCACCGCTAACCAACAAGACAGTCTTTTTGATAGTGTTATTGGCTTAGCCCGCGACAGTGCCGGCTTAGAAGTTAAAACAGCCAGTGCCAATGATGTCACCCTCACCTACATGGAACGCATGGGCAAGCAAAAGAATGCTGAAAGTATCGTATTAGTACATGGGTTTTCTGCTAATAAAGATAATTGGATCCGTTTCACAAGTGCCATCGATGAGAAATACCATGTTATTGCCGTGGATTTAGCCGGTCATGGAGATTCTGAAAAACGATTAACCACCGATTATGGTTTAGTTAAACAAGCCGAGCGCTTAGATGCATTACTTACTAACTTAGACATTAAAGAATTTCATATTGCTGGCAACTCTATGGGAGGCGCTATCAGTGCAATTTATAGCGTTAATTACCCTGATAGAGTGAAAAGTTTAAACCTAATCGATGCCGCAGGGATTGATGGTGAAACGCCCAGCGAATACTACCAAGCACTTGCAGAAGGTAAGAATCCGTTAATCGCCACAGATGCCGATAGTTTTGATTACCGCATGGATTTCACCATGTCTCAGCCGCCGATGCTTCCTTGGCCATTGCACCCAGCCTTTGTTCGTAAAACCGTTGCGCGCGTTGATATCAACCAAAAAATATTTGCAGATATGGTGGCAACAAAAGCTCAATTTGAAAAAACAGGTTTTCAGCAAGTGCTGCAATCAAGTATGAATGAGCACAACATTCCAACCATGATTATGTGGGGTAAAGAAGATCGCGTTTTAGATGTATCGGCAGTCGCCGCTTTTAAACAAGCGATTCCAAATGCTACCGTACATATATTTGAAGACGTTGGGCACTTACCCATGGTTGAAATACCGAGTGAAAGTGCCAAGGTCTATCAACAATTTTTATCAACGATTGAATAAATGAAAGGAAGCACCCGTCTATTTTTTATACAGCGCGATGCTCAAATTAATTATTTTTTAGACTAACTATTTTTCATAATGAGCTATTCATCCTATTAATTGTATCTCTAGACATGCTTAGTGATAATATAAATTTTTATTTTTAAGCGAGCATATCTATGAGCAATATTTGGTTAAATAGCCCAAGCATTGAAGCATTAAATCTGCAAATGGAAAATACGGCCTGCAGTAACCTCGGCATCAAGATTACCGAAATCGGGGATGATTATATGACGGGTACCATGCCTGCTGATGAACGTACGTTTCAGCCCATTGGCCTTATTCACGGCGGTGCGAACGTACTGCTCGCCGAAACTTTAGGCAGCATGGCCGCAAATTGCTGCATCGACTTGTCTCAAGAGTATTGTGTTGGCCAAGAAATTAATGCCAACCACTTACGCGGAGTGCGTACCGGAGAGGTTACAGGCATTGCAAAAATCATTCATAAAGGCCGCACATCTCAAGTATGGGAAATTCGTATTTCTGATGAGCAAGGGAAATTAAGCTGTATTTCTCGCTTAACAATGGCCGTTATCAAGCGTTAATCGCTCTTTAAATAGACCAAATAAGATACGCTTAAGCTTTATTTAAGTGCAGGCGTATCCGCCGCGAGTCCTTGATCACACTTATTACATTGTAATTCAAAACCTAACATAGCCTTACGACCTTCAACAGTGATAACCCAAGGGCGACTGGTCCAAGGTGGGTCATGGCGAACGTGTTGAAAATGGCCGCAGACAAGCTCCGCGACCCAATGATTCTCTTCGTCTTTATGATAGCCTATGATCCCTTGCTTCATGCTAACACCTCTCGCCACCTAATATTATGAGCCGATAGCCTGCTTTACTTATTCCTGTAGATCAAGCCTCAAACACGAGTAAGCGCAAATTTAAACTCACTGCCTTTTCCTAATTGGCTTGATACTGAAATGGATGATTTGTGCAAATCACATATTTTCTTCACGATTGCCAACCCTAATCCAGAGCCCAATTTTGAAGAATGCCTCTGCTGCTGACAGCGGTAATATCGCTCAAATAAATACGGAATGTCTTCGGCCAATATGCCTTTACCTTCGTCAATAACATGCAAACTGGTTTTGTCATCAAGGTTATTTATATGCAAACGTATTATGCTATTTTCTGGACTGTATTTGATTGCATTATCTAATAAATTTTGTACAACCCGTTGAATCAAAGCAATATCAGCTTTTACTTTATAATCTTGATCGTCAATATCCATTTTAAAACTGATATTTTTACCCTGAGCGCTCCAGCGGGCATCTTGCAAACTGTCATGAAGTAATTCTTTTAAAGAGAAAACTTCTAGTGACGGTGTCATACTGCCCGATTCAAGTTTTGCCAGCTCAAATAATTGATCAATTAAGCCGGATAATTTATTACTCTGCTTTAACGCAATGACTAAATATTCTTTTCTTTTTTCTGCAGTTAAAGGCTTCTGCTCTTCTTTGATTATAATGGTTTCAACATACCCTTGAATCGTCGCGAGTGGTGTTTTTAAATCATGTGAGATATTCGCAATAAATTCTCTGCGCTGCTGATCGACGTCTTTAATTTTTTCGAACTGCTCCTTCATGTGCTGAACCATGGCTAATACACTGAAAGAGAGTTGGTCTATTTCATCCTGATGACCAAAATAAGAAGGCTTCTTATGCTTTATTATGCTTGAGAAATCTTCAAAATTAGTCAGTTGAAAATTCTTAACCTGCACTGATAATTTACGCAATCGATGAGTCATAAAGTAAAAAATAATGACAGAAAAAATAATCGTTAATAAAATACTGCCAAATAAAGCTGCAATACCTAAACTAAGAATATTACTGCTTTTGATTGAATCAATAATACCTTGCTCTACGGCCCCACCCAATACCACATAAAGATAACCCGCTAACGCTCCTGCCTCCATAATAGGTGATACTGAAAATGGCTTTAATTCGTTTCTTACTTTTGGATCTTGAGCTAAAATAGGCAGTGTCCGAGTCGGCGATAAGAATTCATTAATAGCCGCTAAATCAATTGCTTGATGCTCTAGTTCAACATCATCCTGATTAGAAATCACCACGCCTGTTTTTGATAATAGATATACCTCAACAGAGGGATTAATGACCATAGCTCGATTAGCCAACAATTCAAGCTCAGAGACATTTACAACCCCTTTTGAAATGAGCTGCTGCTGTTGAGTGATATACATTGCAATACTTTCATTTAATTTCTGAGTTATTTCTTGAGAGTAAGCTTTGTTTCCATACTGCCAAACATAAGACAAAACAAGACTTTGAAATAACAAAAGAATTAAAAACGCTAGCGACAAGCGTACATACAAACGTTTTGATAAACCTAAAATTGATTTCATATTATAAATCTTCACTGAGTTTATAACCCACGCCCCAAACTGTCTCGATACAATGTTTGTCATCTAATACTGAGGACAATTTATTTCTCAAGCGATTGATATGGGAATTAACAGTATGTTCATAACCTTGATGCGAGACTCCCCATACAGAATCTAATAATTCCATGCGTGAATAGACTCGGCCAGGTGATTTGGCAAAATGAAATAGCAGTTCAAATTCACGACTGGTTAATTCAATTTTAATGCCTGCAATCGTTACTTTTCGCTTATCAATATCCAAATCGAGCTTGCCGTAGCGAATACGATGCTGCTCAATTTCAGGAACACTGTTTTTTTCATTGATGGTATTTCGTCGCAATAATGCTTTAATACGAGCACTCAATTCCAGCAGACGAAATGGTTTCGTAACATAATCATCCGCGCCTATTTCAAACCCTAATACCTGATCTAATTCAGTGGACTTACTGGTAAGCATCAGTATAGGCGTCAAAATATGATGACTGCGCAGCTGTTTACAAATTTCTAAACCGTCCATATCGGGTAATCGAAGATCTAATAAAATGACATCCCAGGCTTGATTTAAGCCAGCTTCAAAACCGACCTTGCCATTATGAATGACCTGTACGGTTCGATAGATGTCACTTAAATGCAGCAACAACAATTGAGCAATATCTTGATCATCTTCTATGATCAGAATGCGTTTATCATTTAATATTGCTGCATTATTTTCCATATTTCACTCTTGTTTATGACCTAATAATTCAAAATAAATTACTTAGGTCATGCGTACTTATTGAATAACGATTAACGCAGAGGGTAACGTCATAGCAACGTTATCCGTCATCTCTTGTGGGCCACTTGGTTGTTCAATCACGGCCACTAACGGTTTCAAACTAAAAGGCGCCGAAGAGTTATCAGGATTAGGCTCTACTGAAATAACCGCCGTTTTACCGACTAAATCAAGGGCGGGAGTAATGAAATCTTGCCCTGGGAAATCAGGACCTGGGCTAGGCCCAGCCGCCGCGCCTGCGCCATCGCTATCAGCCATGGCAACATTGGTGAAGGTTCCTGTTGAAATAGGCCCATCATCAACAACCCAGCCTTCATACTGCCAGCCTGCAGGCAGTGTTGGTAAAGTAAGTCCCGCTACGGCCATACCGCTTGAATTATCTAAATACCATATACCTTGAGTCGGTGTTGCGTTGCCATTCGTGGGGGTTGCCAGAATAAAACGCCCTTCAATACCAGAGAAATCTGTTGCTAATGCTGATTCATGATTTGTTATGGCTGTTGTACGCCCATTGATTAAATCACCAGCAATAATATGGACGGCTGAAGGTGCGGGAACATCACCCACTTCGGGTTCAATGGTTACTATAAAAGTAGTGGCACGTTCTGCCATATCGCCATCAAGATTGAAGCTTGCTGGTACTGTTTGATTATTTTCAATATCAAAAGTTCCCGTAGAAACAGGAGAACCATCAACAATAATCCAGCCCTCGTAATCGTAATCAGCACCTAATGCCTGCAAATTTGTAGGTGTTATGGTGAGTTGTGAAAGGTTATCTTCACTATCCGTCGCGTTATTATTTTTGTCGTTACCCCCACACGCGATCAGGGATGTGGTGATTGCTGAACAGAGGGCAATGCGAGAAAGTGTATTCATGATTATCTCCAATCTTTATATAAGGCTTATTAGAATTACCTTTAATAAGATACGGAGCTGGCCGTGATAAATCCTCACAGAAGTATCACAACTTTATGGTCTTTGTTTCACAATAAAATTTTTCAAAATGCACATTAAAGACATAATGAATACGGCTTTGAATTTCTTGTATTTATAGTGCAGCTTGAATATCGATAAAGCGCGGGCGCTCATTTGAATCCGCCTGCATACAGCGGTCTTTTAAAGCAACTAATACGGAGAGTATTTCGTCATTATTATTTATCTTGCCACAGCCAAGTAATAATAAATCCTCCAATAAGCAACCAAAGGCACGCACCTCAATACGTTCCATTGCTTCACGCTGTGATATCGGCAAAGAAAGCAAGTTTGTCGCAGCGCCAAAATCACCAAACAACATATCCGCCTGATCATTAATCATTGTATTGTGAGCATATACGTCACCATGGCTCACACCTTGTCGATGCAAATACGCCATAGCATTTGCCATTTGCTGTGCAATTTTTGCAATGGTCTGGCCATCAAAAATAGTATTTTTAATGAAGGTATCTCGAGTGCACGTTGTTAACGATGGTGGTAAGCCTAAGTTATAAAAAGTATTAGGAATTAATTCCATCACTAAGCCTAATGTTTTTGCGCCATCACTTTGGTCTAACTGAGCAATCACCTTAATCAGATTTTCTTGCTCCCCTGCTTGAAGACAACAGTCCAATTCATCTTGCGGATAGCCATCACTTGTTACGTCGCCTTTGAATATTTTCACCGCAATGTGGTTATCCGTACCGCTTAGGCTAGGGGGCTGTCTCAACCAACCCCCTCGGTAAATCAGCCCTGAAGCACCTTCCCCTAGCAATTCTGATAATTTGATATCTACAAGAGGCACATCAACCACAGAGAGACTGTGGCTAGAATTAGTCGCACGACGATTGAATTCATTGCCAGAAAAAGCCAACCACGCAAGCTTGGGCAGTTGAAATAACCAATCAGGCATTGACGTTAATTTATTCGCTGACAGTCGAATTAACTCAAGATTTTTGCACGCGGCCATACTCGCGGGCAATGTTTGTAAATTATTTCCAGCCAGCGCGAGCTTCTGTAAGCGATGCAATTTCCCCATCGAATCAGGTAGTTTTTTAATGCCATTATCCGTCAATATTAACCAGCGTGTATTGATGGGTAAAACATCGTCATCGACAGCGGCAAGACGATTTGATTTAAAACTGATCATTTCAAGCTTAGGGCAACGTGCTAAGACTGCGGGAATGTGCTCAAAATGATTATTCGATAAAAATAGAATCCGCATATTCACCAGAGTTTCAAGCTCATCCGGTAAATCAGTGAGTTGATTATTGGATAAATCCAATATTTCTAAGCAATCTGCTAAATCAAATATCTCTTTTGGCAGTTCTGTTAAGCCTGCATCTATCTGTAAGCGAACAATCAATTCTTGCTGCTGAGATAGTCGATATGCAGAAGTTAACTGCCCGGCCTGAAGCTGTTGTAACGTCGAATGGGACAAGTTAAAACCCTAAAATAAGCGAAATTTTTGCTTATTTTAGGCGAATAACGATAGAAACGCAGCTACTTAATAGAGCGAAGTCTGAACTCGACTATGGCAAAAATAGCCATCGCAATGCCTAATACAGGAAAACAGATCGCAAGCAATACACTCATCACGATTAATGTTTTTGCAGATCGGCTTATTTTTCTTAACGAGCCAAGTTTAGGGGCGGCAAAGACACCGCTTGGCTTGCGAGACCACCATAAAACAAAACCACTGATCGCTAATACAATAAGTAATAAACAGACCATCGCCGCGAGTAAAACATTCCACAATCCCAGCGTTCCTTTATGCAACGGAATACCCAAAGCCATCGCTTTAGCAACAATATTATAATTCTGCCAGCCAATATCCGCTAATACGTCAGCGCGGTATTGATCGATATGCACGGTCCGATCATTCATAGGATTGAGCACATCACGACTGCTGGCAATCGACATTAGGGTATAAACCCCTTCTGGCTTTAACGGCAAGGCAATGCGAAAACGATTATCTTCCGACAACTGAAAACCTAGGGTTAAGCCCTGCTTCACGATATTATCTAAAGAGATGGGCACGGCGATACGAGCCTTAGATGCGGATATTTCTTGCACCTCTTGTTCATCCTTAAAATACGTTGGCAGGGTTGATTGTGGCATAGGAACTTGTTCTAAATTCCAAGGAATTTCATTCAGCTCGCCATCATTTAACTGACCGTGGGTAATATCAGAGCGCCAGTTACTGGCTCTTTTCTCTACCGGAAAACTGCTAAAAGGTTGCACTAATTGCTGCCCCCAGATTCCGGTCCAAGCCATTCCTGTTAAGGCAAAAAATAGAATAAACAATGACAAATAAAAACCAAGAGATGAATGAAGGTCTTTCCAAACGGAACGATGTTTATGGCCAGCCTTCCATTTTTTATACAATAATACGGATAAGTTTTTCGGTAATAAAAACGAGGGGCGTAGTAACTGAGACATAAATGGAGGCAGCAGCATGGACGCCATCCCAGAACGCGTACTTGGCCAATGAAGATACAGACCACTGACTAAAAGAAATATCATTAAACCCGCAGATAATTCAATCAAAGCATCCCCCACCTTCCCGATCATCAAGGTACCATGAAGGTTATCTGCAATGCTGTACCAACGATCTGCACTGTTAAAATCACCTAAAATTTCACCGTTATAAGGGTTAACAAATACCAATAAAGTAGCAAAATCTTTACCGCGCATTTTAAAAATACTGCTTTGATTCGCGGCAATGGGAGGAATGTATTGCGCAGCAATTAAATTAGGGTACGTCGCGTTGACTGCATTGAGCTGATCATCTGCAGAGAGTTTGAAAGATCCATTAGTCGCATCAACATCCACCAGCGTTAACTCGTCACCATACTGCCAAGCATCCGTCCAAGGACTCGCAAGCATGATTAAGCCAGTAATGGATAGCATGAGAATAAAGGGCACAACGTAAAGACCCGCAAAAAAGTGCCAGCGCCATAACGCTAAATAAAATTGTTTATTCATTATTTAAAATTGATAACCGTCTTTTTCAATATTTGATTTGACTGATTTAGCCGATACAACCGCACTATGAATAAGTGAAGTAGATAATCTGATCCCTCTTTGATCTAAACTTTTCAGCACTATTTCGACACTAATTTTGACATTATAAGATCAGTACTATAACAAAAGAGACTCACCAATGTGCTGCGGCATAGCGTCGCATCCTCTATTTAACACAGTCAAAGGCCGTAATATCAGGCGTTGTAGATTGCTAGACAGGGTAAAAAGCATTAGAATTCTGCCATTAGATTTCCTTCCTAATTCTCTATGAATCAAGAGCCTTAACTATGCGCGCAACACAATTTTTAATCGCTACGGTAAAAGAAACCCCTACCGATGCCGTCGTAGTCAGCCACCAGCTGATGCTACGAGCAGGCATGATTCGTAAACTCGCGTCAGGCCTATACACTTGGCTACCATTGGGTTTACGTACTTTGCGCAAAGTAGAAGGAATTGTGCGTGAAGAGATGAACAAGGCTGATGGCCTTGAAGTATTAATGCCCGCGGTACAACCAGCGGAATTATGGCAAGAAACTGGCCGCTGGTTCCAGTATGGTGGTGAGTTGTTGCGAGTGAAAGACCGCCATGGTCGTGATTTCTGTGTTGGGCCAACACATGAAGAGGTCATTACCGATTTAGCACGCAATGAATTATCCAGCTACAAACAGCTGCCTATCACCTTTTATCAAGTACAAACTAAATTCCGTGACGAAACTCGCCCACGCTTTGGTGTCATGCGTTCGCGTGAATTCATTATGAAAGATGCCTATTCTTTTCATGCTGACCAAGCCAGCTTAGACGAAACGTATGACAAAATGCACAGTGCCTATAGCAGCATTTTTAGTCGTTTTGGCCTAGATTTCCGTCCTGTAGATGCCGATACGGGCTCGATTGGTGGTGCTAAATCCCACGAATTTCATGTATTAGCAGAATCCGGTGAAGATGATATTGCCTTCTCTGATAGCTCTGATTACGCAGCCAATGTTGAGCTTGCAGAAGCGTTAGCGCCAGTCGGTGAACGTCCAGCACCTAGCATTGAATTGAGCAATATTGATACACCTGATACACACAGCATTGACGATGTTTGCGATTTATTAAAAGTTGATGCTAAAACAGTCATTAAAACGTTGATTGTTTTAGGTGCCCAAACTGACGCGCAAATTAAAGCAGAAGAACCAGCACCGTTAGTCGCACTGATTGTGCGTGGTGACCACGAACTCAATGAAATTAAAGCAGAAAAACTAGCTCAAGTAGCCGAACCTCTTGTTTTTGCCAGTGATGCGCAAATTCGTGATGTTATTGGTGCTGGCTCTGGTTCACTTGGCCCTATCGGTTTAGTTGATAAAGGCATCGATGTCATCGTTGATCGCACTGCAGCACATTGTGCTGACTTTATTTGTGGCGCTAACGAAGACGATAAGCATTCTATGGGTGTGAACTGGGATCGTGATGTAACGGTCACACAAATTGCGGATCTACGTAATGTGGTTGCGGGTGATCCAAGCCCTTGTGGCGAAGGTAATATCGAAATTAAACGCGGCATCGAAGTAGGTCATATCTTCCAACTAGGTACCAAGTATTCTGAAGCGTTGAAAGCCTCGGTATTGGACCAAAATGGCAAAGATAAAACCATGACAATGGGTTGCTATGGTATTGGCATTAGCCGTGTCGTTGCGGCGGCGATAGAACAAAATAATGATGAAAATGGCATTATCTGGCCAGATGCAATTGCGCCTTTCACCTTAGGTATTGTGCCTATGGGCGCTCATAAATCTGAGGCCGTTCGTGAAAAATCGGAAGCACTTTATAACGAACTGACACGCTTAGGCATTGATGTTTTCTTTGACGATCGAGATAAGAAAACCAGCCCCGGCGTTAAGTTTGCTGATATGGAGTTAATGGGCATTCCACATCGCATTGTTATTAGTGATCGTGGCCTTGAAGCGGGAACCATCGAATATAAGAATCGCCGCGAAACCGATAAGCAAGAAATTGCGGTTGATGACATCGTCGCCTTCTTAAAAAATGCCATTCAAGCATAATGGCTTATCTATGCACGAGCAGGTGGTTACCAAGCCTGCTCGTCATATTGGCAATGATGGTTGGCATGACAGGAAGTTATGCTAACTCCGTTATTGATCAAGAGCTTAAGCGTGCTTTAGTCAACGCGGTGGCCGATGCAGACAGTTTTGATGATGAATTTGATGCTCAGGTTTGGCTGGTCGATATGTCGGCTCGATTAAAGCGTTATGTGAAAAATCCTCAGAAGCGCTTGCAACTACTGCGTATGGTTCACAAAGAAGCGACTCGCGCAAAAATTTCTCCCGAGTTAGTTATTTCGGTCATTCATGTTGAGAGTGCCTTTAATCCCTATGCGGTTTCATACGTTGGTGCCCAAGGCCTAATGCAAGTGATGCCATTTTGGAAAAAAGAGTTAGGGCGAACAGATGACAATCTGATTAATGCCAGCACGAATCTACGCTATGGCTGTACAATTTTAAAACATTATCTCGATAGAGAAAAAGGCGATTGGATACGCGCCCTCGCCCGCTACAATGGCAGCTTAGGCCGCACAAAATACCCTGAAAAAGTCATGAACTTTTGGCAAAAATACTGGTTTGTTAATCACCAGTAAAAACGTATTCAGTTACATATTCTCAAGGAAGCGTTAATAACTGTTTTTCTATTGCTTTTATTTTCTTGAAATTTTCCGTTTGTTTCAATATCACCGCCTCGATCGAAAGACGGCTTATCTGAATAGTCGCGATCTAAGCGATTTTCAGCAAGCCTATTTTTACCGTCATACATGGATAGCAAACAAGACTTCAACGCGACATCTCCTAATGCTAGTGCATCTCGCGCTAAAACAACCGCTTCCGCGGCTTTCATACCCAAGACCATCTTCCCCTCAGCAGACTGGGCTCTATAGGGCCAATTATAGACATTGGCATAATGCTCCAGCGCTCGCCGCATCATTTCTTTTTCTGGATCGGCATCCAATAAATTTTTTAAACAAAGAGAAATATTATTTTTTTCAGCATAAGAAAGATCAGGATGACCGGCTAAAAACTCAGCAAACGCATCAAATAAATTCACCATAATCTCTCTCCTAATATTAAATACGCATTAGAAATACATAAAAAGCTCGGATTAACTGGTTATGTTTAATAGAGGTACTAACAGTTTAAAGTAGACCAGCAGAAACTTGAGATAAAGTTTTCGGTTTTTAAGGTTGTTTTTTCATATTACAGGCAGGGTTAAATCAATACGTTTTATACACTGCACCTAGCACTTTTTCTAAGCAATTTGGCATGTAATATTCCACAAAGAACAAACACGATAAGGCAGAGAATTTTTCACTATTTTGGGTTCTGTTCATTGTACTGAGCTTTTGCAGCGTCTATCTCTCTTGTCAATTTCGCAACGGTCTGCGGCCCCCAAAGCAATTTAATTGACGTATTATCTGGCGCAATAATCACCGTTGCTGGCAACCCCTTAACATCAGGAATCAACCACTCTTTTGGCCAAGAACGTAACACAGGAAATTCAATGCTCATCTTAGCTTTTAACGATTGCAATTCCTCAAGAGTAAGTTCATCAAAGTTATAACCTAGAAGCTTAATATTACTATTAGAATGAGAGGTATTAAATTCATTCAGCTCTGGAATTTCTTGCCAGCAAGGCTTGCACCATTCCGCCCAAATATTCACAATGCGCCATTGCCCTTGCCAATGATCACTCGGGGTAAAGCCACCGTCAACCAGCGCAGTCCCTTGACCAAATAACTGACGATACCAAGATGCTTCGCTCATCGGCTTACACCCTGCAAGCATCAATACACTCATAGCGAGAAGGCATAATTTAATTGGGTTTATTCTCATTTTTTGCTCTGAAAAATTCTTCTAATGGAGTATTTAACTCTTTCTCAAACAATTGATATTTATTACTCAGCTCTTGTAATAAATCATCTTGCTTAAGCCGATCATAACGTTTATCAAAATCAACAGGCTCCATATTTTGCCAGTGCTGAACCGTGTGATTTTCTAAATATTGAAATAAATTGTACTGACTTAAATCTCTTATTAAAAAATATTCCACAAGATCATCATGTCGACGTTTACGCTTGATCGTTTTTCCTAGTACCAATTTTTTATTAATTAATAACTGCAAGGCTTGGCGCAAAGAGAATTTATTCGTCAATTGAAATTTGTCTTGCAGCATTTTAAATGTCTGTCCTTCCCCTTTTATTTGCTTATGCTGTAATTGAGCTAAGATTTGCAGCCCTAATAATAACTGCTCTTGTTCAGAATGCTCAGTAAGTTCGACAACCCCTGCGCCTTCAGCTTCAAGCCCTAACAAATAAACAACCTCTGCCGAAAATAAGATGACGACCCAAGATACGTATATCCAAAGTAAAAACAGAGGCACCGCCGCAAAAGCCCCGTAGATAAGTTGGTAAGATGGAAAAAACGTTGTGGCTGCCGAAAATACTTCTTTGCCTATTTCGAATAATAAACTGGCTAACGCCCCTCCCATTGCAGCATGTTTTAATAACACATTGCAGTTAGGCACGGCCCAATAAATAAGTGTGAATGCTAGAAAACTAAAGAAATAAGGAATAATAAAAGCCAGTGCAATGGTCCCCGACGTCGGCACCCAATCTTCTTTCCAAAGCCCTAGGGAAGCCACATAAGAACTCACCCCAAATCCAGCACTGAGCATCAACGGCCCTAAACTTAGAATCGCCCAATATAATAAAAAACTGGATAGGCCTTTACGCCCACTTGATAATTGCCATATTTGATTAAACGCATTTTCGATGGCCTGCAGCATCATAAAAGCGGTCACCATTAATAAAACAATCCCTACGACGGTCAATTTCTGCGCTTGCTGGGAAAACTGCTGTAGATACCCCATTAAGGCGTCTCCAGAAGCAGGCATTAAGTTATCTGTTAACAATTGCTCAATTTCACCACTGCCTTGCTGTAATGAAGGCAATAAAGATAAAACAGAGTAGAGAACCGTCATCAGAGGAACTAATGCAAATAACGTGGTATACGTTAATGCCGCTGCTCGAGTTGTATGAGACAGCTTGGTAAAACGCTCGATTGCATGCATTATCAACCGAAAACCATAGAAACGGTTTATCATTAACCACCACTCTTTTAACACGCAAAATCCCCTAATTTTAATACAATGACCCTTCTTGCTAAATCAATTTCAGATAGCGATGAATGATAGCGATCTTTTCGCTACAATACTGTAATTACAGCCCTTTAAACATAAGCATGAGCGATTCAATTATGGATGTCACTATCTACCACAACCCGCGTTGTTCTAAATCACGTCAAACTTTGCAGTTACTGGAAGAAAATGGCGTGAAACCGAGCGTTCGTTTGTATCTTGAAGATACTCCAAGTGCTGAAGAGTTAACAGACCTGATCGCCAAGCTAGGCATTACACCGCGCGAGTTATTGCGCAAAGGCGAAGAAGCTTATAAAGAAAATCAACTCAGCAATAAAGAACTAACCGATGTCGCTTTAATAAAAGCCATGATTGAGTTTCCTAAGCTGATTGAGCGCCCGATCGTCGTTAAAGGAGACCATGCTAAACTTGGCCGTCCTCCAGAACAAGTATTGGATTTATTGTAATGGCTACCATCCCTTATGTATTAGTCCTCTATTATAGCCGCGGCGGTACAACAGCGAAAATGGCGCAGGCGATTGCTCAGGGTATCGAGAAAGTTTCTGGGATCGAAGCTCGCCTTCGCACCGTACCCGCAATCTCCGCCAACTGCGAAGCCAGCGAACCTAGCATTCCCGATAGCGGTGCGATGTATTGCAGTGAAGATGATTTAAAACATTGTGCAGGCTTAATAATGGGCAGCCCTACACGTTTTGGTAATATGGCCGCGCCGCTTAAATACTTTATTGATAGCACCAGTAACTTGTGGCTTACAGGCAAACTGATTAACAAACCTGCTGGGGTTTTCACCGCCACCTCAAGTCTTCATGGTGGCCAAGAAACGACCTTAATGTCGATGGCGCTACCCTTGATTCATCACGGTATGATTTTCTGTGGCATTCCTTATACCGAATCATCTCTATTGCATACCAAAACCGGAGGCACTCCGTATGGCGCTTCTCACTGGGCAGGCAATGAAGGTGAGCGCACACTATCTGAACATGAATCAACGCTTTGCCAAGCTCAAGGCAAACGCATTGCTACGTTAAGCTTGGCGCTGTTAGCAGGAATGAATCTATGAATAAGCTTTTAGTAAGCCGCATCATCTTATTAAGCAGCTACCTAGGATTAATCATCGTATTATTAGCCAGCACCCTAGCCAGTGGCGGAGAGCATACTGAGGGCACCAGCATCGCCGCCCCCATTGTGCTGTGGTTATTCAAATGCCTCCCCTTATTAATTTTCATTCCAGGCTTAATAAGTGGTAGTCATAAAACAGCGTCATGGTTATCGTATGTCACTATGATCTATTTCGTGATGGCCATTTTGCTTATGTTTACCACCGGCGCCGATATCTGGGGAACATTAATGCCATTAACAACCCTAATATTATTCATTTCAACGATGCTATATACCCGTTGGAAAAAAGAAGAAGAGAAAACATTATGAAATTAAAAGTCTATTTATCCGGTGAAATTCACTCAAATTGGCGTGAAACCATTGCTGAAGGCATTCATAACGCGGGCCTAGACATTGAACTTTCTGGCCCAAATACTGATCATGCGGCAAGTGATGATTGTGGTGAAATGATTCTTGGCGCAGAAGATAAAGCCTTTTGGAAAGATCACAAAGCCTCAAAGATCAATGCATTGCGCACTCGGAAACTGATCGGTGATGCCGATATTGTTGTCGTTCGCTTTGGTGATCAATACAAGCAATGGAATGCCGCATTCGATGCGGGTTATGCAGCGGCATTGAATAAATCATTAATCGTCATGCACGATCCAAAGATTACCCACCCTCTTAAAGAGGTTGATGCAGCAGCCCAAGCGGTATGTGAAACCCCTGAACAGGTGGTTGAGATCTTTAAGTACATTATTAGAGATTGCTAGTTTTAGCAACAGGCACAAAAAAGCGCATCGATGAATTATTCAAACGATGCGCTTTTCTATTTTCACAGTGTATTCTTGATTAATTAGCTAAGAATATCCGTCAAAGTGAGCAATTCTAGCGCTCGTCTTCCCACTCACCATCCGTGCTTTCGTCAGCAACTTCGGTCAAGCTCACTTCTCCACACTTCTTGCACTTACCTTCAACGATAATAACACCGTTAAGTTCATATTCTTTTGGCTCTACCATACCTAAATCAGCGGCCTGACAAGCATTACACCAAGTTTGCGTCAAGAAGGCTTCTTTATCTTCTTCGGTACGTTCATCGAAATTACGTTCAATGATTTCGTCATTATTTGTATCAGTCATGATTTTTCACTTTTAACATCATTTGGGTTTATCACGTCATTCTAACAGATGAAATGCCGATATATTAAATACTGTCGTAACTTTTCTGCTTTAAGAGAGTGTTTTATGTCTAGACTT
The DNA here is from genome assembly GCA_963933055.1 of uncultured Oleispira sp. Classification (GTDB taxonomy): domain Bacteria; phylum Pseudomonadota; class Gammaproteobacteria; order Pseudomonadales; family Oceanobacteraceae; genus Oleispira. Next base: position 53,814 of record CAWVSY010000021.1, read on the forward strand.
AAAAGAATGCTATTTATAAAACAATAGGCCCTGCATGAACTTGAAAATAAAACAGCAACTGATTATTGCTTTCATTGTCATTTCAGCCATTTCAATTCTTGTCTCCGCAAGCTTGATTGGTAATAACGCGATTAACGAATCAAAAATAGCGATTAAACATCAAGTAGAACAGCAACTAATTGCCGCTAGAGATCTCAAGAAAAATCAGATTAAAGACTATTTCAGTCTCATCGACCATCAAATAAAAATCGTTTCTTCCATGCCCTGGGTGGTCGATGCCGCAGATTATATGAAGACGGCATTTTTTGATTACCCCTTACAAACGGGTGGGAAAATAGAAATATCAGCGCTAAAGAATTATTACGACAACCAATTTGATCGTACCTTCAAAGCACACAATGACAATCAATCGGCCAATACCGACCAGTTACTCGCAGAAATGAGCGATAACGCCCTCTTTCTCCAGCAAGATTACATCGCACTCAACAAAAGTAGCCTAGGCAATAAAGATGAGCTCATTAAAAGCAATAATAATTCTGCCTATGACTTACTTCACCGCGAATACCATCCAGCATTAAGGAAATACCTTAAAACCTTTGGCTATTACGACATTTTTATTATTGAGCCGGATACAGGGCATGTCATTTATTCTGTTTTCAAGGAGCTCGACTATGGCACCTCACTTATCACTGGGCCTTATAAAGATAGTGGCCTAGCACAAGCATTCAAACAGGCTATGCAATTACAGAATGCCGATGATACGGTATTAATCGATTTTGCTCCCTACATGCCGTCATATAATGCAGCAGCGTCTTTTATTGCCTCGCCGATCATGCGCGACGGCGAGCGTTTAGGCGTCCTAATCTTTCAAATGCCTATCGATGGCATCAATAACATTATGACTAACGATAATGCTTGGAAAGACAGCGGATTTGGTGAATCTGGGGAGACCTACCTTGTTGGCGGTGATGATTTGCTGCGAAGCCAAAGTCGCTTTTTAATTGAAAATAAAGAAGGCTATTTAGCCGCTATGAAAAATCAAGCTGATGATTTAACACTGGCAAAAATCAATGCATCAGACACCGCCATAGGATTACAAAAGGTAGATAATGCTAGCACCAAGGCGGCTAATACAGGTAAATCAGGTATTGCCTACATCAACGACTACCGTGGTGAAGCCGTCATTTCAGCACATACTCCGATCAAGGTGATGGGATTTGATTGGGTGCTGCTTAGCGAGATTGATCAAAAAGAAGCTTTTGCTTATATCACCCATTTAGTCAGTTCTGTGATTACAACAACCCTCATCATTGCCATAACATTAATCCTCATTATGGGCGTATTAGGCCTGTTATTCACACGCATGCTCATGAGACCCATCGACGTATTTTCTGGTCAAGTCAGTCAAATAACTCGCCAAAAAGACTTAACCATTCGCATACCAATACAAGGGAACAATGAATTTTCCATTCTAGGAAAAGAACTTAATACCATGCTGGATAGCCTTGCATCGTTTGTTTTACACATGAAAGAAACCGCGGAGAGTTTAGCCAAAAACTCTGGCCAGCTGCATCAGGCAACGGATAATGCGGCAGAAAAAGTGAATCAACAAAACGCTGAAATTAATGCCGCGGCAACCGCAACAACAGAGCTGAGCGCTTCCATTAATGAAGTTGCACACAGTGCAGAGCAAGCCGCGCTTCAAATGCGAACAACCCGCGACCAAGTTAGCACCAGTATGTCTGTGGCCAATGAAACTCAAGTCGATATTTATCAATTACAAAGCAATATGAATACCGCCATTATGGCCATGGGGCAACTGGAAACCGAGAGCCAGGACATTGGTGCAGTATTAGACGTTATTCAAAATATTGCCGAACAAACCAACCTGCTCGCCTTAAATGCAGCGATTGAAGCAGCCCGCGCAGGTGAGCAAGGCCGAGGATTTGCAGTCGTCGCAGATGAAGTTCGCACACTTGCAAGTCGAACTGCAGATTCAACAGGAGAGATTCGTACAAAGATTGAGTCATTACAAAAAGGGGTCGAAAACGCGATTAATTCAGTACAAGCATCACAGAAAAATACCAATACGAGTATTGAGAAAGTGGAATCAACGGTTATCTCGATGAAAAAAGTAACAGGCTACGTTGACCAAGTCGATGACATGAACAATCACATCGCTACCGCCGCTGAGGAACAAAGCCAAGTGACCGAAGAAGTTAACCGCAACGTTTTATCAATTAAAGATTTATCCGATAACATTTTGGAAATTGCGAGTAACATTACCGATTCCAGCAATGACGTGAACGCCGTATCCGTGGACATTCTTAAGCAAGTCGACCAGTTTAAGGTTTAGTACCGCGCCTAAATAACACATATAAAAAAGCCGCTGTCTTTCATTAAAAAAACAGCGGCTTTTTATTACAACCTATTCAAAAACTTTGAATAATTTCAAATTAGAAATTACTTCAAACGTTCCCATTCAGTAGCAATATCTCGACTCAAGAGCCCCATACCAATACTGAATAGTCTCATTCAAATTACTTCAAACGTTCCCA
>CAWVSY010000022.1:0-54413 GCA_963933055.1 uncultured Oleispira sp.
AGGGATTTTATTAACGGGCTGTGGTGGCAGTTCTTCTACATCAACCGATACCGGTACTAATACAATCAATGTTTCCATTCCTTTTCAGGCCGTCGCGGGTTCTGAGAAAATTGCGTGTGGCAAAACCATTGCAAATTTAGGCGTCGACAGTACGAGTGTAAAAATCGCAGACTTTAGAATGTTTGTGCATGATATAAAATTAATCACGGACCAAGGCAGAGAAATTCCAGTAAGCCTTGATGCCAGCCAGCCTTCTCAAAACTCAGATGTCGTATTATTGGATTTTCGTGATACCGCTGAAGGTACTTCAATTTGCCCAGAAAACAATACCGTAGATACTGCAAAAAACCCAAACTACAACAATAGTGTTAAAGGTTCAGTAACCATTGATCCTGCTTATACTGTGAGTCATATTAAGTTTACTCTAGGCGTACCTTCTGAGCTAAATCATGCAAATCCTTCTGAGCTAGATCATGAGAATCAGCCAAAGGTTCCCGAACCTCTTCGCAACCCTGGCTTGGCAACCGGTATGCACTGGAATTGGCAAGGGGGTTATAAATTTACCGCTTTTGATGTGCTTCCGACCGGAGGAATTACTAGGCCCTCAGATTCTGGATTCTTAAGTAATAAGTGGAACATACATTTAGGCAGTACAGGGTGCTCTGTTTCTACAACTGAGCTTAATGAGGGTAATGAAGCAGAAGCATGTGCAGCTCCTAATAGGGCTGAAGTGATACTTCCTATCGGAGCATATAACTTAAATAATCTTGCCATTCAATTGAACTACGCAGCCGTGATCGCAAATAACAGTTTAGCGTTAGACGAAGGCGTAAAATCAGGCTGTATGTCTTTTGCTGGCGACCCTGAGTGTAAAGAAGTTTTTGAAGCGTTTGGGCTTCCTTGGGAAAATAATTCCGTAGTAGAGCAAACCGTATTTTCAATTGTAGATCGTGCAGAGAACTAAATCATATGGTTCGTATACTCGCGCTAGTAACCTGCTCTTTCTTCATGTCCGTTTTACTTTCTGGCTGCGTGCCAGAAAGTAAAACAGTCATCGATGATCAAGGGGCTCGTATTTCATCTTTTGATTGGAATATTCCAGACTCAATTCCTTTTCCTAAAGTGCCCGCAAATAATCCCATGACGGAAGAAAAATTTCAGCTTGGGCGTCATCTTTTTTACGACAAACGCTTATCGTCTAATGGTGACATCAGTTGCTCTAGCTGCCACGAGCAGGACAAAGCATTCAGCGATGGCATAACAAGAGCAACCGGAGCAACCGGAGATGTACATCCTCGTAATAGCCAAACATTAGTCAATGCCGCTTGGTATCAAACCTTAACGTGGGGCAACCCATTATTGGTGACCATTGAGCAGCAAATCATGTTGCCACTGCTCGGAACAGATCCTATTGAACACGGTATTAATGAAGCCAACTTCGAACAAATATTGCAGTCTATCCAAGCCGATCCTGTTTATAGCGAATTATTCGCCGCCGCTTTTCCACAGCAAGAAGATCCATTACTTGGCGAACAAGCTTGGAATAATTCAATTAAATCATTAGCGTCATTTGTGCGCGGTCTTGTTTCATTTAATAGCCCGTTTGATCGTGGTGAATTAAATGCATCAGCCAAACGAGGCGAACGCTTATTTAATGGCGAAGTTTTAGAGTGTTTTCATTGCCATGCTGGGTATAACTTTTCCGATGCAACGACCGACCGTGAAACTCAATTTTCTCAATTAGACTTCCACAATACCGGTTTGTATAACATCGATGGATCTGGTGCTTACCCTGAACCCAATACAGGCCAACATGAAGTAACCGGAAAACCTGAACACATGGGCCGCTTCAGAGCACAGTCATTACGTAATATCGAATTAAGTGCGCCTTATAATCACGACGGTTCTGTCGCGACCTTACGAGATGTCATTCTTAATTATGCTAATGGTGGTCGAGTTATTGCCTCTGGCGAAAATTCTGGCGACGGTAGAATGAGCCCAGTGAAAGATGGCTTTATTGTCTCATTTAATATTACAAATTCAGAAGTAGATGATCTGGTTGAGTTTCTTAAATCGTTAACCGATACCTCATTTGTCACTAACCCTAGATTCTCTAACCCTTGGTTACCACAGTCGTCACAACAAACCTTCACAGAATCACAAGAGCCTTAGCAGGATAGCTGGTATGAAACATTATTTTTCACTTTTTACATTATTCATTCCCCTGCTAGCACAGGCTCATTATATTCCGGCAAAGGATACGCCAATTACTCTTAATGCCAGCCTTGCGGCTACCTGGCGTTCAGATAACGTTGTCGAAGAAAATGAATATTGGCAAGTCCCTGGAAGCAATATGGGGGGGGATGCTTGGCCCGCGGAAGAAGGCATTCAGGTTGATGAGATGACGCTAGGCCTTGGGATTCGTATTGATAAAAATACCTACGGCATTGTTGAAGTTGGCACTCATGCGAGTGGCAGTTCGGATCATAGCTCCGTCAGTTTAGAACATGCTTACATTGGCTATACCTGCTGTGAAGAGTTTGGGCCTTTGGTTATTGAGGTCGGAAAAATGTCGGCCGCATTTTCACCCAGCTTAAGCTCACACGCAGCCGAGCGCCTGACCAGCGAAACGTCTTTAGCGGCTGATGTATTTTTTGGCCGCTATTTTCACGACGAAGGTGCGAGGGTTATGTGGCATAGCGATTCGTTAACGGCCGGAGCTGAAATCTGGAAAGGTAATGCTTTTCCTGCAACGGCTTCTGCGGGGTACGCATGGGATGCTTTTGCACGCTATCAGTGGCGCGGCAATAATTTTAGCCTTTCTAGTGGCGCATGGTTATATCGTTCTTCTGCAGAAACTCGTGCAGATCACCGCTATGGTGGCGGCCATCAACATACTCCCGTTGCCGTTCCAGGAGAAACGGTTGCTGTCTTCCCTGATACCCGCTTTACAGGTGATACCGATGTTTATGGTATTCATGCGGATGTTGCCTATACCAGCGATGATCAATACTGGAAGTCGGGGCTAAAAGCCGAGTTTATGGGTATGCAAATGGACGGCACATTACATGATGCCATTGGTCGCGCGGCTGATTTAGATTCAGATCAAACAGGGGCTTGGGCACAGCCTTATATTACGGTGAAGAATCATACTTTTGGTATTCGAGCTGAATGGCTAACCAGTGATAACGTGATTACTGGCGCACCTGCAAATCAATTAGGCGCTGATTCTGGAATGGCAAATCCGACGAGCTTTGAACCAAGCCGATATACGGCTATTTGGTTATGGCAGTGGAAAGAAACGATCGCGCTGCGTACTGAAATCATTGATGATCAATCATTATTAGAAGATAACTTACGCTTTGGAGTAGGAATTATCTGGAAGCAAACGTTATGGCCATTTAATGGTAAATCGCATCATTAATGCCGCCATTTTTCTTATTAGAAAGCTTCACCTTTAAATGTAAACGTGAAGCTTTCATCATCGGTTTTAAAACCTAGAAAACGATGGTTTTATTACCGTGTAATAAAACTCGGTCTTCAACATGGCTTCGAACACCTCGCGCTAAAACACGCTTCTCAACGTCTTTACCTAAACGTACGGTATCTTCAATGGTATCGCGATGGCTAATACGCATGACATCTTGATCAATAATCGGACCCGCATCTAGCTCTTCCGTGACATAGTGACACGTTGCACCAATTAACTTCACACCGCGCTCAGCAGCTTGGTGGTAAGGTCTAGCACCCGCAAACGACGGTAAGAAACTGTGGTGAATATTAATCACCTGACCTGAGTATTCCTGACAAATTTCAGCAGGCAATATTTGCATGTAGCGAGCAAGAACAATGCTGTCCGCTTTATGCTCTGCAATAATGCTGTTCACACGATCGAAGTGTTCTTGCTTATTGTCTTTATCCACAGGCACATGGAAAAAAGGAATACCATGCCATTCAACCATTGAACGTAAATCGTCATGGTTAGAAATCACACAAGGAATCTCACAAAATAATTCTTTACTGTGCACTCGATGTAATAAATCACTCAAACAATGGCTTTCTTTACTCACCATTAAAATGATTTTTTTCGCTTGTGCACTGTCATTAATCTGCCAATCCATGCCAAATTCAGCCGCAATTGGGGCGAACTTTTCTTTGAACTCTTCTAAGCCAAACGGCAAAGAGTTAGCTTTAATGCAATGACGCATAAAGAACCAGCCACTCACTGGATCAGCGTAATGGTTAGCCTCAATAATCCAACCACCTTGAGAGGATACAAACTCCCCTACTTTTGCCACAATGCCTACGCCATCTGGGCAGGATATGGTTAATCTATAAACTTGTTCCATTGATTACTCGATACATTCTAAGTACTGTATTTGATAAGCACTATTTTTACGGGGCGATAACGCACGAACTATTTAACGACATTATCGGTCATACTGATCAATCTGACTAGGGCCATTAAGCTTGCACTAGAATATAGATAGTGGTCTTATGAAGAAAGTAGTGAAAAGTAGTAATTTGTATATCTTAAAATAGGAAATCAAGTTGGCACTGATCGTTGTAGACATGGGAAGGCGTATTATCACGCCACAAAAAACAGACCCGCGCGGGTCTATTAAAGTTCAATCAACAAAGAATAGCTCTGCGATTGATCAATACCATGACTTCTCACAAGACGAACCTCAAACCCAGCAAAGTCATGCTGATAACCCGCTTTACCCTGATCCCTATAGCGCCCAAAAACACCGTCAGGCAGAAAAAGAACCTAGCCAAGTTTTTCTAGTCTCCGATATTATGTCTACCGACGTTATTAGCCTATACCCCAACGCTACGGTTGCCGATGCTTGGGAGCTTTTTCAACGCCATGGTTTTCAACACATTCCCATTACCGATGAAAACAATACTGTTTTAGCCATGCTATCCGAACGAGATATTTTACAAGGGCCTGCCGCCCAAGAAAACATTAACCAGAAAAACATTATGGAATTTGCGACTCAGCAAGTATTTTGCTTTTCTCCCGATACCGATATTCGCCAAGCAACTCGAACACTCTATGAATATGACCTTGGCGCACTCCCCATTATTTCAGATGAACATGAACTGCTAGGCATAGTTACCCGTACTGATATTATAAAAACAGTCAGTCATTATGGCTCTTTAGAGTTATGGGCTTAGAATCTAGGCTCAGCTTAGCAACGGTGTAACATGCAACCAGAAGGATTTAACATGCATACAATTAATGCACACATAACACCCAAAAAGAACTTGCGCGTTTTATCAAAACACGAAGTATCACAAATATGCGACATCAACAGTAAGACCTATGAACTGTTTCGTCGCTGTGCGTTTGCAGTATTAAATTGCGGCAGTAACTCTGATGATTATTTATCATCAATCGAACAGTTTCGTGATTTTGATATCCGCGTTAATCAAGAAGACCGAGGCATCACTCTTGATGTTAAAGGCGCACCCTCTCATGCTTTTGTGGATGGTGAAATCATCAAAGGGATTCGTGAGCACTTATTTTCTGTACTCAGAGACATTCTTTATACCGAAGATTCCGTGATCAGCAGCCAACGCTTTAACTTAAATGAAAGTGAAGATATTACTAATGCGACCTTTCACATTCTAAGAAATGCGAGCATTTTACAGCCTGATTATTTACCACGCTTAGTCGTTTGCTGGGGAGGTCACTCTATCCCTCGGGAAGAGTACAACTACAGTAAAAAAATTGGCTATGAATTAGGATTACGCGGCTTAGATGTTGGCACAGGTTGTGGCCCAGGAGCGATGAAAGGCCCAATGAAAGGTGCAACCATTGGTCACGCAAAGCAGCACATTAAAACAGGCCGCTATATTGGTATAACAGAACCTGGGATTATTGCCGCCGAAGCCCCCAACCCGATCGTTAATGAATTGGTTATTTTACCGGATATCGAAAAGCGCCTAGAAAGTTTTATTCGTTTGGCACACGGTATTATTATTTTCCCTGGCGGCCCAGGAACACTCGAAGAGATTCTTTATTTATTGGGTATTCTATTACACCCAGATAATATTGATATTCCGTTCCCCGTTATTTTGACAGGCCCTGCAGGTAGCGAAGACTATTTTGATAAAGTAAATGACTTTATCGGTTTAACACTGGGTAAAAAAGCTCAGCATCGTTACGACATTGTGATTGATGATCCCGTTAAAGTTGCTAAGAAAATGAAGTCAGGCTTAGCGGATGTTTTAGCGTATCGAAAAGCCAGTAATGACGCATTTTTTTATAACTGGGGCATTACTATTGAAAAAAGCTTTCAACTGCCTTTTGAACCTAACCACCAAAACATAGCATCCCTCGAAATATCTAAATCCATGCCGATTCATGAACTAGCCGCGAATTTACGTCGAGCATTTTCAGGCATTGTTGCGGGTAATGTAAAAGAGGATGGAGTGATGGCGGTTAAAAAGCACGGTGTCTTTCAGATTAACGGCGATGCTGACATTATGCATGCGATGGACGATCTATTGACCAGCATGGCGAATCAAGGGCGCATGAAGATTAATGGAAATTACATTCCATGTTATGAAATCGTTAAATAATACTGTTTTGGCTGAGCGGAGTTTTTTCGTTTTTAATAAATAGAAACATCATTATAATGGCAATCATTATTGATGAAAGTAGAAAGACTTGCCAGCCACTTACCATGATCGACAAGGTATAGCGTATTAAGGCCAAAAAGCCAAAGTACGCTATCACCGAATATTGAACCCATAAACCCAAGACAATAACGATCGAGAATTCAGAACTTACTTGATTGAATTTTTTAGCAAACAGCAGCCCGATATAAGCACACAGTGCGACAATAAACCCAACCACTAAAAATGATAGCCACACAAGTTCATTCGGCCAATTCATTACTTGTGCAGATTTAGCAGGCCCTGACCACAAAGCATCCCAACTGACGGCTAAAATTAATGCAAAGGTAACCAGTGATTGACAATGGTCTTGTTCCCCCTCATCCGCGTGCAAATACCCCTTCAGTTCTTGCCATAAAAAGTAAGCAATAAACGAAAAAGCGAATAAGCCAATGATCGGGGTTAATAGTGGCATGGATTGAATACTAAAATACGCTAAAAGATACCCAAACATTGGAAATACAGTATGAGTAAACGTCACGCCGCAAATCCAATAGCCCGTTTGGTTTTGCTTATTCAATTGCTGAGCCCTAACGAATGTCGCAATGGCAACATCAGCCCCAATACCACATCCCATAATCAGGCAGGCTAAAATAAATTCTAATAACACATCCAGATTAATCATAAAAAATCTCTATTGATTCAGTCTATGTATGAATTAATGAAAATTAAGTACATTAACAATTCCAGTATCCTGACCCAACTCAACCTCTTTATGAATATTAACAATTTCTTTTACGTGCCCATCTCGACCATGACGATAACTTTGTTCATCCACAATGACTTTGTAGGCTTTATTCATCAATAAGGCATGCTCTACTTCAGGCATCAACAAGGTGCTGATATCCGTTTCTAATGCTTTAAAGACCGACGTTTTTTTCTCACCCTGTTTATCATAAAACTTGTTCTTAACAGCATGATTATTACGATATTCATTACCACTTGGGTTATGCGTTAAATAGTACCCATATTCTCCCAGACCATCATTGCGTAATGGATCTGATATGCCAGACAAATCTTTTTCAAGCCAGCTGTACCAGCCTTGCTTAAAACTTTTGTTATCGAATTTACGCGAAAATGAAAATGTCGTATCTGCAGTTGCCCCTGTTCCACTATGGCAACCAATACAAAAATAGCTTTCTTCATAAGACTGTGGCCGAAGATCGCCTTGCTTATCTTCAATAAACCCTTGATAGGTCCAACCTTGCGGCACCGTTAAGCCAACTTCCATATTGCCAAGCACTTTTTTTGTTCTATCAGGAAAGTCATGTCGCTCTTTAACTTCTTGGGTAGCAATACGTTCTAATTGATAATAATTGCGCCAGTTGTCTTTACGGGCATAGCGTAATTCTTTCATGCGACTCGCCATAGCCGTTTTACCATTTTGGGCATCGATATAACGTACGCTATGTAAAAATTCGGTTCCAACCGGAAAGAGGCCAGCGGCTAATTTCACTTCATTTTTTTCTAATTTTGTTTTTGCCAGTCCAACGTAACTCATATAAATATTGTCATTAGGTGCCCAAGCAAAACGAATCGTATTAGTACGAGACAACTTGCCATCTTTATTCAAATCAACTTTATAAAAATTTTCGTCTACTTCTGGTATGGTGATGTCTTTTTGCTTTAATAGAGATTCAATAATCGATAAGTTCAGCTCATAAATATTTTGATTAAAAAGGCCTTTCTCATCTTTTCTAAAAACTTCGGGCAAACGAATCATCACGTCATCGGTTGAGCCATTAACTGGCATAAACGTGCCTAAAAAAGGATAATAAGCAAAGACACGCCAGCCTGTTAGCTTGCCATCTGGAGCCACATCAAATCCTTTTTCATTGAAGTTATAATAACTATCAGGAATAAAACCATCCCATTCGCCATTTTCATTTCTATCCCATGCGGCGGGTACTGCATTTAATGTATCGGCTAGGATTATGCGGCCACTATTGGTTTGATAATTATCTTGGCGTACATAATTAAGAATAAATTCATCGGTTATTTCTGCGACTTTTTTAGTATTGTCTTTAAACATATTGTGCCAACGGTTGATTGCTCCTGGCTCGGGAAATACAAGCTCTTGCTGAACATCGATATCATTTAAAAAATTGGGTGCTTTACTTTCGGTATGACAAACATAACAAGGATTATGAACAGCACCATCTTCTGCGGTCGTTTTTGTATAGCACTGAGGGGGGATATAAGCGGTAGGATTTTTTAGTACGTCACTTGTTAATTCATCGCTCTCAAATCTTAAATTTTCAGAGTTCAAGTTTTTAGGTTGAGAAGAGTCACACGCAACAAGACACATCATCACACAGCAAGAAAGAATAATACGCAGCATAATTCACTCGTTTCCAATAAAAAAAGGGTGGCTAATGCCACCCTTTAAATATTAACGTGCAAATATTACGATTAGTTTACAGCGGGGAAAGGACCAACATAACCCGTATAAGCGCGCGCTTCGCCTGCGCCTGTATTTTCATCACGATCAGACTCGCCATAAGGATGCTGAACAACTGACATCATATAAGCCCAACCATTGATATTAGGGTACCAGTATGGAGACGTTGTTTCAGCACCATAAGGTGTTGTCTGAATTCGAACAAGATCTTTTTGTGCAAAATCATAAGCCCAAATCACATCGTTCTGATGACCAGAACCAGTATCTTCACCCACAATTAATTTATCGTAGCCCGACATATACGTAACGTTGTCTGGATTTGATAAACCATCGATATGACACTTGTTACCATTTTCATAACCGAGTGCTTGTGGTTCGGTTGTCGCACCATAACCACTGCCATCGACTGGGCGACCAGCGATTAGACCTTTCATATTTTGCGCTACAAATTCAGACCCAATACCTGTATCAGCAGCAAGATCTAATTCATAAACACCACCACATTTATTTTTCTCAGTCAGTGCAATATGATTTGGTCCACCAAAATCATTTGAAGCGTCATCGTCCATCATGCCTTTTTCAACTGAAGACATCGCAACGTATAACTTGTTGCGCTTAGCATCAAATGTAACGCCTTCTTCTTTTCTGAACTCAGTCGTTGCGCCTAACATGGCCGCATAACGACGCGTTTCTAAGCGAGAAGCGACTGTTTCCATACCATCATTTACTTTCAAACACTCAAGGCCTTTACCACCAGCATTGATTGCTGTGAACGTATCGGGGCACGAAGAACCAACAGGATCTGCGGTGGTAAATATATCCGCAAAAGTAGCAACACTTTTACCATTACTTCCTTTCACATGATCTTTAATTTCTGCATCCGCTGCATGGCCCAAAGAAATCCATTCTAAGGTTGCTGCGCCAATGCCTTCGGCTGACGTTTGATTCCACTTAGCAGCGTATATTGTTCCGGCACTAAGATCTTTAGCCGTGTCTGCAACAAACATATACAAGCCAACATTGGTGCCATCGTCGGTCATATAAGCCGTTTTATTATCAGGCATCACATAAGACAATTCGAACGCTAAACGTCCCATGGCATAATGCTTAGTACTAGTAACGTCTGCATTTTCTGTTACCGCAACTTCAATGTTCCAGCCATAATAATAAGGATTCCATTGATTGATATCAGTGTAATAATCCAACATGCCTTTAGTATAACCATCTAATTGTGCATCAGCACCGGTTACCAAAGAACGCGCATTAGGCTCATACTCTTCCGATGCTAAGTGCGTCGTCCATGGCGTCACTGACGCGGCACAATGTACCCAACCACCATCAACTTCAGACTGATCGATTTGGCTCATATTTTTAACACTAAGTTCACCATTGCTTTTATCTTGATTTAATTCCATCAAGAACATAGCACCTGGTTTACTTTCAAATTGAGAAACTGAAAATAATTTATTCCCAATCGGCAATAGTGAGGTGAACTCATTGGAGTCTGAAATTTTGATAGAGCCATCGTCGGCTTTTAATACACTGCCAGACTTATCAATTAACTGACCAAAATATATACCATTTACATCATCGCCTGAGCGTACTAATGTTTTATAAGCGCCACCATAAACCTTGCCGTCAATTAAAACGTCAGATGCTAAAATAATACGTTTTTCAGCGTCTGTTTTTGGTGCCTTTACACCACTAAAAACAAGGCTGGTAGGGTTGATCACTGGAATACCACTGGCATTATCATCTGTAGGATCAACGGGTGATACATTATCTCCAGAATTGGCCGCATCTTTACCATTAGCACCATCTTTACCGTCTTCGCCACCACAAGCAACCAACATACTCGCGGTCATGGCGAGTAATATGGCTTTACCTAATTTGTTCTTTTGAAGGAGTTTCATAATCCAATTCTCTCTCAATTATTTATTTAATAATTAGTTGAGTGGGCAGATTAATAGAAAGAAATTACACTTTAATGACATCTAAAAGACCAAGATTAGAAGGAAAATTTTAGACATAAAAAAAGCCAATGCAGTATTTCCATTATTATGGAAATACAACATCAGCTTTTTAAAACAACGTTTTTTACTTAGTCAATTTGCTTAGCCGCAATCTTCGCTTTCCACTCTTGTGGGCCTGTAATATGTACAGACGAACCACGAGAATCAACAGCAACGGTTACTGGCATATCAACAACATCAAATTCGTAGATGGCTTCCATACCTAAGTCAGCAAAACCGACCACTTCCGCGCCTTTAATCGCTTGCGATACTAAGTAAGCAGCACCACCCACAGCCATTAAATAAACCGCTTCGTTATCACGAATCGCGTCAATTGCCATTGGGCCACGTTCGGCTTTACCGATCATGCCGAGTAAGCCAGTTTCTTCTAAAACAGTACGGGTGAACTTATCCATACGCGTTGCCGTCGTTGGACCAGCAGGGCCAACCACTTCTTCACGAACGGGATCAACAGGGCCAACGTAATAGATGAAACGACCTTTCAGATCAACAGGAAGCTCTTCGCCTTTGTTGATCATATCAACCATGCGCTTGTGCGCCGCATCACGGCCGGTAAGCATCTTGCCAGACAATAATACGGTTTCACCTGGCTGCCAGTCTTTAACCATTTCTGGAGTGATGTCGTTCATATTGACACGACGAACGCCTTCACCAACTTCCCACGTAATTTCTGGCCAGTCTTCAAGCTTAGGCGCAGGCAATGCAGCTGGGCCACTACCATCTAGTACGAAGTGTGCGTGACGAGTCGCTGCACAGTTTGGAATAATCGCAACAGGTTTGTTAGCAGCGTGCGTTGGAAAATCAGCAACTTTAATATCAACTACCGTTGTTAAGCCACCAAGACCTTGTGCACCAATACCCAGTTTGTTCACTTTATCGAACAATTCTAAGCGTATTTCTTCAGCACGGGTTTCAGCACCACGAGCTTGCAGCTCTTGAATGTTTACAGGCTCTAATAGCGCTTCTTTAGCAATCATCATTGCTTTTTCAGCGGTACCGCCGATGCCTATTCCTAACATACCTGGTGGACACCAACCGGCGCCCATTTTTGGAATTTGTTCTAGTACCCAATCAACCACAGAATCCGATGGATTCAACATAGCAAACTTAGACTTAGCTTCTGAGCCGCCGCCTTTTGCTGCAACATGAACGTCTACGGTATTACCCGGTACTAATTTAACGTGAATAACAGCAGGGGTATTATCTTTAGTATTGCGACGCGCCCCATCAGGATCAGCAAGAACAGACGCACGTAATACGTTGTCTGGATGCAGATACGCACGACGAACACCTTCATTAGCAATGTCTTCGATGCCCATAGTGGCATCTTCAAAGCGTACATCCATGCCGATTTCTAAGAATACGGTAACAATACCGGTATCTTGGCAAATTGGGCGATGGCCTTGAGCACACATGCGGGAGTTAATTAGAATCTGAGCCATGGCATCTTTAGCCGCTTTCGATTCTTCTTTTAGATAAGCTTCATGAACTGCGTCGATGAAGTCTTTTGGGTGGTAATACGAAATATATTGCAGTGCGTCCGCGATGCTCTCAATCAGATCATCTTGGCGAACAACTGTGACGGCATTTGCCATGGGTCACGTCCTCATCAAGTTATTAGCGCTATTCTATTAATAGTAAAAGTAGCTTGGTACTTTTTAGCACCCTAAAAAAGCAATCCCCACTGGGAGGCGGGTATTAGGTTATAGCTTATTGTAACTCAATTAAAACGGAGCGTCAGGCTAAAGCCATATTAGAAACGAATCCCACTAGAAAGGATTCCAACTGCCTTCGCTATCAGATTCTATCTCTTTTAATTTCTCAGCGTCTTCTAGTCTCTGCGCTTCTGCTAATTGCAGTGCATCTTCATCAACTTTCACCGCGATTAAACCACGACCTTTATCCAACATTTTTGTTTGTTGAATTTCTGTTAATGCCACATCAGGAGTCACAACCCCTAAAGGGTTTTTATTGAATGTCATATCTTTAAATAAAGCGGCATCTTGGTCCACTTCTGAATAACGTAAATAGTAGACTCTACCTACTTCAGCATTCAGCTCTAGCTGGGAAACTTCCTTTAGAGTAAAACCTACGTCTTCAGAAAATTTAATACCCGATAATCCCATTAATGGGCGACGAATAATAATCTCATGCTCACCAGGCTCTAACTCATACCAAGTATAGCTTCCGCCTTTAATATTGAACAAACGCTCATCGTTCATATAAAAACTAGGGGTTTCTAGCTCATCGTTAGACCATGTGGTACCAGGACGATAGACATAAATCAGCGCGGTATGTTTGTAATCCCAACGATGACCAACCGGTTTAAAATCTTGGCCCGTAGGCGGCGCTACGTAGCTACCGAGATCATCACCAATAGCGTGGTAAATGGTACACCCAGGTAGTAGAACGACCATTAACATCAATAATCCTATTCTTATCATTATTATTTCCTGTAATCAGCGGGATCATTTGCATCATTAGATTGTGACTTGTATGATGCCATGCATAACAAAAAATAACAAAAAACAACAGTGAAGGGATTTTGCTCATGAAAGCCCCATTTTTCATCACCACTTTGGCGCTTATTGCCGCGGGTCTTCACGCATTTGTTCAGGCAAATGACAATCTGTATTATACCGATGATTTAGACATCGCCGTCAAGGATGCAGAAGAAAAACCCGCCATGGATACGCATGTTGGCAACCGCTGGCATAATCGCACTACGTCTAAAAGCTTTGCTTTTCCCAAGCTGTTAAATCAAGAAATGTCGACAGAGATTGTTGATGGTGCCTTAGATGCAACCGCTGCTGGCCCTGGCGACGTTGCACCCGAGCGTAAATCTCCTTTAGAGCTGTCAGAAGTTGAAGCAAAAGTCAGCGAGAAAGATAAAAATGAGATGGAAATTCTAACGGATAAGCAGACCAATGAGGTCACTATTGCCATTCAACCACCGGTTGATGTAAACCAGTTAGAACCGACGATATACCGAGTTGATCGTATTCAATATCGCGGGGATGCCTTTAGCGGCAGTGCCAGTGACATTCGCTCATCGGCCACCTCAACAGCTTATGAAACGCCTTAGACAATGACGGAGCTGCTATGTTATTACGTGCAACAGCCACCCTATTTGCTTTAATTATTTCAGCCAGTTCATGGGCCATCAATCCTCATGACGAATACTACGCGGATGATATTTTCACCGCGATAAAAGAAGCAAAAAAGCGGCCACATCATTACGATTATAGCCGTGCTAAGCGCTACAACCGCTCAACCACACAGAGCCTTAATATTCCGCGTCTGCTCAATCAAGAAATGGGCAGTGCCAGTATTAAAAGTCGCGATGGCAATTCGGTTTCTGTGGCAAACATTCCATTGAATGATGCCCCCATCGATGAGCGGAATAGCTATAGCGAAGAATTAGTTGATAACCAGCCAGCTCAAATTCAAACGACACTGCCAGTAATCGGCAATCCGAATGTATCATCACCGAACATTACGACCAACGTCATCGCACGCTAATTCGCGGTGATATTTTGAGTCAGTTTTAAGCGGATTTGATGGCGGATTTTTAAGCCCATTTGCAATAATAAGCGATCTTTTTTCCAAAGACTTAGTGCTTCATCCGGCAAATTCTCAGACAGTTTATCAAGTAGCTGATGACATTCATCTAGCGCATCTAAGCCCGCCAGTGAATAATAATGAGACTGCTGTTCAAAACATGCCATTAACTCACAGATAAGCGTTAGCATTAACTCTTTATTAACTAAAAATGCTGAATCTTCAGTTAAATGCCTTAACATCCAAGCCGACATGGCGATCGCCACGTGAATATCTTCCCAGTAGCGAAAAGGTTTATTTGCCTGTTGATGGGCGTCGATCGTTAATAGATCGTCGTCAGCAATCATAACTTCATCAAATACAATCCCCGCGTGAGGAATGTCTTGAATAAAAGGGGCATTCAACGATTCTGCAACGGATACGCCCTTTGCTGCAGCGGCTAGGCGAACACAATTTAAAGAGTCATTATCACCCTTAGCAACAACGTATAAACGATCAATCTTATCGGGCAAGAGCATCACAAAACCTTTGCGGCCATTAAGCAGCCAACCCGATGCCGATAATTGCAGATGAGTTTCCATATCCCACGGTTTTTTAATACCTTTTTCGGATACACAAAAAGCGGCAAATTGATCAGTTGGGCATTGTGTGTCTAAACATCGAAGGGCCGATTGATAACCCGATAGAAATGCCATGCCAGGTGTGGCAGATTGTGCGCCTAATAAGAAAGCGCTGTACTGAAGGTTGCTCGTTATTGAAGCATTAGCCACAAAAGCCGTGGCCATCTTTTGACGAAAGATTTCAATATCTGAATACGCTAATAATGGTTGCTGCGATGCCTGCAGCAACCTAGCTTCAAGTTCGATAATAGACAAACTTACAACGTACCTGTCATCGCATTTTGCATACGATCTAGACGAATTTGAATATCCTCAATTTCCAGTTTCATCTCATTAAACTGAGACTCAACTTCAGCCATTGAGCTATTTAACTTTTTGCGCGTTGCATCAATTGAACGAATAGATTGCTCGTTATTGCCAATACGTTTTTCAGTTTCAACAGGCAAAGCACTGACTGAAGCTTTCACTTCAGCCATTTTAGCTTCTAAGCTTTTCTGGCTATTCGTCAAACTGGCTTGCAATGAAGCAATGCTCTTTTTATTACCACTAATATTCGTATTTGCAGAGCCTACTTTTTGATCAACTTTTTTATCGACTTTAGCCACAGAAGATTTAAGTGCACCGATAGATTGTTTGTTTTTAGCAATATTAGGTTTATTGGTTTTATTTGATAGATCCCAAAGTTTACGAATCTCTTTGCTATTATCTTTCAATAAAATACGTAAAGCATCGACGGATAGATTGGAGTTTTCATCTGACGCAGACAGCTTATCATTCAGTGTTGTTAAATTAGTCGCGTGGCCATTTAAAATGCCTTCCGCTTTTTTCAATTGAGCGGTTGCTTCTTGCAACTGCATGAATAAGAAACCCGCAAAAGCAGCAATCGCTAGGGTTAATACCAAAGCCACGATGGCAATTGTTTGCTTTGGCGCGGGTGTAATAACTTGATCTGCAGATTCAGGGCGAGTTTTAGCTGCGCGTTGAGCGGCCATTCGACGTTGTTGCAGCTGCTTTTGACGCAATGCAATATCGTCTTGTGAGGCCTGCATTTTAGGCATTGGTTCTTGTTCGTTCGACATAATAGCCTGTTATCCCCAAATATATTTCGTTGTTATAGTTATTAACACCGGTTCAATTCTAAGCTGAAATTCCTAGGCATTAAACTGCCGCTAGTATAGCGGATATGCTGGTTAAACTAAAACCACACATTTTACATGCGTAGCGGATAATTTAAGGTATGCTATTATTCACCTCAGATTACGGAAGAGAGGCTTCAGCTCCCATTGAACCTTGTAAAAACCTCCGTATCACTCAGCTAATATTGGAGAGACAACATGGCGTTTGAATTACCAGCATTGCCTTATGCACAAGATGCATTAGAGCCACACATTTCTGCAGAAACTTTGTCATTTCACTATGGCAAGCACCACAATACTTACGTTGTTAAGTTGAATGGTCTTATCGGTGGTACTGCTGATGAAAACAAATCTCTAGAAGAAATCGTTAAGACTTCTACTGGTGGTGTTTTCAATAACGCAGCACAAATCTGGAACCATACGTTCTACTGGAACAGCTTAAGCCCTAACGGCGGCGGCGAGCCAACGGGCGCTATCGCAGATGCAATCAACGCTTCTTTTGGTTCTTTCGAAGCAATGAAAGAAAAGCTAAACGACAAAGCCGTTAACAACTTCGGTTCTAGCTGGACTTGGTTGGTTCAACTAGCTGACGGTTCTTTAGACATCGTTAATACGTCTAACGCTGGCACGCCAATCACTGAAGAAGGTGTTACACCGCTTCTTACTGTTGATTTGTGGGAACACGCTTATTACATTGATTACCGCAATGTACGTCCTGATTACCTTAAAGGTTTCTGGGCTTTAGTTAACTGGGAATTCGCTAACGCTAACCTAGCGTAAGTGATCAGTTACTCGCATTATTGATGAAAATTGATAATACAAAGAAAGGAGCCTAGGCTCCTTTTTTTTGCTTGTTATTTAACCATTATTTATAAGCAGCCACATTATGTCCTTACCCATCTTGCTTGCCTCAAGCTCTACCTATCGCAGACAACTGTTAGAGAAATTACAGCTGCCCTTTGAATGCGCCAGCCCTGAAATCGACGAATCAATTCAACTCAACGAAGATCCTCGACAATACGTTGAACGGCTCGCCATCGAAAAGGCAAAAGCATTACAAATTGAATTTTCTAATCATATTATTATCGGCAGTGATCAATGCGCCGTCCTAAAAAGACAAGACGACGTTGATGCTAAACAACACATTTTAGGTAAACCTCATACCATTGAGAATGCAGTACAACAACTGACGGATTGCAGTGGCAAACAAGTAACCTTTCTGACAGGTTTATGCTGCTTAAATAGCCGCACAGGAAAACTGCTGTCCCTTGTTGAGCCTTTTACCGTTCATTTCCGCGAACTGACCGAAGCTCAAATTCGCCGTTACATAGAGCAAGAAATGCCACTTGATTGTGCAGGCAGCTTTAAATCAGAAGGTATCGGTATTCGTCTTTTCAGTGCATTAGAAGGTAGAGACCCCAATACATTAGTAGGTTTGCCACTGATTGCCTTGGTCGATTTATTAGAGCAGATGAATATCGACGTGCTTTAGCAGTGCTTTGATAACGATTTAGTACAGATAGAAATAACGAACATAAAAAAGGCCAGTACAAACTGGCCTTCTTATTAACGCTGATAATATATTGAATCGATTAACGTCGCGACCCTTGGAACAATCGATTCATACGAACATCAACAGACTCTTCGCTCAGTTCACCCGATATTTCAAATTCCCAAACACCTTCAAACTTATCATTGGTTAACTCAACCGCTTTTTGTTTTTCTAATACAATGGTCGGACGCAAAAATACCATCAAGTTACGCTTAATATGCTGAGTACTTTTACTTTTAAATAACCAGCCTAAGCCTGGAATATCGCCCAAAAACGGCACCTTACTTTCCGTCTCAGTAATGTCATCGCTGATTAAGCCACCCAATACAATGGTTTCTTTATCGGCGGCTAAAATCATGGTTTTAAGCTTACGTTTATTGGTAATTAAATCCGCCTGACCTTGTACCGTTGTATTCGATACCGACTCGGCACTGACTTCCACTTCTAAGCGTAATTCGTTGCCTTCATGAATATGTGGCTTAATTTTAAGCGTAACACCAATGTCTTCACGGGTGATGGTCGTGAACGGATTGGTATTATTGCTAGAAGAGGTCGAGCCCGTAATGAACGGAACGTTTTGACCCACAATGATTTCAGCTTCTTGGTTATCCAACGTCATGATGCTTGGCGTTGATAACAAATTGGTATTGCTTTGGCTTTCTAATGCTTGAATCACCATCCCAAAATCGAACTGGCCACCCGTTGTTTTATAACCCCCTAGCGTCAAACCATTACTCAAACTAGGCGTTCCCGCCGCAATACCACTGGCAATAGAATTCAGGTCTTGGCCT
Organism: uncultured Oleispira sp.; assembly: GCA_963933055.1. Lineage (GTDB taxonomy): Bacteria > Pseudomonadota > Gammaproteobacteria > Pseudomonadales > Oceanobacteraceae > Oleispira. The sequence goes on from CAWVSY010000022.1 coordinate 18,782, forward strand.
GCATTTTTAAAGTTGGTCCCTGCAACAGGATTACTGGTATCACCAACCGCCCATTGAACACCTAGCGCATCGGTAACATCCCCAGAGACTTCAACAATCGCAGATTCAATCAGTACCTGCGCTCGGCGCACGTCAAGCTCATGAATAATTTCGCTAATTTCTTTTAAGATAGAAGGCTCTGCTCGAATAACCAAGGCGTTTAATTCTTCATCGGCAAAAATACTCGCTTTGCCTTTCGCTTTATTTGAGTCTTTGCCACCTGTTGAACTGGTATCAGACATCAAGTTTTTAATAAGCTCAGCCAATTTTTTAGAATCGGCATACTTCAAGCGAATCACTTTCGCGCTGCCCGAGAAATATGAAGGCTTATCCAGCTGCATAATCAGCTTACGAATACGTTCACGCGAGGTTTTTTCACCTTTAATAATTAAACGGTTGCTGCGCTCATCGGCAACAACTCGAATACTGCCAGCACCACCACTTTTAGTCCCCTTACCTTGAGCTACTTTATCAGGATCTAAGCTTTGCAACATTGTCACAACGTTGCCTACCCAAGCTTCTTTTAACTGAATAACTTCCAGCTCTTCACTGCCTGATTTGTCTAAGCGATCAATAATTTGTTCAATACGAGAAATGTTAGAAGCGTGATCTGAAATAATTAATGCATTAGCAGATCTTACCCCGGCAAGATGACCATATTTAGCGACGAGTGGACGTAAAATAGGCACCAAATCTAACGCTGGCGTATTTTTAATCGTGATCACTTTAGTGACCATTTCTTGGCTTTGTTTTTTGGTTTTTGCTTCTAGGTCGCCGCCCTGTTGTTTCACAGAGTTTTGCTGCACTACCATAATAACGTCGCCAGCAGGCACGGCCGCGTATCCATGCACTTTCAGTACGGATAAGAACAACTCATAAACGGCTTCGGTATTCATGGTCTCTGTCGATACCACGGTGACCTTGCCTTTTACCCGCGGGTCGATGACAAAACTTTTACCAGTAATGTCTGCAATTTGGCCGATAAACGCTGATATATCAGCGTCTTTCATATTAACTTGCCAATTCTGATCTTCAGCATGGGCCATAAACGGCGCAGCAGTGAAGGCGATCGACATTGTGAACAGGGCTATTTTACAAAAACGCTTAAACACCGATTAAGTCCTTATTTAATGGTATGGTTAACAACAAAACGACGATTACCACGCTGTATCTCTAAGCGGGCTTGTCCACTATTGGTTACTTGCTCCAATAGCATTTGATCGTCATCTAGATTGCCAAGTGTCTGTCCATTGACAGAGAGTATTACATCACCAGGTTGCAAGCCTAACTGAGTTAGCATAGAACCGGAATTGGAAACTTTATAACCTTCACCATTAGCAGAGGTTTCTAAACCAAGCTGCTTTAAAGCGCCCGCTGGGTTTGTATTTACTTCATCACGCAATAATGTAACAGCGTCGGATGCATTTCGTACGCGTTTAAATCGCTCTTTTAAACTGCCTTTGGCGGCGATTTTCTTCTGCGCTCTGGTCGGCTGAGACGATCTACGAATATTGGTCTTCGTCGCCAAATCAAACTTAAGCGTTTCTAACTTTCCGTTGCTGTCTAAAATAACTTTATCTTGATGAACGGCCGCTAATTTAGTGCGTCCTTGAACAACATCACCAATGCGATAATTTTCACCTCGTCCACCTTTGGGCGCAATAATCGCGCTAGAATTCTCAGTCTTACTCGCCGCCATAACGCCCAATAGCTCTAACCGTAAACGTGTTTTCGGGGCATTAATCTCTTTAGGTACTTCCACAACCTCTACGACGGCATCACCAAAGATATGCCAATCGGCAATGCTGCGTGGATTCTGCTGAACTTGATTGGCACTATTACCACGACTAGGTTCAGATAATACTAATTGTGCTGGCGATAAAATCATCCACGTTATTACTGCAAGCTGGCTGGCTAATAATACAGTAAACGTCGTTTTCGCTAAAATTAAGCTAATTCGCTGCCACGGTAAAAGAACGACGGGTTGTTCACTCACAGCATAGCTCCTGCATCTTATAGCTTTCTTTCATTAGCTTTCCTAGCATGACCTTCCCTAGATTGATCATAATAATTTCTGCGATACTTCAAAAATGATCGCATCTTCAGCAACATCAGCAGGCCACTGCTGACCTAATAAATCTAATAATCTGCGACGTATTTTTAAGCCCGACCAACCATCTGGTTGAATGAACCCTGTACCGATTGATTGACCCTCGGTATCTGTAATTTCTAAATCGACATTATCGGCTGGCTTACTGATATTTCCGATGAGCATAGGAAGCTGTGAATTAATGTTCTTACCATCAATCGGAAAGCTGATATCCCCCCCCGAAAAGACTAAGCGGCCATCGGCGCTATGAACCTGCTTATCGTTAATAGAGATTCGGCTATTAAAATCTGTTAATTCAAAGTCACCCTTAAGTGTTGAGCGGCCCTGTCTTAATAAAGGCTCTAGGTAACGAGACGACATAAATGCTTTAGTATCACTAATTTCTAACTGATCACCATCACTGCTAACCTGACCATTCAGCTTCAGTTCTTCACCTTCAATCGTGACCAGTGCTGTAAGCTTACCAGAGAATAAATCACTGACTTGGATATCCCAGTTCGCACTGACCGATCCAATCTGAGCTGATTTCAGCTGTGCCTTCCCTTGCCAAACGGTGCCATGAATACTCACTACCTGTACGGGTAATGGACCTAGCTTGGGTTGAATTTTAGGCCAAATAAATTCCAAAGGCGCTGTCAAAACTACGAAGATCACGTAGCTGATTAAGCCGATTAATATATACCCTTTAGCGGACCAGATTGCCTTCAAAACCATCTCTTCTATTTATTGTTGTCATTAGCTCAACATTCTACTGAATGCGGGGCCAAGTGTAATGGAGTTTTATGTCAGAATGTTAAAACAACGAAAGTTTCCTTAAATAATCGACATTCTGACGCTATAAGTCCCGTATCCCACTCAGTTTTGTTTGTTTTTTGAACACTTATTATTTCAAAGAGCGCTCTTTTCGGATGGCCTGCTCAATCAACCCCAAGCGATCTTGTCCCCATAAAACCAAATCACCGTATTGAAAGGTAGGAACCCCCCAAGATCCTAAGGCTAACATTTGCTGGCGATTGTCTTCAGCCCATTGATGCCATGCGGTTTGAGTCGCAGGATCTTGCAATAATGTTTTAGCATGCGCCCAATCCATACCACTGCGCTGCACGATCAGCTTCAGACCTTTGTCGGTCTCTGATCGAATCCCTTGAGCATTAACTCCGCGGGCATAATTCAATAAAAATGACTGTTCACAGCCAAGGCTCTGCGCATAAGCAAATAATGAATAGCAATTTTCTACCCCCTGCCCAAGAGGATCAGCGACAAAGCCATAATCAATTCCCAGCTTGCTTGCCTCACGTTTAGTATCGTGAAAAATGTACATCTTTTTGCTATCGGGCACCGATAAACCCCGCATGATCATTGGCAGGATCGGCTTAATGTCTAAAGTTAAGTCATAATGCTGAGCCAGCTTGATTGCCTGCTCTAAGCCAATATGCGAATAAGGGCTGCGTATTGAAAAAAACACTATTAGCTTTTTATCTGCTAGCGCCTGTTTACCCAAAGCGACCTTATCGATTGCAGGCTGCTGGCAAAAATTCACGTAAGTTTTATTAAATACAACGTCTTTTGCGTAGCGACTATCATTAACCCCTAAGGTATTTAATCGCTTCTCTAAGTGATCAAGACGATCAAGCCCCCAATACCACTCGCCATTATAATGCAGCATTGCGCTCATATAATGACCCTGTTTAGCGAGGGTTTGTTCATTCTCAATCAAATGCTGTGCAAGTTTTGTCTCATCTTGATGAACAGGACCACGACTAAGCTCTGATGAATCACAATCTTGTGGAAACCAATATTGCTCAAAGATACGATTCACCTGCTGCCAATCAAAATCTTTTTCTAAGGCCCGTGATTCAAGTGATAATAACTTATGAGTTGCTTGTATTGCCGATTCAGCATCTGTTTGCTGAGGCGCTTTTGAAGGAAATTTCAAATCATACAAGTGAGCCAAATGATTGGCATCGATAAAAGCATTGTCATGCCACATTTCAGCTTCAGGATACATATCATCGCGAAGGTGCAGAATGGTTTTAAAATGCATTTCAATCTGAAAACGACGCTGTAGGTCAGGCAGTACCTGCACTAAAAGGTAACTGTAAGGATCATTAATACGCAGATAGATGGCAACCTGATGAGGTTGCTGCAATAAACGTCTTTTATATTCAACAAGACAGCGCTTAGCATTCAGCACCGCACGACTAGAAATAATACGGGCGGCATAAGGTTGAATGCTTTTTCTTAAGTTATCTTTCATCGTTTACTGCGCTTAAATACAAGTGACTACGGGCTTCTATTTATTAATTTCTATTATTGAATTTCTTCAATTAAGGTGCGCTCTATGGGCAACTGAACATAGCCTGTCTCAATACTCCAAAAATAATAATAACCAATTGCCCGCCCCTGTTCATCTCTACCCGTGGTGATTTTTCCATCCTTTACAGTCCAGCTTTTAACCACGGTGCCACCATCAACATAAGAGACTTTTAAATCTTCACCTAAAAAGTTATCCGCTTGGCGCGACAACTTATTCATACTCTCTTCGGTGCATCCAGATAATAATAAAATACCAATCACGGCGGTATAAAGACTGAGCTTAGGCATAACGACTTCCGTTCTAACTTGTGTTATTTACATGTGGGGACAAATATACGGTAAACTGGATTGATAGGTAACTAATAGATGGCTAATAGCTAACTATTACATAACTATCTAGCTATACTATTCCCATAAGCTAATAACGATTACAACCAAACTTTATGACTAACTTTATATGACTAAACGTCCTACCAAACGTGAAATCCGCCAACAAATGGATAGCGAGGTTGAGCAGTTCCTTAATAAAGGAGGCGCGGTGAATGAGTATGAACGTGGGATGAGTGGTTTAATTAATGGCAAGATCGACGAGCGCAGTACCGGCTTTCAGCAGGGTAAGCAAGAAAGGACACCTTTAACAGATGCCCTAAATGCTGTAGATGAACGTAAAAAATCGGCTTTAAAGTCGAATAGTAATAAACCAACACGACCAAGAAAGAAAATCATTTATGATGATTTTGGAGAGCCTGTTCGTGAAATCTGGGTTGATTCCTAATCCTTCGCCGTTTTAGTATTAATGCGCTTTAAGTTTTTCTCGCGCTGCTTACTTAAATCCTGAGCATCTTCTAATGATTCGTTATACACATCTAGCCAGGTTCGCGAACCTTGAACCATTTTAGCAAGGTCGTACATTCCTACCCGTAAAGTGGCTAGAAACTCTTGATAGCTTTGTTCTTGCTCAATCATGTTTTGCTGAAAAGCCGCTACTTGGCTTTTATCATAGGTTAACGTTAACGCTGCAATTAACTTCTGCTGTTCTTTCAGATCCGTCTTCAGCTCTTGAATAATCAGCTTCTGATCTTCAAAAGCTGAAATAGGGACATAAGGTTCATCAACATGCATGAGTTTCAGAATGAGCACGGTAATTGAAACCGATAATATGACCAACAGCGTTAGCCCAACAATAGCGATGATGGTGCGGTTTTTCCCCACCTTATTTTCAAGCACACTGATTCGCTGCTCTTCACTTAATTCTTCTACTTCTGACATGTCGGTCTCACTCAAAAAAATTGATCCTTCTTTGAGTGTAGACAGTAATGACAGATTCGAACAATTTGACAGTAAAATGGCTGAAATTTAAGCCTCTGCAATAAGCGTCGCTCTGAATGGCGCTGGATAACCTTCTGCGGTTTTGGTTTTGTCTTCGGGGTCTAGAAAGTCGGTTAACGACTGATATTGCATCCAATCAGTTGAGCGCTGCTCATCCAGACTCGTGACATTTTTTTCGACAATACGTGGATTCTTAAAACCAACACGGCGTGCCCATAACAACAGAGTTTCACAACTCGGTAAAAACCAGACATTACGCATTTGTGCGTAGCGATCTTCTGGCATCAATACTTCACCCAACTCGCCTTCGATAACTAACGTTTCTAGCACCAGCTGACCACCCGGTTTAAGGGTATCTTTTAATTCGGCCATATGATCGAGCGGGGATTTTCTATGATACAAAACGCCCATTGAAAAGGTCGTATCGAAAGCTTTTAGTGGTCTTGGCACATCTTCCATACGCAAGGGTAATAGGTCGATGTTCAAAGCCTTATCTTGGCCAGGCTGGGCATATTGTTTGAATGCTTGGAATTGAGCCAAAAATAAGCGTGATGGATCAACACCAACAACTCGATGTGCACCCGCCCCCAACATGCGCCACATGTGATAACCCGAGCCACAACCCACGTCTAATATTGTACGGCCTTCTAACGGCGCAAGATGAGGGGCAATACGTTGCCACTTCCAGTCACTGCGCCATTCGGTATCAATGTGAGTATCAAAAAATTGAAACGGGCCTTTACGCCATGGGCTTAGCTGCTGTAGGCCCGCTTTGATTTCTGCATCCGTTTCTTCGCTAATGCGAGTACTGCTAAGCTCAATACGATCTTTGCTTAAATCAGTAGTAATGTTGTCTACTGTGGGTAAATTTTCTAATGCATCCAACCAACGCTGCTGATCACCATGAACCTTTTCATTGAACAGGTTGTGCAGCTGTTGCGGTAAAATTTCTGCCCAAGGTTTTAGTAAGCTGCCTTCGGCTTCCATGGCGGCTTGTACATCATCAAACCAAGAGAATACATCTACATTCATATTGAAGTTCTTTATTAATCACTAATCAGAAATTTCACAGACGATTCATTATTGAATAATTATTCTACAACGATTCAATAACAGATCTTTCCATACATTAATATTTATTTAATCGCCAAATAAGAAACAAAGTTGAAGCACTGATACCAACGTATCACTCGGCTAAAGCCCGCTTCTTTTAAACGTGCTATGTGGTCAGCTTCGGTTTCTGGTACTAAGACATTTTCTATGGCGCTGCGCTTTTGAGCGATTTCTAATTCGCTATAACCATTTGCGCGTTTAAAGTCTAAATGCAATTTATCTTGTAGGGCTTGCTCGTCATCTGAAAAACAAATTTTCTCAGAAAGAATCAACGCACCACCGGCATTAATTCCCGCAGCAATATTGCTTAATAATTCTAAACGCTGGTCTTTGGGAATAAATTGCAGAACATAATTAAGCGCAACAACTGAAGCATTTTCTATGCTGAGCTGGGTGATATCAGCGCACGATAATTCAACATCAACCCCACCTTCATCCAACGCGAGATAATGCCCTGCTTGCTCAATCATAGCCGCCGAGTTATCCACACCTAAAATCTTGCAGCCTGTTGCTTTTACCCCATGGCGCATCGCCAGTGTGACGGCCCCTAAAGAACAGCCAAGGTCATATAGATTGGTATTATCACGGGCATATTCACCCGCAATAACCCCACTCATAGCAACCGTTTCCGCGTAGCCAGGGACAGAGCGTTTAATCATATCAGGGAAAACACGAGCAACGGCTGAGTCAAACGTAAACTGGCCCGTTAACTGTTCACCTGCGCTATTGGCATAGATGTCGTCAGTCGAACTCAAAGAAGCGCTGTCGCTGAGATTAGAGGGTTTATCAGTCATGCTAATCAGTATCGTATAGAAATGGGGATCGAAGATTTAAGCCGAACATTCTAACGTAAAGCACTAAGCCCTGGCTATTTGTTAACTCACTTCGGCATGTTCTGGGGGATTTCTTTTTTAATACGCACGCCCAGCTCAACAAACTGATTCGCGGTGGATACAAGATTGCCGCGGCCTTGGGCCAGTGAACTGTAAGCCTCATCGTACGTTTTTTGTGCGGTATTTATCTGATTCCCTAGCTTGTCCATTTTTTCAACAACAATACGCAAGCGGTCATATACCTTACCCGCTTGCTCTGCTAACTCATCCGCACTTTTACCACGACGCTCTATCGCCCATAAGCTCTCTACCGTTCGTAAACTGGCAAGCAAGGTTGTTGGCGTCACCACCACTACCCGCTGATCAAACGCATCCATAAACAGTGTTTCGTCATACTGAAAAGCCACCATAAAAGCGGGCTCTATCGGCATAAACATAAATACAAAATCAGGAGAATGCAGGTTAGGAAGCTGCTGATAGGCTTTGGCTGATAATGTTTTTATATGAGTGCGAATGGCATCAGCATGCTGCTTTAAGAATTGTTTTTTTGCACCCTCGTCTTCAGCATTCACAAAATCGTTATAAGCATTCAGAGAGACTTTAGCATCCACAATAATGTGCTTGCCTTCGGGTAAATTAATAATCACATCGGGGCGATAATTTTGGCCATCGTCGGCTTTATGATTTTGCTCACGCACATACTCTTCACCCAGACGTAAACCAGAACGTTCAAGTACGGTTTCAAGTACTAATTCGCCCCAATTTCCTTGGCTTTTTTTATCGCCGCGTAAGGCTTTGGTTAATGCACTGGCTTCGTCGGTAATGCTTTGATTGAGTCTATGCAGCTCAGTGATTTGAGTTTTTAATACCGCTCGGTCTTTTGCATCGTGCAGATGAACATCTTCGACTTTTTTACGCAGGCCTTCTAATTGATCTTTAAAAGGGTGCAAAATGGTTTCGAGGCCTTGCTTATTCTGCTGTTGTTTTTCTTCAAATATTTTATGCGAAAGATTTTCAAAAGCTTGCTTTTGCTGGCGCTGTTGCTGATTAAAAAGCTGCTGATCTTGCTGACGTAATTCTTGATTGTGTTGCTGTTGCGACAACATTTTTTGTTTTAATAATGCATTATCTAGCTGCAGTTGCTGATTAGCATCAGCCGCTGTTTTTTTACCTTGCTCACGGCCTAGCTCCAGACCTAAGCGTCTGCCAATTAATAGGCTGCCAATACAGCAACCGATTAATAGCAGCGAAAAGAATAATAAAATCGGCCACGAATCTAATAATATCGGTTCCATTCATTATTCCTTTCTTTTAATCACACAATAATAGCGGACTAATCTTGCGAACCTAGCGACGTTAGCTGCTCAGTCTGATGCTCAGAGATTAACGGTTTCAGCACCGCACCCAAATCACCTGACATCACTTCATCTAACTTATACAAAGTAAGGTTGATTCTATGATCAGTTACTCGACCTTGTGGATAGTTATAAGTACGAATTCGCTCAGAGCGATCGCCACTTCCTACTAAACTTTTACGCTCGGCTGCTTGCTCTGCTTGCTGTTTTTGTAAAACAGCATCATTGATTCGACTCGCAAGAACCGTCATCGCTTTCGCGCGGTTCTTATGCTGAGAACGCTCATCCTGACACTCAACTACAAACCCTGTTGGTAAGTGAGTTAAGCGAATCGCGGAATCGGTTTTGTTTACGTGCTGACCACCCGAACCCGACGCTCGGAAAGTATCAACGCGTAAATCTGCTTTTTTGATTTCAATCGCATCTTCGCCTTCAACTTCAGGCATAACAACAACCGTACAAGCCGAGGTATGTACACGGCCTTGAGATTCTGTTTCTGGAACACGCTGTACACGGTGAGCACCGGATTCGAATTTCAGTTGAGAATAAACATCCGTGCCTGAAATACGCGCGATGATTTCTTTATAACCACCATGGTCACCCGGGTTAGTACTCAATATTTCAACACGAAAGCCTTGGGTTTCAGCATAACGAGAGTACATACGATATAAGTCACCCGAGAAAATCGCCGCCTCATCACCACCAGTACCGGCACGAACTTCTAAAATTACGTTTCGGCTATCGTTTGGATCTTTTGGCAATAGAAGAATTTGTAATTCGTCTTCTAAGCGCTCAAGAGTTGCTTTGGCTGACTTAAATTCTTCTTGACCCATTTCACGCATTTCAGGATCTTCATCTTTTAAAAGCACTTCTGCTTCAGACAAATCATCTTGTGCTTGAGTGAAAGCCTCATAAGCCTGAACTACTGGCTCAAGTTCAGCGTATTCTTTCGATAAAGTTCGAAATTTATCTTGGTTAGAGATAATTTCATTATCCCCAAGCAAGTGACCGATTTCTTCGTATCGTTCACTGAGGTGTTGCAACTTATGTACTAATGATTGTTTCATTTTGCTTTTTTCTTCTCTTGTGTCTCAGTCTCATTAGTATCGGTTTCTTCACTACTTGAGAGTTGAAATAGTTCTTGTACCCAATCCATCACTTCAAGCTGGCCTTCGGCCCCGGCTTGACGCATTTGCTTAGTCGGAGTGTGCAATATTTTATTGGTATAAGTATGGGCAAACTGTTGCAGTACTTTAGCCGGATCATCGCCATTGGCTAACTGTTTTCGAGCCTTGGTCAAACACTCATCACGCAATGACTCAACATGCCCACGCAATGACGTTACCGTTGAAACAACGTCGAGTGAACGCAATTCTCGCATAAAACGCTCAACACCCGAAACAATCAATTGTTCCGCTTGCTTAGCCGCATCCTGACGAGACTTAACATTTTCTTCGATGATGTCTTTTAAATCATCAACCGTATAAAGGAAGACGTCATTTAAATCACCAACTTCTTCTTCGATATCTCGAGGAACCGCAATATCCACCATGAAGATCGGTGAGTGGCGGCGTTTTTTAAGCGCTCGCTCTACCGTGCCTTTACCCAAAATAGGTAATGGGCTTGCCGTAGAAGAGATTACGATGTCAGCTCGAGGAAGCTCTTGAGCAATATCTTCTAACAAAACAGCTTCCGCATGAAATTGCTCGGCCAATTTTTGCGCGCGTGCCAGTGTGCGGTTAGCAACAATTATTTGCTTTATGCCTGCATCTTTTAAATGCTTTGCGACAAGGTCAATGGTTTCACCTGCACCAATTAAGAGTGCTGTACTTTTACTGAAATCAGAAAAAATATGCTTCGCCATACTCACCGCAGCAAAAGCCACAGAAACGGGGTTCTGACCAATCGCCGTATTGGTTCTAACATCTTTGGCGACCGTGAAGGTTTGGCGGAATAATCGCCCAAGATTACTGCCTGTTGTGCCCGCCTGCTGAGAAACAGCAAAAGCAGATTTAAACTGGCCTAAAATTTGAGGCTCACCCAAAACTAAAGAATCCAAGCCACTGGCTACCCGCATCATGTGCTGTACAGCATCATTATCATGATGGGTATACGATGATTCTCGTAAAACTTGCTCATTAATATTGTGATGTGCGCTCAACCAAGAAAGGATCGCTAGCCCAGCTTGTGCGCCGGCATCTTCACCATCATCTTTATAAGAACAATAAATTTCGGTACGGTTGCAGGTTGATAATATTGATACTTCCGTGACAGGCGCCAGAGATTGCAACACCTGCTGAAGAACGTCCGGCATGGTTGCTGGATCAAACGAAACTTTCTCACGCACCGCCACAGGGGCTGTTTTGTGATTAATGCCAAGTGCTAAGATACCCATTTGAAACTAAACGTGACCTTAAATAGATGATGCAATATTAATAATGCGGTTCTGTAAGGGCGACAGTATAACGGGAAATAATGATGAAATCTTTTCCACTTTGCATTGTCTATCATTATTTAGCCCATAATAAAGACATAGCCCTGACTTTTAGTTAACTTTCAGCGTATGCTACTGACAGAATAGATGGATAAAGATGGATATGCTCGTACGTATTTTTAGTTTATTAATTGCCAGCAGCTTAATAACAGCCTGCTCAATGCTCCCCGCCAAGCCGTCTGATGATACGACGGAGGTTGATGAGCATTCAGATCGTCACATCAGCGATAACAGTCAGGTACCGGCCGTCCTTTATGACCGTCCATTCGCTGCTCCGACCCTGTATTCGTTATTAGTCGCAGAAGTGGCTGGTCAGCGTCAGCAGTTTGATATTTCCCTAGTAAACTATTTAGATCAAGCCGAAAAAACACAAGATCCAGGCATTGCCGAGCGTGCGACGCACATTGCGCAATACATGGGCGTTAATAACTATACCCTGCGTGCCGCCGAGATTTGGGTAAAAAATGCCCCCGATGAAGCGCAAGCTCACCAAGTATTAGCGCAAGCACTGGTCGTAAAAGGGGATTTTGAAAACGCGCTAAAACATTTGGAAATCGTATTTGATCTTGCAGGCGCCAGCCAGTTTGATTATTTAGCCTTAAATGCTGAAGCATTAAACCCCGAAGACAAGATCGCGTTATTACAACAAATCGAGCAATTAACGAAGAAACATGCCGACTATCCGCAATTATGGATGGCGCAAGGCACACTTTTATTGCAATTAGCAAACGATGAAGACGCCTTATTAAGCTTTGAAAAAGCCTTGTCATTACGTCCCGACTATACCGCAGCGGCCATCAGTAAAGCGCGCGCTTTGCACAATATTGGCAAAACGGAAGAGGCACTGGCACTACTTGATAACCTTCATAGCGACATGCCAAAACATAAAGGCATTGGCATATTACGCGCCCGTATATTGATTGAACTAACGCGTTATAGCGAAGCACGTGCCGCTTTTGGCTACTTGCATCAGCATTTTCCTGACGATCAATCCATTCGTTTATCGCTAGGATTACTCAATATCGAACTGCAAGAATACGACGAAGCGATCGCAATACTGATGCCGCTCACACTCTCTCGCCCTATGGCGAACGAGGCGTATTTCTACTTAGCACGCATCGCTGAAATTCAACAAGACTATCCTCGAGCATTGCGCAATTTGGGCCAGGTTCAACAAGGCCGCCACTTTCTGCCTGCACAACTACAGACATTGCGTATTTTATTGCAGCAAGAAGGCATCCATGCTGCTAGAGATTATTTAAGCCGAAGCCGCAGTCAGCACCCTAATTTCAATACCGAATTAGTGCAATTTGAAATTGAATTGCTCATCGAAGACAAAGATATTGAAGAAGCGTACAGCGTCGCCAACTTAGCGCTAAACGAAGAGCCCGATAATATCGACTTTTTATACAGCCGTGGCTTACTCGCACAAAGACTGGATAACTTAGAACAACTAGAAGTGGACTTGCGAAGAATTATTCAACTTGAACCCGATAACGCCGAAGCAATGAATGCACTAGGCTATACCTTAGCGGACAAAACGGACCGACTCGAAGAAGCCAGAGCCTTGGTTGAACAAGCCAACCAGCTGTCGCCAAACAACCCCGCGATTATAGACAGCTTAGGCTGGATTCATTACCGCTTAGGTGATCTTAATAAAGCATTAAAGTTATTACAAACCGCCTATAACGATTTCCCAGATCACGAAGTTGCTGCGCATTTAGGTGAAGTATTATGGCAATTAAAAAGAAATGATGAAGCACAAGAAATTTGGCAAGAAGGACTAGAAAACAATCCTGAAAGCCCTGTCATTAAAGAAACTCAACAACGACTCAAAATAGACACATCAGCACCATGAAGACTTCTTTTATAATACTCATGCTCGCACTAGGCATGAGTTTACAAGGCTGCAGCCTATTTAGCCTGCAACAAAATAGCTCAGAATTAAACATTCAACTCGATCAAATTCAGTCTTGGCAAGTCCGCGGCAAACTCTCTGTTGTTAGCAAGCAAGAAGCCGCGACGGGGTATTTAACTTGGATTCAAGATAATGATGAATACGATTTATTTTTATCTGGCCCATTCGGCCAAGGTTCAAGCCACCTGATTGGCAACAATCAATATGCAAGCTTATCAATTGGCGGTGAAGAGCCTGTTATTGCTGAGTCTGCAGAACAACTGATGTATCAGCAACTTGGTTGGCAGTTTCCAGTATTGGATATTCGCTACTGGGTTAAAGGACAAGCCAGCCCGCACTCCAAGGCAGAAATCAGTAAAAATGATATGGGATTGTTAGAGGACTTAATGCAACATGGCTGGCAAGTTAATTTCTCCCGCTATCAGCGCCAAGGCGACGTATGGCTTCCTAGTCGCATAAAAATCAGTGGCCACCAACTAAAATTTACCTTCGTCATAAAAGAGTGGACATTCAGTGGATAAGAACACCTCATCCTCCGCTTGGTTAACAGTACCCGCCCCCGCAAAACTTAATCTGATGCTGCACATCACTGGTCAGCGCACTGATGGTTATCACGAACTGCAAACCATTTTTCAGTTTTTAGATTATGGTGATCAGCTCAGCTTCCAAGTACGCCACGATAATGAACTGACTCTAACTCCAGAAATTGCTGGGGTTAACTTTGAAGATAACTTAATTATCAAAGCAGCCCGCAGCCTGCAAAATCATCCGCGTGCGCTCAATAAATCTTGTGGCGCAAACATAGAGCTCAAAAAAATCTTACCCATGGGCGGTGGTTTAGGCGGCGGAAGTTCTGATGCCGCCACGACGATGCTTGCTTTAAATACATTGTGGCAACTCGAGTTAACACTCGATGAATTAGCAGACCTAGGCGTAATACTCGGTGCAGATATTCCTGTGTTCATTAAAGGCCAAGCTTGCTGGGCTGAAGGCGTAGGAGAAAAAATGACCCCCCTGCCCGATTTAGCCGAAAACTGGTTCTTAGTCGCCTGTCCAAATGCTCATTCAAATACAAAAGAAATTTTTTCGCACAAAGAGTTGACAAGGGATAGTGAGATCATTAATATGCGCCACGCACTTGAGGGACAAGCAGCAAACGAAGGTCGTAATGACTGTCAGTTAGTTGCCTCGAAACTCAACCCTGAAATTGGTAAGACATTGAATTTGCTAAACAAATTTGGTTCTGCTAAGATGACTGGGACTGGAGCTTGTGTTTTCTTAAGCGTAGCTTCAGAGAATAAAGCAACGCAAGTTGCAAGTAAGCTTCCGGCTGAATTAAATGCATTTATTGCGAAAGGTACTAACCTTTCTTCTGCACATAAGGTATTATTCGGCTCCGTTTGAAAAAACGGTTTTAAAAAAGTTGGGGTGTCGCCAAGCGGTAAGGCAACGGGTTTTGATCCCGTCATGCGCAGGTTCAAATCCTGCCACCTCAGCCAACTTCTTTCTTATCCATTATTGAAAAAATCTAAAGGTGACCCATAGTGTCCAAACTGATGGTATTTACCGGCAACGCCAATCCTAAATTAGCCAAGCTAGTCGTTGAACGTTTAGATATTCCACTGGGCGAAATGTCCGTAGGTAAATTCAGTGATGGTGAAATCACCGTTGAAATCGATGAGAACGTGCGTGGTAAAGACGTTTTTATTATTCAGCCAACCTGTACCCCAACTAACGATAACTTGATGGAACTTCTGCTAATGGCAGATGGTTTACGTCGTGCTTCTGCAGCTCGTATCACCGCTGTTGTTCCTTATTTCGGCTATGCACGCCAAGATCGTCGTCCTCGTAGTGCTCGTGTGCCAATTAGTGCCCGCGCAGTTGCTGACATGATGGTAGGTTCAGGTATCGATCGCGTACTAACGGTTGATTTACACGCCGACCAAATCCAGGGCTTCTTTAGTGTCCCTGTTGATAACGTATACGGTTCTCCCATTTTATTAGATGACATTGCTCGTCAGAAATACGAAGATTTAATCGTTGTTTCTCCAGACGTTGGTGGTGTTGTTCGCGCACGTGCTATCGCTAAACAGTTAAATGTTGATCTAGCGATTATTGATAAGCGTCGCCCAGAAGCCAACGTTGCCGAAATCATGAACATTATCGGTGATGTTGAAGGTCGCACCTGTGTCTTAGTCGATGACATGGTCGATACTGCGGGCACTTTATGCCACGCAGCTACTGCATTAAAAGAACGTGGTGCTAAAAGCGTTGTTGCTTATTGTACTCACCCTGTTCTATCTGGCCCAGCCATTGATCGTTTGAAAGCTTCTGCTCTTGATGAGTTAGTAGTAACCGATACGATTCCATTGTCTGCTGCCGCACAAAAATCTGGCCGTGTTCGTCAATTGACAATCGCTGGTCTATTAGCTGAATCAATTCGCCGTGTTAACAACGAAGAATCAATCAGTGCTATGTTTCGCTAAACCATGGTTTAGATAAGAAACAAAAATAGTTTCACGTTAGGGGTTTGGTCGCAAAACCTCTAGCAAACAAGAGAACCTCAGATGCTTTTTGCATTTGGGGTTTTCTGCACTTAGTCACTGCATAGTTTTTAGACAATCTAATTACAAGTCAGTGGCTTTATTTATAGAGAAAGGTAGACACTTATGTCAGATTTAACATTGAACGCAGAACTTCGCGAAGTAGTAGGGAAAGGTGCGAGCCGCCGCCTACGTCGTTTAGAAGGTCTAGTTCCAGCAATCATCTATGGCGGAAAAACTGGCGGCAACGCTCGTAAGCCAAGCAACATCACGTTGAAAGAAAATGAGTTGAAGAAAGCTTTAGAAAACGAAGCTTACTACAGCAGCATCATCACTTTGAACATTGGTGATAAGACTGAGCAAGTTGTATTGAAAGATATGCAGCGTCACCCTGCTCGTGAACACGTTATGCACGCTGATTTCTTGCGCGTGAGCAAGTCTACAATCATCAAGCAGCACCTTCCAATTCACTTCATCAATGAAGATATCTGTCCTGCTGTTAAGACTGGCGGCGCTAAGATCAATCACCAGATGACTAGCATCGACATTATCTGTGCAGCGGGCGATCTTCCTGAGTTCATCGAAATCGATCTTGCTGAAACAGTTGCGGGCGAAGTGATTCACTTGTCAGACATTAAATTCCCTAAAGGCGTTCAGTCTTTAGCATTGTCTCACGGCGAAGATCACGATACGGCTGTTGTTTCTTTGTTTACTCCTAAGGGCGTAGCTGAAGAAGAAGCTGGCGAAGAAGCTGGTGAGTAATCTTTTTTCTCTGGCGCTTAGCCACTAGGCGATAGCTCAAGAGAAAACAGCAAAAAGGGCTCATTTATGAGCCCTTTTTTGTATCACTTTATTGGTATTTTAAAAATGCTAATATTTGATAAGTAAGATTCAATAGATATTAAAAGATAGACATAAAAAGATGAGCAAAATTAAACTCATAGTCGGTTTAGGCAATCCTGGTTCTGAATACGAAGCGACTCGCCATAATGCTGGTGCTTGGTTTATCGCAGAAATTGCCCGCGCCTATAATATTTCATTAAAAGCGGATAAAAAGTTTTTTGGCATCAGTGGTCAAGGCCGCATCGATGGCCAAGAAGTATGGTTATTATTTCCAACGACTTTTATGAATAAAAGTGGTCAGGCCGTACAAGCTTTAGCAAATTTTTATAAAATTAATGCCGAAGAGATTTTAGTCGCCCACGATGAGTTAGACTTACCGTGCGGCGTAGCAAAATTGAAAAAAGGCGGTGGTCACGGTGGTCAAAATGGCTTACGTGATATCATTGCTTGCTTAGGCAATAATAAAGACTTTCATCGTCTGCGCATTGGCATTGGCCACCCAGGGGATAAAAGCCGAGTGACTGGGCACGTATTAGGTCGCCCCAGCGCTCTTGAAAAAACACAAATGGACGCGACAATTGATGAAGCATGTCGTGTACTTCCCGATGCCATTAAAGGCGATTTGGGCAAAGCCATGAACAGACTTCACTCTTTTAAAGCTTAAACAGTTTTAAAGCATAGTTAATTTAAATATAGGACATCACGATGGGTTTTAAATGTGGAATCGTTGGTCTACCCAACGTAGGTAAATCGACTCTTTTTAACGCTCTGACCAAAGCAGGAATTGGCGCAGAAAACTTTCCTTTCTGCACCATCGAGCCAAACTCAGGCATGGTTCCTATGCCAGATGCACGCCTTGATGCTTTAGCTGAAATTGTTAAGCCAGAGCGTGTACTTGCAACCACGATGGAATTCGTAGACATTGCAGGCCTTGTTGAAGGCGCGTCAAAAGGCGAAGGTTTAGGAAATCAATTCTTAGCCAACATCCGTGAAACTGATGCAATTGCTCACGTTGTACGCTGCTTTGAAGATGAGAACGTTATTCACGTAGCGAATAAAATCTCTCCTGCTGACGATGTTGATATCATTAATACTGAACTAATCTTGGCTGACCTTGAGTCTTGTGAAAAGCAATTGCAGCGCGTTACACGTGTTGCTAAAGGCGGCGCGAAAGATGCTGTACAGCAAAAAGGCTTATTAGAAAAATTGGTAGCTCATTTAAGCGACGGTCTACCAGCTCGTACATTGGTTAAAGAAGATGGCGACTATGCCCTTTTCGATCAGTTCCACTTGATCACACTGAAGCCAGTAATGTACATCGCTAACGTTAGCGAAGATGGTTTTGAAAACAACCCTCATCTTGATACCGTACGTGAAATCGCCGCATCTGATCATGCTGCGGTTGTTGCAGTATGCAACCAAATTGAAGCTGAAATTTCTGAACTAGATGACGATGAGAAGAAAGAATTCTTAGACGACATGGGTATGGAAGAAGCGGGTCTTGACCGTGTAATTCGTGCAGGTTACGAGCTACTAGGTTTGCAAACTTACTTCACCGCAGGTGTTAAAGAAGTTCGTGCTTGGACCGTACCGGTAGGCGCAACCGCGCCAAATGGTGCTGGCGTTATCCACACTGATTTCGAAAAAGGTTTCATTCGCGCCGAAGTTATTGCCTATGATGACTTCATCCAATACAAGGGTGAATCAGGCGCTAAAGACGCGGGTAAATGGCGCTTAGAAGGTAAAGAGTATTTGATTAAAGACGGCGACGTAATGCATTTCCGTTTTAACGTTTAATCTTTTTTCTTGATTGAAAAGCCGCCGAGATTGTTTTTAAATTAAACAACAATCTCGGCAAATCCCTATAAACTACTCTTTTCTTCTCGAGGCTCTAAAGCGCTCTAACTCAGCATCTTCCATGGCCTTCCTCTCTTCTTCTTGTTTTTCTGAATCTGTTTTTTCCAAAGAGAGCCCTTCAAATACCGAATCCGCTTTCCCCTTATGACCGCCTGAAGAAGTATCCTCACCCATATTACTACCCTCCGCTAACTTAATACGTAAACGTAAGTTGTTGGCAGAATCCGAATTTTTTAATGCCTCTTCTAAGGATATTTTTCCACTTTGATACAGCTTAAATAAAGCGGCATCAAACGTTTGCATACCTAAAGTCTCAGACTTCGCCATGATCTCTTTAATCGAGTCGATATCACCTTTATAAATTAAATCCTGAATCGTTTTAGTGCCTAATAACACCTCTACCGCTGCCACACGTTTATTATCCACCGTCGGTACTAAGCGCTGAGAAACAATCGCTTGTACATTTAAACCAAGATCTTGAAGTACTTGCGCATGACGTTCTGATGGGAAAAAGTTAATGATACGATCTAATGCCTGGTTGGCATTATTCGCATGCAGTGTCGATATCGCTAAATGGCCGGTTTCTGCAAATGCCAAGGCATGCTCCATCGTTTCAGCATCGCGAATTTCACCGATTAAAATAACATCTGGCGCTTGGCGCAGAGTATTTTTCAGTGCCGCTTGAAAAGACTTGGTATCAACACCCACCTCTCGCTGATTTATGATGGATTTTTTGTGGCTATGTACAAACTCAACAGGATCCTCAATGGTAATAATGTGGCCAGCCGAAGTCGCATTACGATGATCGATCAGTGACGCCAATGAAGTCGATTTACCAGAACCCGTGCCACCAACAAACAATATTAACCCTCGCTTAGAGGTAATCACCTGTTTCAAAACTTGGGGTAAACCTAAATCGTCAAAGCGCGGAATATCGGTCACGATATTACGAGCAACCACCGAAACTTCATTGCGCTGACGGAACATATTCAAACGAAAACGGCCAATCCCAGGCAAACTAATGGCCATATTCAGCTCTAACTCACTCTCAAATTCTTTTTCTTGATCCGCATCCATCACCTCTTTAATCATCTCGGCGATTTGGCCCGGTTTGAGCGGTTCTTTGCTCAGTGGTTTGAGAGTTCCCTGAAATTTACCACTGGGTGGCGCACCGGTACTGAGATAAAGGTCTGAGCCATCGTGTTTGGCAAGTACTTCGAGGTATTTTTTAATCTGCATAAACAAGGCCCGCGTCTTTTAACCGTAAATGCCTAGGCGGCAAAGTATAGAAAAAGCTTAGCAGGCTCTGCTTATTTCGGGGCAGATTGAGGGGGTGGTTTTGTTGAAAAATGCAGCCTAGTACGCACTTATTTATGCAGGGTTATCAATATCAATAAAATTCACATCCAGCTCAAACTTTTTAGCGAGATGTTGCCCTAAAGCACGAGCGCCATAACGTTCGGTCGCATGATGCCCAGCAGCGAAGAAATGAGTACCTGTTTCAACCGCAAGATGTTGATTCTGTTCAGAAACCTCTCCCGTTAAGTACACATCAACTCCGGCATCAATGGCATATTGCATATAACCCTGAGCGCCACCAGTGCACCACGCGATGGTTTCAATAACATCGCTACTGTCTGGTCCTAAATGCAAGGGTTCGCGCTTTAAGCACTCACCTAGCCAAGCTGAAAAGGCATCCGCAGACATTGGCCGAGGTAAACGACCGATTAAACCCGGCACAGAAGGATCATTAGGATCAAGAGTCGTTTCAACCGTCAAATCCAATACCTTGGCTAACTGAACATTATTGCCAAGCTCACTGTGATTATCGAGAGGCAAATGATAAGCAATTAAGTTAATATTATTGGCCAATAACGCCTGTATGCGCTTTTTCTTAATGCCGGTAATGCACTCATTTTCACCGCGCCAAAAATAACCGTGGTGAACTAAAATAGCATCCGCTTTTTGCTCAATAGCGGCATCAATCAAATCTTGGCTAGCCGTTACCCCCGTGATGATTTTGCTAATGGTGCCAGTGCCTTCTACTTGCAATCCATTCGGACAATAATCTTTAAACTTTGCAGGCTGTAATAACGCAGTAAGATACTGCATTAAATCTTCTCGTTTTATACTCATAATCAATCCTAACTCTGCATTACAGCCTTAAATAAAGTAAACTCATTTTATGGCACGATGAATCTGACAGCAATAAAGTCAGAAATAATACATTCAATATCCACACAACTAATAACAGCGTGATCAATAACAATGTACAACGATACTAAGCGACAATCACACGATTGGCTAACCCTGTATTTAATTCCTACCTTACTTGGGTTAATTATTGCGCTATTGGTTATATTAATTAAGCCTCAATGGTTTCCCTCCATTACTGCGCATCATCAAAATACAGCTTCACAAAACGAAGCGATTAGCCCCACAGCGGCTACACCACAAACGCCACCAGCATTGAGCAGTCCAGTAAGCTACTCAACCGCCGTAGAGCGTGCTGCTCCAGCGGTTGTAAACATTTTCACCCAGCGCATTATTCAAGAAAAAAGACATCCATTGTTAGATGCTCCATTTTTGAAACGATTTTTCAGCAACCAAGATGAACCATCAGAAAGAATGCAATCAAGCTTAGGATCTGGCGTAATCATGAACGATGCGGGGTATATTTTGACCAATCATCACGTCATCGCGAAAGCCGATGAAATTCGTGTTGCACTCAACGACGGCAGAGAAGTCGAAGCAAAACTGATTGGCAGTGATGCCGAAGTGGATCTTGCGGTACTGAAAATCAACCTGCCAAATTTATCTTATATTCAAATTGCAGAATCGGGCCCTGTCAATATTGGAGATGTCGTACTCGCCATCGGCAACCCTTTTGGCGTAGGACAAACCGTAACCATGGGCATCGTCAGCGCTTTAGGGCGCAACCAACTGGGGTTAAATACCTACGAAGACTATATTCAAACCGATGCCGCCATTAACCCAGGTAATTCCGGCGGAGCACTGATTAATGCACACGGCTATTTAGTTGGAATCAACGCGGCCATTTATTCACAATCGGGGGGATCACAAGGCATCGGCTTTGCCATACCCGCAAACAGCGCCGCGCAAGTGCTTGCCGACATCACTCAATTTGGAAAAACAATTCGTGGCTGGATGGGCATAGAAGTACAGGAAGCGACACCCGCGCTACTGGCCAATTTAGGACTGCCGAATGCGCTTGAGGGGTTATTAGTTACAGGCTTGTCTCTTAACGGCCCTGCACAGCAATCTGGACTAATGATAGGTGACATTATTACTACATTGAATGACAAAGAAAGCATCAGTGCTAAGTCTGCCATGAACCAAATAGCCGCATTACGCCCTGGTGAAAATATAATCATTGAATTTATACGCTCGGGCCGTAAACAAAGCACCGTTGCTATCGCAGGCAAAAGGCAGAGCCCGCAATAATAAAAAATAGTCAGAAATTACAAAACGGAACTGGTCTTTTTCGCGTGGTCGATTAGAATGCTCAACCTTTTTTCACCTCCAAGATTTGAGAAGTATTTTGATCGTTTTTACTATTACCAATGACGTTACCGATGAAGTTTATGTTGGCACCACCAAAGACAGTGTGGATGAGCGCTGGAAGCAATACCAAGAAGCGGCAAAACTAGACCATACTGCAGCCCGCCTGTTTAAAGACATTCGCGACTTTGGAGCAGAAAAATTTACCATTTCTGAGTTTGCAGTTGCCTACGACAGAGAAGATTTAAAAGACATGTTCGAAGAGGCGATGGATGAGTTCAACGGCATCAGCCTCGTTGGCGTTAAAACAACCAAGCCTAAACCGATAAAAGTGGCCGCACCTAAAAAAGCAGCGCCCAAGAAAACCACCGCCTCTAAAGCACGCAACGCTCACGGCCCAGTTACCACCATACTATCCAAACCAAAAATTTCTTCTGGCCGCACCAACTCCGCCGCAAAAGAACGGGCGATTAAAGAAGCCATCGCAGAAGAAAAAGCAGAACGCGAATCTCAGAAGTTAGCAAAAGCGGCCGCTGAAGCACAAGAAATGCGCGACATCATGGCACGCTTAGATAACCGTGGTTCAACGCTTAAAAAGCGCTAATTTTTTAATTCTTAACATCCTAAAAAACTGACACAAAAAAGCCGAGATTCTGAAAAGAACCTCGGCTTTTTATTTTGACTTAATTAAAGAATTAATTAGCTCAAAATTTCTTCAATAGTGATGTAGTCACCTACTCGGCCCGTCATTTTCTCTGCATCAGTATTCACAGGAAGTGTCTTCTTACCTGGTCTCCAACCTGCAGGGCAAACTTCACCTGTTTCAGTAGCATACTGCCATGCTTCAATTTGACGTAAAAACTCGTTCACGTTACGACCTACTGAATCAGCCTGCACTTCCTGAGCAACACAAATACCGCTTGGGTTGAAAAGGAAACGACCGCGTAATGCTACGCCTTCTTCTTCAATCAACACACCGAAGTCACGGCTGACTTGCTGAGTTGTATCTGCACCCATCGTTAGCTTCAAACCCGCCAAAACAGGCTCAGTTTCAACAAAACGTTTGTGCGAGAACTTCGAATCAACTGAAATAGGTAGGATCTCTACACCCATCGCCTGAAACTCATCGTACTTTGCATTCATTGCCGCAATTTCTGTTGGGCAAACGAAAGTGAAATCAGCAGGGTAGAAACAAATAGCAACCCACTTACCTTCGTAGTCTTTACTGGAAACCGTTGTGTAGTGACCTGTTTTAGAGTCAAACGCATCCATCTCAAATTCTGGCATTTCGCGGCGAACCATTGTTGAGCTCATAGTCTTTTTCTCCTCAGAAACATTAGTATTAGCTTGTTCAGATTGCTTAGGTTTAATGGGTTTAAGCGGTGTATCGCAACTCATAACCTTTTCCCTCTCTTGTCATAAATTCGTGTATTAGATAAGCCTCTCGGCCTGCTTAATCACCTGATAAAATAACTATATTCCAATATAGAAATAAAACAAGAAACGAATAACTATCGCAGTGATAGAAAAAAGCTATAGGTTTAGTTTAAGTTCATTAATCGCCAAAAATTCACATGTAGTATTTCGGTATTACCCGCACATCAAACCATCATGGTTCAATGAATCATCAAAACACACAAACTTCATATTGATATAGGGTTTTAAAAATGGCTAAAGTACTGATGATTACTGGTGATTTCGTAGAAGACTATGAAAACATGGTTCCTTTCCAAGCATTATTAGCAATGGGTCACGACATTGATGCCGTTTGCCCTGACAAAAATGCGGGTGATACCATCGCAACGTCTATTCATGATTTTGAAGGCGACCAAACCTATACTGAAAAACGCGGCCATAATTTCGTTCTTAATGCGTCTTTTTCCGACATCAATCTCGAAGAATACGATGGTTTATACCTACCAGGTGGGCGTGCTCCTGAGTATTTGCGCTTAAATGCCAAAGTGATTGAAATTATTCAGCACTTCGCGGCCGCTGATAAACCCATTGCATCAATCTGCCACGGGCCACAAATGCTCACCGCAGCGGGTATCATTGAAGGTAAAAAAGTATCAGCTTACCCAGCTTGTCAGCCAGAAATAAAAATGGCGGGGGCAGAATATATCGAACTCGCAATGGATGACGCAATAACAGATGGTAAACTAGTCACAGCCCCTGCTTGGCCAGCTCACCCAGCGATGCTAAAGCAGTTTGTGGCATTGTTATAAATCTGAATTAGAGCATCGAGAGACTACTTATGTGTCAGCTTTTTATTAGCGCCGATAGCCATTTATGGACCTATCGCACCAAATCTCTTCGTATTGATGGGGTTGTGACGTCTATTCGCCTCGAAGAATTTTTCTGGGATACCCTAGAGGAATTATCATTTCGAGATCAAATGACCGTCAACCAAATGATAACAAAGCTATACCTAGAGTCTCTCGATGCCGACCATGACATTAGTAACTTCACCTCTTTTTTAAGAGTCTGCTGCTCACGCTACTTATCATTAATTGCAGATGGAAGCCTAACGAGAGAAGACAATCTTTCATTAGGTGACGTTAATGCTCAAAGAATCATTGAGCAAGAACAACAGCGAAGCCAACAGCGCAAAGTGCTGTTTAGTTCAAACAGCTATAAATCGTCGCTGAACTAAATTTAATTCGCGATAACCTTAAGAGATCGCTCAAAATAATCCGAATCTCCTGATTGATCTTTTACCGTTAAGCGCACGGTATAAGTGCCTGCTTGTGGATAGACATGCGACGGCGATGCCATGTTCGACTCAGTATCATCTCCAAAATCCCAGTGCCAGTCACTCACTTGGTTAGTACTTTCGCTATTATCGACAAACTGAAAGCTAAGGCCATTAGCTTCAATACTATCACCTGCATTAACATTAGGTTTAATGTAAAAATGACTCAAAACTCCGTCATCGAATAATTTAATTTTTACCGTTTTAAATGCACTTGTAACAACCTCTTTAGATAATCCTTTTTCCACTGCCGCAAGCTGAATACACTCTGCGGCTTGGGTTAAATCAGTCATCGCGGTCCAACAGTCTTTTGCCGCACTTAAATACACATCGTAAGCCGTTTCAATGCCCCACTCGTTCGTTAATACATAAAAAGGATAGGTCATCATGCCAATACGTAAATAATAATTACTCCCCGCATCGTCGTAATCCAATAAACTCGCGATGGCGCTGCTTTCTGTTTTTATTTTATTTAAGTGACGAGAATAACCATAAGTTTTCTCACTATGAATCCAGTTATCGGTATGACCGGTAAATTCATACTTAGCCATCAAGCCTGAAATATCACCAAATGCCTCATGCAATGTTCTAGCATCGGTGCTGATTTCTCGCTCAAACGAATTTAACGCCGAAATTCTATTTAAGACACCGTGCCCTACTTCATGAGCGACTGAATCCAGTGATAGCATTGAATAATAAAAAGGCACAGCATCTGAGAAATTAGCATAAGCGCCGTCCCAATACGCATAATCTTTAGAACGACCTGCATAATGCACGCGTAAACGAATCTTCTGACCAAGTGCTGGCTCGCCTAAATATTTATAGAACATATCGTGAGTCAGATTGCCATAAAACATCGCGTCGTTAATATTTGAATAAGTCCAAACATATTCGCCATCCATCACTTTACGATAATCACTATAGGGCTGCTCATCACACGAAAATGAATAAGGAGGAAACGCTATCTCATCAGGCTGATTCGAGGGCCTTGGGAATTGCAGAGCATGCCAAGCCTCGTCACGCTCATTTTGCATATCCGTTACACTGACGAGTCCATTGTCGAAAGTACATAAACCTTCTATCCGCTTAATCGAAATAAAAGGACGATCAATACCGTCATAATTCCATTGCTCTTCTTCATCACCACCGGGGCCAGATAGCCAAGCATTACCGGTAAATAATGTGTTTTCATCAGGAGTCTCATCAGGAATGTCAATTGGAATGTCTTTTGGGACATCCTTCCCAACAACGCCTTTAGAGTTTGAACCACCGCCACAGCCTGATACGCCAAGCAACACAAAGACTAACAAGAGTAATGGTTGTGATATTAGTTTTTTTTCTTTCAATACTTTCATCATGTTAATTCCTTTTAACCACTTATTTTCTTTTTGCCACAAATCCCAAAACACCTGAAACTAGTATCATAAAACTGAACCAAGTAATTCCAAAATAAAACCTCACAGGATGAGACTGAGCAGAAACAAATCGCTCATGCCCCATGGAGTAATAGGAATACTCACCAATAAATATCATCTGAAATAGCATGATCGAAAAAGCCATAAAGAATAACCTAGAAATCCACTGCATTTTCGTATCAATCACGGGAATTTTAATAGGCAGGCTCCACCGCTGTAATAAACGAAAGAAAATGATTTAAAGAAACCTCTGGAACCTCTTCCATGGGTAAATGCCCGACATTCGAATAAGTATAAATCTGAGAATTTTTAATATCATGTTTAAAACGGTGCGCATTACGTACCGGAAAATAAATATCATTATCCCCCCAAAGCACTAACGTCGGCACACTAATTTCAGCAATTAGATAGCTGTCTTTATCTAAACGCGCCTTTACTCGCTTCAAAAACGCATCAGAATTACCAGGGTATTGTGACAATTCAAAATATCGATCAACTAATTCATCATCAATTAATGCCTTCGAAAAATACACATCCTCTAAACCATATTGATACATAACCTTAGATGAAAAATGTGTAACTAATTTATCGACAACAGGCCACTGCCCCATTTCAATCCCAGGCGGCCAAGAATCTTGGGGATAGCCTAATGCATTGATAAGCGTTAGCGATGAGACTTGATTAGGAAAATCCAATGCGTACTGCCAAGCAATACGCCCACCTAAAGAACTGCCTACAATATGGGCATTCTGAATATTTAAGTGCTGCAAGAGCCTTGAAATAAACACCACATCATCCTTCACCTCATAACGATCCTTCTTATCAGGCCCCGTAAGCCCAGACCCAGCTAGATCCATACGCACAATACGATATTGTTTTACTAACCCAGCGGTCCACTTGTCCCAAGTTTGCAAAGATGAAGAAGTCCCATGAATCAAAACGATAACGTCTCGCTGATCACACTCATTCTCATCATTGTTTTCGCACTCATCACGGTAATGAATACGGTTACCGTCGATGGTTACAAAATTTGATGTTTTATCGCTATACTTAGCTTCAAGCCAAGCAGCGCTATACTCTTCACCACATGCGCTCAGCAGAGTCGCGATGATAAGGATGAATGCTGTTTTTAAAATATTCACTTTCTTTCCTTCAATAAAAGCCCAAGTGTGTATATTAAAAAGGCTAAACACTTCTATCCACGTTCAGCCGTAACAATTAACTGTCCATTGGTAACATGCATGACACAACAAAAAGGCACTGACTCCGTTTCAATCGCAGCCGCCATCGACTTAATCCAACTATGTCTTGCAGACAACATCCTTACGCACCAAGATCTTGAGCAGTTAAACATCCCTCTCGGCAGGCTTACAGAATTAACAGATCGCATACCTGAAGCTGACTTTATCGCCTTGTGGCAAAAAGTCGCTCAACATAACAAGAGTCACGACATCGGCTTAAGAGTCGGGAGAGTCATCAATCCAAACGCTAAAGGACTGCTAGCCAGTTGGATAAGCCAAGCCAGCTCACTAAAAGAAGCCCTCAATATTTTTATTGAACACATTCCACTCATGAATGCATCTGAACACTGGCTATTATCTGAATCTGAAAACACATGTGCATTAACATTTTCATTTATTAACAACAAAGGCTATCCAAACCTCGCTATAGAGCGAAGCATGAGCTCTATTATTGCTTGGGCAGAACTATTAAGTGGAAAAAAAATAGAAATACTCAAAGCCGAATTCACATTTTCTCAACCGCAGTACGTTGAAATATTTCACAGCACATTTGGGGGAGATATCTCTTTTAATTGTCATAAAAACTGCTTAATTTTCAATAATAAGGCATTAGCGATGCCTATTATGAGTAGCAACCATTTATTAAAAGACATCATTAAAAGCAAAGCCAAATTGGCACTGCAGGATTTAAACTCTGCTACTTCTATTTATCAAAAAGTATCTCTTTTACTTAAAGAATTAATCAATAATCAGCAGCCTATCAGCGTTACCATTATCAGCGACCGCCTAAACATGAGCCGCCAAACACTCTATAGAGAACTGAAAGAACACAATACCGATTTCAAATCGTTATTTGATTTAACCAGAAAAGAACAAGCTGTCATATTGCTGCGCTCACACACTGAATCAATCGATACCATCAGCATCAAGCTAGGCTATAAAGACAATAGTAGTTTCTATAAAGCATTTAAACGCTGGTATGGTCAGCCACCAGCACTGTATCGCCGAAAATTTAAGAACAACGATTCAATATCGACCTAAGTGCTCACTTAAAAAATCAAATACCAACCTCACCTTTTTACTGGTGTGTAATTCTCTATGACATACCAGCCACATCTGCAACTCAATTGGAACAAAGTGGTTACTAAAGGCCTGCTCTAATTCAGGAAAGCGTGATGCAATATGATCCGGTAAAAATGCTAGCGCGCCACCTTGTAAAATCATTTGCAGTTGTACTAACTGATTTTTACAGATCACGGTAAATTGATCTTTACTCGCCGGAAACCCCATATTTAATAAATAATCTTTAATTTGATTGCTGTGATCAAAACCGATTATTTGTAAATTGCTCACATCTTTTGGGGCTTTATTACCAAAGTGTTTTATATAATCTTTATGGCCATATAAAAACGCTTTTTCTGTACCTATTTTTTTAGTAATTAAATCGGGGTCTGTTGGTCTTTTGTAGCGAATCGCAATATCAGCTTCGCGTCGTTTTAAATCGCTAATCTCATTCGATACTTGCAGCTCTAACTGAATATTGGGTGCATATTCTTTAAACTTTGCAATCAAAGGGGCAAAGCTAAAATAAGCATCGAGTTCGGTTAGCGATATACACACCTCACCGCTCACATCATTACTTTGTCCTTGGGCAACTAAAGAGAACTGATTCGCAGCCTCAGCCATTTGCTTTACGTATTCGTATAAGCGCACACCGCTTTGAGTAAGCGACAACCCCTTACCTACTCGCTCAAATAACGTCACTTTAAGCTGCTCTTCCAAGCCTGTAATTTGCCGCCCTAACGTTGGCTGACTAATGCCTAATGCTCGCCCTGCCGCTGATAAAGAACCTTCTTCAGCCACCACCAAAAATGCCCGAGCATGATTCCAATCAAACTGAATATGCTTCCAATCCATCAAACCACCCCTAATCTATTTACGATAATAACCCACCAGCATAATCAGGCAATAACAAAATCCATTCAAATATGAATAGATACAATGCAATTATCAACAGTACCTAAACACTTATGAATCAATATACTCATTAAAACAGCCGCCCACACATCATGAGCTAGGAAAGCAATATGAAAGTAATAGTACTAGGTGCAACAGGCGCGACTGGCCGGCTCGTGGTAAAAGAATTACTAAAACAGCAGCACCAAGTAATCGCATTAGTAAGAAGCTCTGGTCGAGAAAACACTCTTGAGAAAATTAATGAAGAGCAGCTCACACTGATCAATGGCACGGCATTAACGTTAGAAGATGCCCACTTATCTAAACTCATTGATGAAGCTGACGGAGTGATATCTTGCCTAGGCCATAACTTAACTTGGAAAGGAGTCTATGGTGCCCCCCAGATGATGGTTCGAGACAGCATTAAACGAATAGTCACCTTAGTTTGCCGCCATCGTAATGCTCC
Organism: uncultured Oleispira sp.; assembly: GCA_963933055.1. Taxonomy (GTDB): domain Bacteria; phylum Pseudomonadota; class Gammaproteobacteria; order Pseudomonadales; family Oceanobacteraceae; genus Oleispira. The sequence goes on from CAWVSY010000022.1 coordinate 48,884, forward strand.
ACTAAAGATCGTACTAATGAACTCTAGCGGTGTGCAAAATAAAGACCAGTACGAACCCATTTCGTTAATGCAGCGCCTTGTACTGACCATTCTAAGGCTGTTACTACCACCCCATAAAGATAATGAACAGGCGGCCGATTATTTACGCACACTTAATACCAGAAAACACACTATTCAATGGGTAGTTGTTCGTCCTGATACATTGATCGACCAATTCAATGCAACTCAATACTCACTTCACCCAGCGCCCATTCGTAGTGCTATATTTGACGCAGGTAAAGTCAGCCGAATAAACGTAGCGGTCGTCATGACCCGCTTATTATCGGATTCACATCTATGGGAAAAGTGGCAAGGAAAAATGCCTTTGATTTATAACTCAGAAGAATACTCTTAATCAAAAATATTTAGTGTGAAAGTAAACTCTAAAATACGGGTATTAGCATTGACTTCTAATATATTAGATCAATTTCTCTCAAATGATTATTAAAATGCATTACATGTGCCATTTCATATTGTTGTTTAGTTAACGGGCCATATGCAAAATGTGGGGCTAGGGCACTTTCGTATTGTTTAAAGTCTATAAGTGATTTTTCAAAGCGCTCAAATGCATTGATAATATTTTCTTCGCTTGAGAATAATGGCGCGCCAGGGATAGCTTCATCTAGCGCATGCCTCATTTTTCTTTTTGAGCTAAACAAAGAAAATGCAGCTTTTCCAACAGTGTGTTTGAACATATCAGACTTATGCTCAGGATAACCCAACATTGAATATTCAACACTTTGCGCACAATGAGTGATTATTTGATACAGATTCCATTCACCTGTAGTTCTTGGCTCCTGCTTCTTTAATTTCTTAAGAATCGAGAGTGCGAAATCAATATCAAGAGGCTCTTCATTCTGCTTTATTCCCATCCAGGCTACACCACCAATCGAAACTCCACTAGCAATAGAGCCTAATATAAACTGCCTGCGATTCATGAGAATACCTTTTAATTCTAAATGGATGAATTAAGTTTCACATTTTAGTTTATAGATATGAAATAGATAAATTGGCTTGCGTCCATAACTTCCAAGTACCGTTCTCTTGCTTAAAAACAAACAAGGCTTCTACTTCGTTATCTTGGAATGCTGGACCACTTATCTTCTTTGTTCTTTGTTGAACTTTAACGTAAGCATACTCACTGTCCTCACCAATAAATTGATAATCAATCAATTCATATTTAACATCGTAAGCAGGAAACAGCTGCATAATTAATTGCTGAGTGGGTAGTAAGTTAATTAATGGCGAATATTGCCACTTTAAAATACTTGAATACCATGTTCAATGAGCCATTGCTCGTCTAAAACCCAACGGACAGAATTAACATCCTCTTGGCTTTTCACTAGTTTGCCTACTTTTGACTGTATCCGCGCCAACTCCGTCTGCGCTTCCATCATCTCATCAGACACGGCACTGCTTTGCTTTAAAGCAGGATGCAAAATACGCAATGACTGAATCGCTGAAAGCTGTGCAGAGCGAGGGCTACTAACTTGCGCAATACCTTCTTCTAACGAAATAACATGAAATGGATATGGATAAGCCGCAATGTCAGAATCTGCTTGAAGCAACGCATTAATCTCACGAGCGCGAAAATCAAGACTGCTAAGCCACCAAATTGCCCCAATAAAAACTATCCCAACTAAAAAATAGAGATACTTACGGGTAAAATCATCCATTCCCCTACCTACTTGGCGATCACTCATAACAGCCTCCTTTAACGAGTATAAATACCTATTTGAATATCGATCAATTTTTCTATCTATTACCTAGCGATAAGGCCATACTGATATTGCTACGCATTGCTTACAATAAGTAATAACCCCACAAGTAGCCGGACCTTAGGCTAGTATCACTAGCTTTAAGTTAAGAAGCACCTAAATAGGAATGCATCATGAGTAAAGGTCAAGATAGTAAGAAAAACACTAAAAAGAAACCACTTTTAACCGCAAAAGAAAAGAAAGCAGCAAAAGCCGACAAGAAAACATCGAATAACGTTTTTGGTGTCTAAAGTGAGATGGTCGTCGATGCATTTCGATGGCCACACCCAATATCATTAAAAATAACCAATCCATTGAACCGCCACCACCTGATGACTGTGTTTGATCAATAGGATCTCGCTTAAGAGTACCCGCTGGTTCTGAACCCATTTTCGACTTTCAGATCTATAAATATGAGAAATGAAAGCATTAGAAATAAATCCAATTATCGCATTCATCCATTGAATTCAGGACTCTTTACAGTTTCAAACATTGTTTGTAACCACCTTAAATCCTCAGGCCCTAATTTAGCCTGCTCATGTCGAGATGAATCGGCATATACATCTTTATAAACATGACAAATAGCTATTTCAGTTAATTCTCTCCAACGCCCATGCACTATTTCAGGAATGCTTCCATTAATTAAACTAGGATCGGTTAACGGATCATGCTCACTTTCATTTGTTCTTAAAGCAAAATCCAACTCTTGAAGTATTGGATTTACTACACGTAACGTATCCGAATCTTCAAATTGCTTAACAACTTTCTTTTCAGCCTGACGAATACTCTTTTCCAACTGAATCCTGCTTAATTTTTCTCCCGTCGGCCTCAAACCATACTTAGTGAAAATACCTGCGACCCCAGGAAGAAGGGCTTTTGCAGCAATACCAGCACCAAAAAGAGGGTTAAATATTGCCGTAACACCACCAACAAAAAGCATTCCGTAGGTAAGCTTTCGATCTAATTTGTCAATATCATTAGCAAGAGATTCCAGCGTATTAGGGGTTTCTTTATGGTTGTTATGTACGATCTCTTTTGCACTTTCTAACATATAGCGCTTAAGCGCAATCTCGGCATGCTCATTAGCAAAATGAATCACTCTTCTTTTTGGCAGCGCATTTATTTCAGGAACAGCACAAGGAAGAGACCTCATTGTATGCAAAGCAAATTTATAATCTGACATTTCGTAAGGAATAACGAAATAGTGTTTCTCATCATATTTTTCATTTTTATATTTATCAGATTTTTCTATAGACATAAAAAGAGGTAATCCATTAACAACGTCTTTTAAAGTAGAAAAATTCGATGAGACTTCTTCAAGTCCTTTTTTTATATAGCGTTTCATAAATTAATTTCTAAAATAATCCATATTTACACATTCCTTTGTATTTTTTCTAAGAATATTAAATATGATAATAAGTCGTGACTCAGCACGACTTATTATCATGAACTTTATTTGGTGCTATTCTCAATTTTAAAGTCTACGTAAATTCCAGCTTCATACTTAACTTCATCAAAAGAAGACTCAGCATTCGAATCATAAGCGTTTGCACTTTTAGGCGCATCTTGATAACTGCTTAAACTCTTTCTAGCGGTTACGATCTTTTCCTCAAGAACCATAGCACCACGGGTTGCAGCATGTCCGACATTCGCTTTTCTAAAGCCTACAGGAACTAATTTAATACCAAGATTTTTTTCATAAAATTCTTTTTGCTTCATCACCTTGGCAAGAGCTTGCTCTTTCACCCTATCTTCTGTTTCATCTTTATTGGTATGTTCAAAAGAAGTATCAGAAAGCTCAATCTCTTCTTTGCTATCAGCGACAGCGGCTATTTCATTTAACTGATTCTCGTCCGTAATGCTGATAGCCATTCGATTAACGACTTTATAGCTATTAGGTTTTTTTCCAAACCAACCGTATTCAGGAGACGTAGAAAATTTTGAGCTTTTAATACTATCTTGATCAATCCCTGAATCTATTAGCTGTTTTGTGATGTTTTTTCTAAATTTACTATTCTTAGATAATGCCACCGATAGCTTTTTATCTTCGGTGGTAATAACTAAGCTGATGATTGCTTTATCTGAGTATGCTTTTTCTTCTGATTCTGCGTAAATGCTAACGATCTTATCGCTTGGGTGCAGAAATTTACGCAGCTCTTCCGGATGACCTTTTAACTCTGGATTAGCGAACGCCCCTGTTGATGCGATTGCTAAGAGTATGATGGTTGCGATCTTCTTCATAAATTCCCTCGTGATATATCGATATGTGCACAGCGGTTATTAACTTCTGATTAATATATCATCAAACAAAGAATCATCGCCACCTTAATCACAATAGCGACTTATTCGACTAGGATTAACAAACCCAAAGACTCAAGCATAAAGATAACCATTAGTGCCAGCCCACAAAATAATAATAACGTTAGTATACCTACACCAAATATATTCCAGTTTGACTCAAAGGTATATTCTTCACTCTCTTCAATATTCTTTTTCTCCAACTGGGTAGTAATCGCTACTTGCTTAGCGCACACGCTATACATTAAAGGCAGTAGCATATTCGGAAATTGTTCAGGCAAAAATGGAAGTAATCCTAATAGACAAACAATAAGTAACATGCCATAAGTAAGTGTTTTTTGTGCATACTCCCCCTTCCCCATAACAAGATAATTCTGTCTTAGATAATACACAGCGGCTATTGGCCCACCCCAAAAAGAACCTAGTGCTATTTGATTCGGCGATAATAATTTTTTCACTTCCATGATATCTCCCATTGCTTTAGAAAATAAATAATCACTTTTGACTAATATATCATTAAAGAAAAACCAAATCACCACCAAAGGAAGGACTCTTCGCACATAACGAATAACACAGTGTGTGAAGTGGTATTAACACGTATTAGGGGGAAAGGATGGCTATAGAAATGTAAGAAGAATAATTTTATGTTTAATCGCGATGTCTATCGCACTTATTACTTGATTTCATGAGGTGTAGACTTCGACGTCTGGCAAGTTTTCATAAACAGCCATGCACGTATTGTATTTTTGTAGGGTATTCACAATAACCGGCAGTGGCTCAGGCCATATACCTTGAATATCAGTTTCAAGACGACCTTCCCTACCAAATGCTAAATGCTCTACTGGTGGGGTAAATTTTGCTTCTACTCGCTCTTTATTACCTCTAGGGTCAATTCTGTACCAGCCGAAGTCATTCAAATAAACGGCGTTCAAACCATGTAAGCAATATGGAGCTCCATCGCCACTTAGAGATAGACGCTGATAACACAACCCTGCTGGAATTCCATTGGCTCTCAAAAGAGCAGCTAAAAGATGACTTTGAGAGTAGCAATAGCCCGTTTTATGATTCAATACGTCTGAGGCTTTGCACGTGATTATATCTATTTGAAAGTCATATGTGTGCCTAATCGAATCTCGAACATATTCAAAGCATGCCTTGGCGACCTCTACGTCACTCCCCAAATTACCTTTTAGGGTGAGAGCAAGCTCCAAAATTTCTGGGCAATCCCAATTAATAAATTCAGACTTTTCGAGATACTGCTTCATTACAAGCTCCATGCCAGTTAACGCTTTTAGCTACTGTAAAAAAACCATTAACTAAAGGGAATGTAAGATCAGGTGTCAATTTTATCGGGAGAAGATCAGGAAAAATCCAGTTAATTAAAAATCCAGTTAATTAAAAATCCAGTTAATTAAAAATCCAGTTAATTAAAAATC
>CAWVSY010000023.1:0-53369 GCA_963933055.1 uncultured Oleispira sp.
TGAGTTTTGAAAACTCAAATTGAGATCAATAGTAATGCGCTCCAAACTCTTCTTATTTATGAGTGTTATTCTTTGGTAATTAACAAATAATGCTGTTTCTAGCTTGGCGGAATAGCCTAACGTATTTTGCACGAAGTCATTCACCCGCCTCTGGTCGGGAAGAATGCAGTTCATAGGAATGCGCTGTTTAATCGTTCTTTTTTTATTATTCTTAAACTTAATCTCCATATAACCCATGTTAGATTCTACATAGCGGCGAAAACGTACTTTATAACGATTCAATTTACCGTTGTGATGATCCAAATAAAACTGTCTATCTTTATTATCAAAATAGGTTGTTTGATAACTGAATATTTTTCGACCAAGAGAGCTTAAAATGCTGTAGTCATCTGATATAGCATTCATGAACGGTTCGAAGGCATCGATGGGTAAGAGGAACTTACTGTCGATACGATTCATTAACGCTGCCATGTTTTGTTGGGCTAATGAATGGGAATCAAACCGTTTTAACACCGATAAATTTATATCCTGGCTATCCTTCACTAATTCTAGGTGAGATACCTCATATTCTTGTGGTTCTAGTACGAGCAGTGTTTTTATTTTATTGGCCATCATGCTAGAACCTTTTAATATTCAGTAGTGATGTAATTACGTACTTTTATTAGCCCCATTTGCGCATCAATACGACCTTCAATTACACTGCCTGGTTGGCCATTTCCTGCTTCTATTAAATTAATCGTGCCGCTGTGCCCCGCACTGATTAACTTAATTTTAGGTGGAATAGCATCTTTATCGATCACCTTAAATAACATTAAATTTGTTGATAGACCTTGCAATGGAATGCGACCTTTTTTGTAATCGGTGTGCTCAATGAATACTTGCAAGACGTAGCTATCGAGATAAGAGGGGGGAGTTGCTGCGCCAATAAATGTTAACCCTGCAACCGGAGGAAGTGTTCGTGCATCTAAGCTATAGACCAAGCTATCAACGCTACTGTAGTTGGATACCAGCGTCATGGATGCTGTACGATCAATCCCTTCAGCATCGGTAAAAGAGAAGCTGCCTTTATCCCCAATACTAGAGAATTCAGCGGTTAATGATGTTTTATTCATTATGTGTGAGCAGTCATTCACCTCGTCAGGTATTAGGTAAGCAATTTGATTAATTTCACCTGCGATTGCTTTGTTTAGCAGAGTTCTTTGGCTTGGCTGGCCTGTAGCCTCATTGCCATTAATGAATGCGGTTATGTCTTCAAAAGCATTGTGTGGGGCTTTGGTGAGTTGCTGAACCTTTTCAAGCTTTGCTAATAAGGCTTCTTCCTGCCATTGCTCTGATAACAATCGATTAATTTCTGAAAAATAGAGGCGACGGGTTTGTTCAATATCGTAAAACCGTTTCGCTAAAGAAAAGTTTTTAAATAAAGGGCCTGAGTTTGGCTTGAGTATTTCATCCGTGGTAAATGCGCTATCTGTTCCCCAAGGAATAAAGTGGAACAAGTTATCTTCAGGATTATGATAAATATAGTAGTTGTTGGTATTGCCTGTTGCGGAATCCCAGTGGCCAATAAGGGTATCTACGGCCCAATATGTGATGAATTCGTCGACATCAATGTGTTGGCCTATGTTGGCTATAAAGTCATTGTCATTGAGCTTTAATGCGGCGGCTAAGCGGTCTAAGTCAGAGCGATCATTGACTGTTTTATTGGTTTTTAGTTCGAAGCGTTGATTTAATTGGCTGCCAAAATCAGCGATTTGTGCTTCGTATAGATTGCCAGATTTATTATTATAGTTTCGTTTTAGAAAAGGCTTTTTGATACTTTCGACGTGAGTATAAACCCCCATATTTTCATTATTGATAATCACTTCTGCAAGATTACAACGCGGAGCTACTAAGCCTGCAGCTCTGTATAAATCATACGCCATACATTGATGTGTATGGCTAGGATCTTGGCGATCATTATTTAATGTCATGCGCTTTAATGTTTTAAAGGTACGACCTTCTTCGTGAGTATCAAAATTGAGTTTTATCGAAGGGCGAGTACGGCTTAATGAACCTAGGTAGCCTTTTTTGCGAATAGCGACTTCCTGTATTAATTCACCATCAATATTTGCAGAAGCTTTAAAGTCGGTATATTCAAAATCTGAGGATGGGCAGTCTGCTAGCGTTGTATCCAGTGGGCGTCCTTCTGAGCGCAGCTTGGCAAAATCGTTAGCAGGCATTTTTAACGAAATCTGTAAAAGTCGCGCTCGGTCGAAGGGGTCTTTGGTAACGTTGCCATTGGTTGCGGGAACAAAGAAATCATCACCGTCTTTGGTCGTGGCTTTACCACCGCATGCGGCTAATAGGATACTTAAGGCCATTAATAGCGGGTATTGTAGCGGCTTCATGAATACATCCTTGCTTATCTGAATTGTTATTCATTTAGACTAAGCATTGTCTGATCGAGGTGCAGCGACCAAAAGGACCATATAAGGATGCATTTATGTGAATTGCGTCACACAATGTGCATAGGGGTTAATCTTTGATGGGGGATTGCTTGTTCAAAATAGCGATAGCCTCTGTTCGACTGTTTACTTGCAGCTTCTGATAAATATTCTGTAAATGGCGTTTGACGGTAGGCAGTGAAATAGAGAGTGATTCGGTAATGTTTTTATTACGATATCCTTGATTAACCAAAGCTAAAACTTCGTATTCTCTTGGGCTTAATGCTTTGATAAGATCTTGGTTTTGTATCGTATCGCTATGATTTTTCTTTTTGACTTCGATCGGTGTCGCTTTTTTAGGCTTACGCTGATCAATGGCCGAGATTAACTGTTGGCAATACTCTACTTCAATACCGTGGCTGATGGCCTGCTGAAGCAATGGCAGTATGGTAATTTCATCCTCAATCAGCAGGTTAATGAAATGATACTGTGCAGCTATTTCTATGGCATCTTTAAATAACGAGAGCGCTTGTTGTTGTTCTCCTAGTGAGTATAAAATTTTTGCCGGTGCTAGGTAGCAGGCTATTTGACGAAGATGATTGCCGTGGCTCGCACTGCTATTGGCGATCTTGATAAATGAATTATTCTCGCCTGAGGTCATGATCATATCTGCGGCCGCTTGAATCATGCTTTCAAATAAAAATCGAAAGCGATAATTCGTTTTTTCATTCTCTTCATCAGTGCTTTTATGACTGACAAGCTGGAGTAAAGGAAAGCTATTACCTGTTTTTGACTCTAAAAGAGCACTGAACGTTTTGGTATCTAATAAAATTGAGAAATTGGGCCCTAAATTTTTTCCCAGTTGGCTCTCGTAATGTTCTAGCCGCTTTAAGCAGGTGCGTGCTTCATCGTATCGACCTGTGCTGGATAGCAAATGGAAGTGAGTATGGAATTTGTTGTAAATAATTTCTCTAGGTTCGGTAAAATCATTCAGTGTATCGATAAGCCTATCGTAGCTATTCCAAGCAAGATCGATGGCATTATTCTCTAAGTATAGAACCGACATGGCGGCAAAAACCGAAGAGGTATTTGGTAGCGTTAGGAAATTCATTTTCTTTAGCCAAGCAATATTAGACTCGCCGATTGAAAGGGCTTCGGTGATTTTTCCGCTATGATATAAACCGTGCAATAGCCAAGAAAGTGCAGCGATACAACATAAACCATCTTCTGCCCGTTTTGCGAGTGACAATGCTGAATTGTTATATTGATTCGCTTGAATAATATTGTCATCTAAAAAGCAATCAACGCCATTGCCGAGCATGATCCAGCAGTTTAATGACGAATTCCTCTTATAATAAAGAGACTCTAAGGTATGGTTAATGCGTTTAGCTTGTGTGCTTTCACCGCTAAAGCGAGCAACCTGGCTGCGCAATATCATACTGCCCATCATTAATGAGGTTTTTTCATCTTCAGAGTATTGCAAAGATTCTGCATTGTTAGTGAGGTGATGTTCTAAGTAGCGCGTATATTTTTCTACGGGTGCATATTCATAAAGGCTAACGTTAATAAGTGCGGCGAGTAAGCATAGGTGGGGCAGTGACTGAATAATGTTTTCTGGGATACGATCTAAAATACTAGAAACATGATCAAAGTGCGTGACTTGGATAAGTGAAGGATAAAGCTGGCCCATTAAGTGAGAGCATGTTTGCCAATCTTCAATTCTGATACTGAGTTCAAGCGCTTCGTGTAAATTATTATTTTGAGTAAGCCAGGTAAGCGCTATGGTGTGATTACGTAAGAATTTTTCTTCAGATAACGGGTTGTTATCAATGATCCATTGTCGAAATAGACTGTGTAAGCGAAAGCTGTGTGAGTTAAGATTTTTCTCTGATCCTATTTTGCTGATAAACAACCCTTGATTAATCAATGTCTCAATAATAGCGTCATTGTCTCTTGCTGAATCAAACGATTGGCAAAGTTCCAGATTAAAATGATTCACCAAGCTGACATCAATCAATAGTGCTTGAATATCGTTATTAAGCTCGGAAAAAACCTCATCAAATAAAAATTCTGCCAAGAGGGTATTGTGTGTATTGGTGCAATCCTCGAATTTCTTCCCAGATTTTAACGCTAATCCTGTTAGCTGAATGGCCGCAGCCCAGCCCTCTGTCTTTTGAAATAAACGTTGTTGCTGCTCTACTGACAGCTGTAAATCTAACTTTATTTTTAAGAAATCGGCTATTTGTTCTGGCTGGAGCACTAACTCTGATGCTTGAATAATATGGGCGGTTGATTTTGAACAGCGGTTTGGCAGCATTAAGCTAGGAGGTGTTCGTGCAGTAATAACTATTTGTAGCCAGCTTGGTAAATAGTCCAATAAGCGATTAAAGGATTTCAGGATTTGAGGGTTATCAATACACTGAAAATCATCCAAGACAATGACGGCGCGGCTGGGCCGGTTCCATTTTCGGCTTAACTTTTCTAGAGAAGCCAGAATAAGATCGGTGATTAAGCAATAATCTTCAATGAAATGCGTTTCTAGCATGTTCACTGCTTTATCATCCAAATCACGATCGATGTTTTTAAGGCAGTGACATAGGTAGGTCCAAAAGGAACTAGGCAGGTTGTTTTGCTCATCAAGAGAAAGCCAATAAACGGGATGGCTTGCGTATTGTAACCAGTTACAGACAAGGCTGGTTTTACCATACCCAGCGGGTGCTGCAATAACCGTTAAGGGAAACTGGCTGTAGTGATTTAGCTTTTCTATTAAGTCGGGGCGACTAAACAGTGTGCCCGAGCTAGGTATCGAAAGCTTCCGTTGCAATACAATGTGGTTCATCCTTGACCTCGATATATTTAGCGTTGATGGCCGCTATTGGTTTAGGCGATAAATAAGGTACGCGATTAATAAACACCAAAATAAAATGCCAACGATGAAAATGGTTAACGCGGTGCGCTGATGGCCTTCTTCTCTTGGCTTAATACCTTTTAATCTCATGGTCAGTTGGGCTGTGAGATTCACCGATGCAATATTGGCAATGAGCAAAAATGCTGCACCTTTGGCTTCGGGGTAAGCGCCTATGCCAAGACAAATACCTAAAGTAACCGTTGGAGGAAGCAATGCAACAGCAACCATAACGCCTACTAAAACAGATGAAACTCCCGTTGTGATAGACAGCGCGGCAGCCGCTCCCGATGCTAAGGCTAACGCTAAGCCATCAAGGCCGACGGTTGTGCGAGTCAGCAGTTCTGGTGTCAGTACGAGATTTGGGTAAAAAAGCGATAGAATAATCGATATAACCAATGCAAATGAAATACCGACCACAAGTGTGCGCAGAGCATTTAAAATGCCATTTACTTGCCCTAATGTCGTAGACAGTGATAACGCCAAATTAGGCCCTAATAACGGTGCAATTACCATTGCACCAATAATCACTGCCACGTTATTTTCAATCAAACCAATGGCGGCCACAATGGTGCTTAAGAATACCAACATAATGTAATGGCTATCTAAATTACCTTGAGCTTTTAACTGGCTAAGTAAGGACTCTCGTGAAATGGTCGCGGTGCTATTGCTGGTTTTCTTTTTTTCGTAAGGTAGGGCGATGTCTAAAGGGTAAACTAAAACACGAAAGTTACTTTTTCCATCCATCAGTTTTTGTAGTTGATCGAGTATTTTTTGTGACTTGATTTTTTCAACCAAAATTTTAATGGCTATTTGCTTTTCACTAGAGCTGCTAACCCAATAATCAGCGGCATGGTTTTGTTTAGCAATACGGTTAATTGAATCTTCGTTGGTTGGAGGGGCGATAACTTCGATGATGATCATAAAATAAAAGACTGATATAAAAGATAAGAGTGAATGTTATGGGGATACTCACTTTAAATCAAATTTATGACTTTAACCGTAATAATCAATGTTACTAGAAATTTTATTTCGTCCTGACGATTTTGCTTTATAGAGCTGCTCATCCGCAATTCTAAGGATATCTTCAGCGGAAGTAACATCAATGGACTTAACCGTTGCTATGCCGATACTCAAAGTGACATAGGGACTGATGCTTGAGTCAGTGTGTTCTATTTTTAGCTGTGCTAAGTGGGTCATTACCATATGTGCAATGGCATAAGCACCATCAATATCAGCCTCTGGTAATAATAGAATGAATTCTTCACCACCATAACGAGCGGCTAAATCAGCCGGTCTTTGAGCGCACTTAGCCAAAACACTAGAAATGGCTTGCAGGCATGTATCACCTTTTTGGTGACCATAAGTATCGTTATATTGTTTGAAAAAATCCACATCGAGCATTAATAATGAGAGTGTCGATTGATTACGCTGTAGGCGTCTAAGTTCATTATCAATCACCGCGTCAAAGTGTCTTCTATTCGCCAAGCCGGTTAGCGAGTCGGTTAATGATAGGATTTCAATGCGCTTATGATCGCTAATATTGATAGCAATTAAGGTGATTTCATCAAGTTGTGTATCATCATTCTTTTCTAACTGAGCGGAAATATCAAACCACAAAATATTGCCTTGGGTATCATTTAATTGCAGCTCGCCAGCCCACTCTTTACCGCTGGCGAGTGTGGTTTTCATGTCACTGAAAAGTTGAGTGCTAATATTGCTGATTAAACACTCTAGATTGCTACCCATTAAATCGTTTGGAAATGTTTTTAATGTGCGACACCATGCCTCAGAAACATCAATAATGGTTAAGTCTGGTGATAAAACACACGAATTTATATATTGATTTATAACATTTAAGTAGCGTGTCATAGACTGGTTGGCTTTTTCTAAGCGAATAGTATTTTCTTTTACTTTGGCTTTAAGGCGAAGGTTATTTCCCCACAATATAAAAGCAATGAAGGTCAGTATTGCGGAAGCAAAAATGGTGACTTGTATCCACTTATTATCAAATGTTGAATCACTTAGGTGGTCGCGGTAATTGATGCCAGAAAAGCTGCTATTAGGGCTGACTATTTTGAGCTGTTTATAAGTGTCGGCTATACGAATAAAGCGGTTAGTGCTGAAATAGCCTAAGTCAACAATGTTTGCTTGAATCATTCTGGTGATGGCTTTGGCTTCATGCATCAGGTGTGACTTAGATTTTTTGGGTGCTAAGTTTTGAATAATCCAATCAACGACTTCTTCTTGATGATCGATAGCATAAAGCCATCCTTTAATCGCTGCACGTCGAAATGCTAAGGCCTATGATTTGTTCTTTTTAAAATAGCTCTCTTCTACAAACAGCATGTCACCATAAAAGTCGATGCCATAGTTTGCTGGCGATAGAATATTGATAGGAACATTCTGTTGCGGCAGTGCAAATGCTTGGTTTGTTATGTAAGCTGACATCGCGTCGATTTTTTTGTTGATCAAATCATCCGCATTAAAAGAGTTGGGTACATGCTCATAGTCTTCAGGTGTTAATCCCACCTCTGTAAACATCGCAGTCAGCACCGCGTCATCAATGTTACGCGAATACATTACCTTTTTACCCTTAAGTTCTAATGGGTGAATAATGCCACTGGATTTTAAGGTTACTAATACCAAAGGGGAGTGTTGGAAAATAGTGGCTAAAATGACGGGTTTTTTCCCTTGCATACGAGCTAATACAAGGCTGGAGTCTGAAATCCCAAACTGCACATCACCTTTTAAAACGCTTTCGAGGGGTGGGATATTAGGATCAATCTCTCTAATGTCGACTTCTAATCCTTCTTCTTTAAAGTAGCCTTTATATTGTGCCGCATAATAGCCCGCAAACTGAAATTGATGCTTCCATTTTAGTTGCAATACAACCTTATCATCAGCCATGTTGGAATGACTGAATAAGGCTATTAGTACGAGTAATATTAGCCTTAAAAGGCCAGTTTGAGCATAACGAGGCACAAAATACCTGTATAAAATGATGGGCTTCAACTAAGTATGGTTGAGCCCTTTGTTTTATCAAGTTATGGAAGAATACGACTTACAATTATAACGCCAGTTTCCAAGCCGTTACTTGGCCATCCATCATTAACGGTGTAAACAGCATTGAATCTATCGCCCCAATATCGGCTAAGCCTGGCTTAAGAGTGAGTACTTTTTTATGAGTATCCTCTTCAATCTTGAACAGCTCTCCACTGATCCAATCGCTGACATAAAAAACAGTGCCTTTTCGAACTAAACCATCAAGATTGCCGAGTTGCTCTGATCCTTTAATCACCGTTAATTCTGGATTATTGATATTCAGTTTATAAATGCTTCCTGCTATTTCGGTTGTGAAATCGTCCTTCATGCCAAGGCCCCATGAAGCTACGAATAACTCGTTCTGTTGCCATAAGAGCCCATTTGGATGAGGTAAATCAGCATGGCTAAACCACGGTGCAATTTCATTATCGTGGATGCGATATATCCCTCCGCCTAATAAATCACTGATGTATACAGAGCCATCATCAGCAATCGTAATGTCATTGAGCATTTGGGCTTGGCTAACCGTGTACTGCTTTATAATTTGAGCCCGAGAAATACTCACCTGATGGACTTGCTGCATATCTGCGATGTATAAATTATCCCCAAATACAGCCATGCCTTTAGGTGCATCTAAATGATCGAGCCAGTGCTTGTTTAGCACCTTGCCATCCATCGATACTTTACTGATATAACCTTGGCCATTCAATTCCGTTGGTTGGCCATTAATATTACTGATGTAAATGGCTTTCTCTGGCGGATTAGCCACAACGGACTCAGGTTGATCGAAACCCTCAAGCTGCCATAGCGTCGTCAATTCGTCGGCTACTGCAGGATTGATCGTTAGTAAAGAAAGTGTAGCCGCGGTGCTCAGGCCGTAATTTTTAATCCATGTTTTCATTTTGTATTTTCCTTGCTGGTTAAATGCCGTTAAAAATTGTTAGATAGTAGGTGGGTGACTGGTTAATGATGAGTATATATAAATGTATCTTTTTAACGATATGAGATACTCTGAGTATCAATAATCGATACTTTATATAGGTTTTGGTATCAGTAAGGAAGATGACGTGAGCATAATGACAATCAATAAAGATTCAGCAACAGAACAGAAGCAAAGATCAGGTTTGTTTGCCAGCTTAAAGCAAGTGCTGAAAGCCCAAGGCTTACGCTACAAAGATTTGGCAGAAAAAATGAATACTTCCGAACCGACAATTAAGCGATTGTTTGCGGAACAAGATTGCAAACTCAGCCGTTTAATGGAAATGTGCGAAGCGATTGGCATAAGCTTCACCGAGCTGGTGGAATTGGCCGCGAATCAAACGGTTTACCCAACCGAGCTATCATTTGAAACAGAGCAAGCTTTAGCCTCTAAGCCGGGACTAATGTCATTTTTTATGCTGCTCGTCAGCGAGTTTGACATCGATTTTATTGTCGAACGCAATCAACTCTCTAAGCAAGATGGCTATCTGTACTTACGCGAGCTTGAAAAACTTGAATTGATTCGACTAAGACAAGATGATTCTTATTATTTTTTAGTTAATCGTCCTATTTTATGGCGCTTAGATGGGCCCTTGCATTCGACTTTGGTAAGCGTGAATCAAGGCTTTATTAAAGAATCAATTAGCCGAAATAATAAAGAAAAGTATCCATTTTATTCTGCTAGTCGATTATTGAGCCCTAACAGTATTAAGCAGCTGAGTCAGGATATTGATAACCTGTATCAGTCATTCCAGAAACAGGCTGCGCTTGACCAGATGTTTTATCCAAGGGAAGAATTATTACCTTTTAAAACGGTCTTAACGCTGGGAGCGTTTGATTTGGCTAAATATTTTAAGGTGCCGCCTTATTTGTTAAGTGAATCATGAATACATTTGTTATCGTATCGCACGATAAATCGGTCACTCCAAAGGAAACTAGCCATGAGTAAACATGTACGAGATTTACTGTTTGAATTTGAAGTTCAAAGCGAAGTAGAAGAACACTTTCGTTTGCACGTTTTAAAAGTGACATTGAAGGAGAATGGTGAGGCAGAGGAATTCGGGAACGCTTTGCCAGTGACCAAGATTGAAATTGATTCTGAAGATGGAGAATGCTTACTTCACTTTGATGAACACTCGACTGACTATGTAACCATCACCGAAGCAAAGGCACTGTTGCTTAATGAAACTTTGGCTGATGAAGTGCAGGGCTATGCCGTGTTTGCCTCAGAAGAAAAAGAACGGGATGATTCATATGTAAGATTAGATACGCCGTTAATAGGGTTTGGTGAGAACGCAGAACTTAAATGCTTCTTTGTAGTGTGCCAAGCTTAATAAAATATCGTATTCCACGGCCAATGCCTTCAATACTAAGGCAGTCTTTTGAAACCAAATCACCTAAATCACGCGTAGCGGTTGCTTTGGCGCACTTAGCCAAAGCAGCGTATTTTTGAGCGCTAATACCGTTGGGAAAACCTTCCTTACCGGCTTTAAATATTTTATTCAGAGCCATTTTCTGGCGCTCAGAAAGATCAGTGTTTTTATGACGTTGCCAAAATTGAGTTTTCTGGAAGATAACCTCCATTTTAGATTCAGCATCTCTTTGAGCAGCCATTAGCGTTTCGATAAACCAAACTAACCAAGGTGTGATATCCAAAGCACCTTTATTATTTAGCTCATCAGCATCACAACAGCTGGCTTGATTTAAATGCTGGTAATAGTCTTTTTTGTTTTTCTCAATGTGCGTCGACATACTCAAAACCACAGGCGCACCTAAGTCTTGTGCTAACGCATATTCAATGATCGCGCGACCTATACGACCGTTACCATCATCGAAAGGGTGTATGACCTCAAACCACAAGTGAGCGATACCTGCGCGAATAACGCCAGGGATAGGTTGCGAACTGTTATTAAACCAATCTAAAAAGCCAGTCATGAGTTTATCAAGGTCTGTACTATCCGGTGCTTGATAGTGCACGCGTTCATAGCCGATCGGCCCTGAAACAATTTGCATGGGTTCTGGGCTATTGCGCCATTGGCCAACAATTAAGTCAGAATGCAATATGCTGTCTTCAAAGCCGACTAATACCATCTTATGCCAATTAAATAACAGCTCTTTGTTTAAAGGCTTATGGAAGTTTTTTCGTACATCCACAATAAGTGCGGCTAAGCCTTCTGCTTTAGCGTCGGCAACATTAATAAGGGTAGGAGTGAGGTTAAGATAGTTCTGCAGTGATGAACGAACACTGGCAGGATTAAGATTCTCACCTTCGATAAGGCTGGTATTAATGGCCTCATCAACCATTAAATCGAGTTGAGCGGTCAGTGCATCATCGAAGTCGGTGTTTAATAGGTTGCCTGATATCTTTGCAGCCTGCTTAGCGTATTGGTAGGCCAAGGAAGAGAGCTTTTCGCTATCGTAGACAAAATTGGGCCATTGCTTGTGTTGCCAGATGTAGTTCATTTCTTTACCAATATAGAGTTGCCTAAAATACCATTTGAGCCGTAAATAATGTATTTGCGGCTCATTATTGTGGGTTATTTGATGCGTAAAAGCAATATTGGCGGCTCATTGTGCTTTTTATGTACCTTTGGCCACTAGGTAGATGATCAGAAAGTTGGGTGTTTATAGTTAATAGCAATGTTCCTATTTCATGATATGTTGGTCTAAATAGTTTTGTTGAGTATTTTTTATCCTAGTAATATCATAAACAGGTATATGCTAACTTCTAGGAAATCAGAGGGAAATTAAATGTCTTCTTTTATCCCATGTAAAATGTTTAAAAACATTTTTATAAATGGCTAATAATACAGGCGAATTGGTGATAGATGAGTAAGTCGAGAATATTTATAGGGTCATCAGTAGAGAGCTTACCCATTGCTGATGCAATCGCTGAAAATCTAGAGTTCGATGCAGAGGTTACTATCTGGCGAAGTGGTACATTCGACTTATCGAGTAATACATTAGATGACTTAATTTTGAAGTCTAAATCAGTCGATTTTTCTGCTTTTATATTTTCTCCTGATGATCTGGTCATTATGCGCTCTAGGGAGCAATATGCTGTTCGTGATAACGTACTTTTTGAGTTAGGGTTGTTTATCGGGGCGATAGGAAAAGAACGATGCTTTATCATAAAACCCAGAGATGTTGAGTTACATTTCCCAAGTGATTTGCTTGGTATTACTCCAACTGATTATGATCCCAATCGGTCGGATGGTAATTTAACATCGTCACTTACCTATGCTTCAACACAAATAAAACGCGAAATGGCTAAAAAGGGGACGTTTAAAGAAATTGTCACATCAAAGGTACAAAAGCTCGATGTAAATAATGTATTAAGCGATGTCTCAGTGACAGATCTCATTATTTTAGGCTCCTTACTTGAAAGCTATAATAATGATGTAGAAGGTTGTACTAGCTGGGACTTGTCTAATAAATTACAGCATCACCTTTCAAGTCCAGCTTCAAATCTCTCAATTGTCAAACTACAACGGGTCGGTTTAATTGAAAAAGAGAATAGTAGTGATTTAAATGGTAATGAGTATTTTACATACAGGCTTACGGATTATGGTATTGATATTTGTTTAAAAAATGAAGAAAAAATAAGCAGCTTATTTGCTCCAAAGTCACAGCAAGGTTTTTTACAACAATCACCAAATCTATAAGTACTAGTTGAATATCTAATGTGTGAGTGTGATTAGTATTTAATTTGATATTGTTTTGAGCTTATTTATTTCACCCATAAAAAAACCGCTTCCCTTTTCATCGTTAGACTTTCGTCATCAGAATCAAGGGAAGCGGTTTTTTAAGCAATCTGTAATCTAAATTTCAGAATCCGTCAGTAGAAGCCGATCAAATCGGAGAGCTGCATTCAAACTTTAAACTCTTTTCAAAAAAGTCGTCCGTTCAAAAATCTACTCTTCGTCATTCATCTTTTGTGCGTCTGTCTGATTCTAATTATCTAATCTTACATCATGCTCTTAGAAAAGAGCCTAACCCATATTTAACTTCTTCATTTAACCGAGAGAGGATAAGTACGGGCTGGCTGCTTAACTATTTTAAGATTAAAGCATTTTAACCGGAATAGACGGTACGCTTAGGTCTTCAGAAGGTGGTGCAAAAGACGTCAAGTTGATGCCTTCAACTGCTTCTTTGTATTCTGCAACTGTTGGGAAGCGGCCTAAGATACAAGACAGCACAACCATTGGAGTAGAACCTAGTAGAGATTCGCCTTTTTTCTCAGCAGAGTCTTCTACAACTCGGCCTTGGAAAAGACGAGTAGAAGTCGCAAGAACAGTATCACCTGCTTCAGCTTTCTCTTGGTTACCCATGCATAGGTTACAGCCAGGGCGTTCTAGGTACATAATGTTTTCGTATTTAGTACGCGCTGCATTTTTAGGTGCATCGTCATTAAATTCGAAACCAGAGTACTTCTCTAGAAGTGCCCAATCACCTTCAGCTTTCAATTCATCAACGATGTTGTATGTTGGTGGAGCGATCACTAGCGGTGCGTTGAATTTGATTTCTTTGCCTTGTTTTTCCATGTTGCGAAGCATAGCAGCGATGATTTGCATGTCGCCTTTATGAACCATACATGAACCAACAAAACCTAGATCAACTGTACGACCATCGTAGAAAGATGTAGGGCGGATAGTATCGTGCGTATAACGCTTAGATACATCTTCGTTGTTTACGTCTGGATCGGCAATCATTGGTTCGTCGATCAAGTCTAGATCTACAACCATTTCAGCGAAGTAGTTCGCATTGTCATCAGGAGCAAGAGCTGGCTCTTCACCAGACTGGATACCTGCAATACGCTTGTCAGCAAGATCGATAAGACCTTGAAGCATACCCGCTTTGTTTTCCATGCCTTTGTTGATCATGATCTGGATGCGAGACTTAGCAAGCTCTAGAGATTGAACCAAAGTATCGTCAGTAGAAATACAGATGGAAGCCTTAGCTTTCATTTCTGCAGTCCAGTCAGTGAAGGTAAACGCTTGGTCAGCAAGCAAAGTTCCGATTTGAACTTCGATTACACGGCCTTGGAAAACGTTTTCGCCAAACTTCTTAAGCATCTGTGCTTGAGTCGAGTGAACAACATCACGGAAATCGATGTGGTCTTTCATGGTACCTTTGAAAGTCACTTTAACAGACTCAGGGATTGGCATAGCACATTCGCCAGTTGCCAATGCAATCGCAACCGTACCAGAGTCAGCACCGAATGCTACACCCTTAGACATACGAGTATGTGAGTCGCCACCGATGATGATTGCGCGATCGTCTACAGTGATATCGTTCAATACCTTGTGGATTACGTCAGTCATTGGGTGGTAAACGCCTTTCGGATCACGTGCAGTGATTACGCCGAAGTCGTTCATAAATGCCATTAGTTTAGGCGTATTAGCTTTAGCTTTGCTATCCCATACTGATGCCGTGTGACAACCAGACTGGAAGGCACCATCAACACTTGGAGAAATAGTAGAAGCCGCCATAGACTCAAGTTCTTGGCAAGTCATTGGGCCAGTCGTATCTTGAGAACCTACGATGTTCACTTTAACGCGAACGTCTGAACCTGTGTGTAGAGGAGTAGAAGATGCTACACCTACTGCGTTACGGTTGAAGATTTTTTCAACAGCAGTAAGGCCTTGGCCTTCAACAGAGATTTCTTTAGAAGGAGCAAATACAGAAGGTGCTTGGATGCCTAATGTTTCAGCAGCAAACGTCTGTAGCTTCTTACCGAAAGTAAGCGCATAAGAACCGCCGGCTTTCATGAACTCAACTTTCTGTGGAGAGAACGCATCAGAAACGTCAACTAGCTCTTTGTCACCGTTGTACAGTTTTTTAGCTTGAGTATCGATAGTAAGAACCGTACCAGTTGCAACTGAATATGCTTCTTCTAGTACTGGATCACCATTTTCGTCTTTAACTGTATTGCCTTCAGCATCTACTTTCTTAACCCAGTTTTTAAGGTCAAGACCGATACCGCCAGTTACACCAACAGTCGTCAAGAAGATCGGAGCAATACCGTTAGTTCCCGCAACAACAGGTGCGTTGTTGATGAATGGGATATAAGGAGAAGTCTTTTCACCAGCCCAAAGTGCAACGTTGTTCACACCAGACATACGAGAAGAACCAACACCCATTGTGCCTTTTTCAGCGATTAGCATCACTTTAGCGTTCGGGTGTTTCTTACCTAGTTCAACGATTTCTTGTTGAGCTTCAGGTGTGATCATGCACTGGCCATGTAATTCACGGTCAGCACGTGAGTGAGACTGGTTACCAGGAGAAAGAAGGTCGGTAGAGATGTCGCCTTCAGCTGCGATGTAAGTCACTACGTCGATCTTCGCTGGGATTTCAGGAAGTTTTGTAAAGAATTCTGCAGCTGCGTAGCTTTCTAAAAGGTCTTTAGCAATGGCGTTGCCCGCTTTGAAAGCATCAGCAATGCGTGAAGTATCAGCTTCGTATAGAAATACTTGAGATTTAAGTACTTCGGCCGCTGCTTTAGCTTGAGCATCGTCAGAAAGCGCGATGTCTAGTAAAGCTTCAACAGAAGGGCCACCTTTCATGTGAGACAGCTGCTCAAGAGCGAACTCAGGAGTAATTTCAGCAACAGTCTCTTTACCAAGAGCGATGTCTTTCAAGAACGCCGCTTTAACAACAGCTGCTGGAGTTGTACCTGGCAGAGTGTTGTAGATGAAGAAGTTTAAGGAACCTTCACGGTACTCATTACCAGTGTCTTTGATCTGAGCGATGATCTCAGATAATAGTTCTGCACCATCAATTGGTTTTGGGTGTAAACCAAGTTCGTTTTTACGAACCTCAATTTCTTCTAGGTATTCTGTATACAAGCTCATAGGAATCTCTCACTCAAGTTATAATAATGACTTTCAAAAAACAGCCTTATTGACCGCCTTTTTACCTTATCATCTGCTTTGCCAAATCATACTAGACAAAGGTGGCTGACCACAGCTAAGCGGACAGCCTAAAAAATTAGCACACGTAGTATAAAACATGTGGCTTGGCGCGTTAAGAAAGCCATGCTCACATTGTCTATAAATTTGTCTTATTTAGCCTATATTCGCTATTCATTATATGAATGTGTTTAAAAAGCACTCATTCATTCACTATATGGGGCATATGACTCAATAGAATAGACTAAGTTTTGATCATATCTATTTTTGCCTATGGACGCTGACTGCTAGCTGAGTAAGAATGTAGGTATTACCGCTTTAAGCGTATTTTATTCATATCATTTTGAAATCAGAGGATCGCCTAGTGCAAATCGTTGCCGATGAGAACATTCCCTTATTAGAACAATTCTTTAGCGAGTTTGGTCAGATTCGCAAAGTAGTGGGTCGTACCATGACAAGTGAGGATGTTAAGGATGCCGATATTCTTCTGGTGCGTTCGGTAACGAAGGTCAATGAGGCCTTAATTGCCAACAGTTCGGTGAGGTTTATCGGAACGTGCACCATCGGTACCGACCATATCGATTTGCCTTACCTTGAGACACTGAACGCGCAGCGCTCTGATAATAATGAGCAAAAATTGTCTTTTTCTAGTGCGCCTGGCTGTAACGCCGAAGCGGTAGTCGATTATGTGCTGAGTGCGGTGAGCGTTTTGATCGACAAACGCGACCAGGTATTTCAAGATATTTCGGTTGGAATTATTGGCATTGGTAATGTTGGCTCACGCTTGCGTTTTCGCCTTGAAGCGATGGGGGTGACGGTTATT
Organism: uncultured Oleispira sp.; assembly: GCA_963933055.1. Lineage (GTDB taxonomy): Bacteria > Pseudomonadota > Gammaproteobacteria > Pseudomonadales > Oceanobacteraceae > Oleispira. The sequence continues at coordinate 17,086 of CAWVSY010000023.1, forward strand.
GCCGTTGATCCGTTTAAAAGTGAAGAGGAAGTCGGTGCGTTATCAACGCTTGATGAAGCCTTGGCTGCTGATGTCGTGAGTTTGCACATACCGCTTACTTATGAGGAAATCGCAGGCGAGCATGCTACGTATCATTTGATAAATGAGCAGCGCTTGCAGCAAATGAAGCCGGACGCGTGTTTGATCAATAGCTGTCGTGGTTCGGTGCTTGATAATGCCGCGCTGAAAGCACATATGGCAAGCAATGAAGAGTTTGAAAGTATTATTGATGTCTGGGAAGGTGAGCCTAATCTCGATTTAAAATTGATGAATCGTTGCATGCTGGCTACCCCGCATATTGCAGGTTATTCGTTAGATGGAAAAATGCGCGGTACTGAGCAAATTTATCAGGCTTGTTGCCAAACGTTTGGTCTGCCTATTCGTAATAAATTAGCGCAACTGCTGCCTGAACCTTCGATTAAAAAAATCAAATTTGGTAGCAGTGTTCCGGTTCATCAAGCTTTGCGAACGGCTATTCGTGCGGCTTATGAAATTCGCGTAGACGATGGCATCATGCGTTCAACGTTATTGCGTACCGAAGGCGAGCCAGGTGCGATGCGCATTAAGTTTGATTTATTGCGCAAAAATTACCCATTGCGCCGAGATATTTCTACTGTTCGCATTGAAGTACCTAGCAAACGTCAAGATTTACAGCAGGGGTTAGAAGCCGCAGGTTTTGATGTACGTATTGCTAAGCGCTGATGCTGATTTGAATGAATTATTTAGTTCCGAAAGAATGAAAGCATAAGAGGTCTCGATAGAATTTTGAATATTGAAGTTGCACAAAAAGGTGTTTTTGAAAGCACCAGTCGCCATGCTCGTTTATTAGAGTATCGGGTCAAACCTTCTATTGCTGAAGAGCGTGTGAAGGCGGTATTAAAAGAGTTAATGGCGTATGTAGAAAACATATTCGATTTGAATTTGAACATAGCATTTGGTTCAGAGTGTTGGGATCGCTTGAACCCAAGTTGGCGTCCTGATGAACTTGTTTCTTTTCAGACCTTAGGTAAGGGCGAGCTAACCATGCCTGGTACGCAGGCTGATATCTTTGTTTGGTTAAGCAGCCCTGACGCAGAATTAATCCCTTTTTCGATGGTCGAAATTTATCAAAAAATGAAGCCGATTGCCGATATTCAATTAGATCTTGAAGGTATAAAAAACAAACAAGAACGCGACCTCATTGGCTTTGTTGATGGTACAGAAAATGAAAAAGGGGATGAACGTTTGCCTGTCGCATTGATTCCTGAAGGCAAGCTCGGGGCTGGCGGTAGTTATGTCTTAAGCCAGCGCTGGAAGCATGACCTTGCGGCATTCAATCATTTGCCTGTGCATGAGCAAGAAAAAGTGGTTGGGCGCACAAAAGAGGAAGATCTTGAGTTGGAAGGTGACGATCAGCCAGAGAACTCTCACGTGAGCCGTACGGATGCAAAAGTAGATGGGGTTGGCATGAAAATCTATCGCCGCAGCTACCCTTATATGGCCAGTCAGCTGGACGTTGAGGGAATGGCAGGGGAAGACGCTAAACCTGATCATGGTTTGTATTTCTTAGCCCTTGCGTGCGAAATGCAGCGTTTTACTGTTCAGCTTGAGCGTATGGTAGGGCTAACGGAAGATGGTATTAGTGATCGACTAATGCAATTTTCTAAAGCGAAAACAGGGTGCTATTGGTTTATGCCAAGCAAAAAAGATTTGGATGCCCTCGTAAAATAAACGAGCGCTAAGCCGCGTTCGCGCGGTTTAGCTATTCGTCAGTATATCAATCAGTATTTTTTGGTCGATGGGTTTGCTTAAAAAGTCATCCATGCCAGACATCAACGCTTTGTTATGCGATTCTTTCATTGAATGCGCACTCACCGCGACAATTTTACTTGCGGGCATATTATTATTTTTCTCAAAATCTCGAATGTCCAACGTAGTTTGGTAGCCATCTTTGATGGGCATCTCTATGTCCATAAGAATTAAATCATAGCATTTTTGTTGTTTGCAAATCAGATCAATCGCTTCTAGTCCATCATTGGCCATGTCGGGTATCACCTTATATTTTTCCAGCATTTTTTTAAGAATCATGCGGTTAACGCTATTATCGTCAACGGCCAGCACTTTTAGCCGAGAAAAATCGAGGTGTATTATGGTCTCTTTTGGTCGTTTGTGTTTTGTGATGAATGTCAATGAATCGCTAGTACTCAGTGCATGACGTATTTTTTGAGGTGTGATAGGCGAGGTGATTTTATGCGTCGCGTCACTGAGTATTGCATGATTGTCTGCAATAAGAATTACGTGCTGCTCGGCAATACCTAATGCTAATACTTTTGGTAGGCTCCCTTGATCGCTGATGATGATCATATTATCTCTGGTGGTGAACGGTGTACAATTTATTATTGTAATATTCCATTCTTTTAATTGTTCTTTTATTAGCGTCTCTTGGTATTGGTTAGACATAAAAACAGCAACTTTTTTATCATAAATAAACGCGGGTTTTTTAGCGTCTTCAACCACGGTTACCGTTGCTGTAAACCAGAAGGTAGATCCATTATTCAGCGAGCTGTTGACGCCAATGTCGCCATGCATTAAATGCGTCAGTTTTTTACTGATCGCAAGGCCTAATCCTGTTCCTCCTTCTGAGCGTGAGCTACTGCCATCAACCTGAACAAAAGGTTGAAAGAGTATGCTTTGCTGTTCTGGTGTTAATCCGCAGCCACTGTCTTTTACTTCAATATAAATTTGGTCTGGTCTATTTTTTACACATTGTACATGAATAGTTATCTGGCCTTCTGTGGTGAATTTAAAGGCATTGCTGACAAGATTCAATAAAATCTGCTTGAAGCGAACAGGGTCTGAAATGATTCTTTTGGGTGTGCTTTTATGGATTCTGACAAACAATTTTATTTTTTTATCACTGGCAATAATGCTGAAGCAATTAGCGCATTCATTAATCATTTCTTCAACATCAAATTCAACCGATTCTAGCTGTATTTTTTCTGCTTCAATTTTTGAATAATCAAGAATGTTATTCAAAATATCCAATAATGTTTGTCCTGAATGATTAATCGTATCGATGAATTGTGATTGTTCTTCGCTGGTCTGGGTATCTTGTAATAGTTGTGCAGAGCCGAGAATGCCGTTCATAGGCGTGCGAATTTCATGGCTTATGGTGGCGATAAATTCATCTTTTAAACGATTGCTATTGGCTAGCTGTATGTTGGCTTTTATGAGTGTCTGGCGGGCTTCAGTTTCTATCTTGGCTTTTTCTTGCTTGATTAAATTGATGCGATCGGCTAATGCGATTGAAAGTAATGTTACTTCAATTGCTGAGCCTATTTGCAGTGTTGTTTGGCTAGCGTATTCAAGAGGTAAAATATTAATCGCACCTAATAAACTGACGACACCAGAGATTAAAAAGATGGACCAAGCAATCACAAAGACTTTTGCTGTGCGGTTGTTTTTCGACGCGGCTAGGCAGGCTGTTAATAGTACTAGGTTGAAAAAAACAAAGGTGCTGCACAGTGCGGCAATAATACCAAGGTCATACGGAGCAAATAATACCAATGGCAGGGTTAGAAATAAGCTGCTGGCGATGAGTATTAAGGCTTTATCAAATTTGGGAAATAATGATTGAGTATTTAAAATATTGCGGGCAAAAAGAGAGGCGAAAAATAAAGACAATACCCCTAAGAATGGAATGTTAATGTTCGCCCAGGTCGTATAGTTCGGCCAAAAGTATTCGAAGCCATAACCTTGAATACTGGCCTGAAAAACAGTGAATGTGCTGATGTAACCAATGTAATAAAGGTAGCTGAGTTCACGAACCGACAAGTAAATAAATAAGTTATACAGCACCATCACAATCATGATGCCGTAATAAATACCCTGCAATCCTGAGACATAAGCATTGTGTTTGGGAAAGTGTTCGGTGTGCCATAAAAATAACGGCACTTGAAGGCTGTCTTGCGTATTAACATGCAGGTAATAAACATTGCTTTGTTGTTGCGGCCGCAGTTTAAATACAAAATTTGTTGTATCTAAATCACGTTGCTTAAAAGGTCGGCGATCCCCCGTTTGAATAACGGAATACTCGTCATGCTTATTTGGATAGTAGAGGTCGACATAATCTAATAGCGGAAAAGGAATTTCGAGCAACCAGGCGCTATTAATCAACTCTTCTGGGAAGTTGAGGCGAAAGCGTATCCAGTAGCCGGATGAGGTATAGCCTTTGTTGAATGTGTAGTGCGAACCGGGTTGAAATGCACTTTCAGGAAGGTGTTTAACGTTTTCAAAAGTGAGCTGATTGTCGCGGTCTTCAATCCACTCAATGCTTGGGCCTAGATTTATCTGGCGATCATCCGCGGCAACGATAATGCCCGATTGAGCATGAGTATTTATTGCCATCAAGCAGCCGCTTAAAAAAAGGCATAACCGTAGGATCATTGCATTTGCGATCATTGACTTAGCTGTTTTCGGTTAGCTTTGCAGCCAGTGAGGCTGAGAATCGTATTCCAGTGCAATATTATCTCCGATATTAATATCGATGGGTTGTTCTGTTTCCGCTTTCCAAATGATAGAAGTGTTATCACCTTTATTCAATTGTATCGCAATTTCGTGCTCGTAGCTGCGGCCAATGTATATGCTATCAAGAAGCTTAATTCCGGTATGTTGCTTACTGAGCTTCATATTTAAGTATTGAGGTTTAAATAACCAATAGCCTGAATTATCGATGTCTTTGGGCCATAAATGGGGAACTCTGTCTAAAATCTTTTGGCTGTGACGAAGGCTAGAAACATTGCCAGATTCCATGAAGTTGGCGACATCGCAATTTTTGGGCTGATTATAAACAATAGCAGGCTTATCGAGCTGGGCAATTTCTCCAGCAACCATCACCGCGGTTTTATCGGCGAAGGCAAAGGCTTCTTCTTTGGCGTGGGTCACAAAAATACAGCTAATATTGTGGTTTTTTAATAAACGTCTCAGGTCAGCCATCATGCGGCGTTTCACTTGGCCATCAACGTTTGAGAAAGGTTCGTCCATCAATAACAGTTGAGGTTTAGGTGCTAGCGCTCTGGCAACGGCAATGCGCTGTTGTTGGCCGCCAGAGAGCTCGTGAGGGTAGCGTTGCTGCATGCCTGAGAGCTCGACCAGCTGTAAGCTTTCTTCGATACGTTGTTTTTTATCGTCTTTGCTTAATTCGGGTAAACCATAAGCGATGTTTTGCGCGATCGTCATATGCGGAAAGAGCGCGTAATCTTGGAATATAAAGCCAACGCCACGACGTTGAGGGGGAATGTCGGTAGCCGCTTCTGATGACAAATCGTCTTTAGAGAATACTGTGCTGGAGAATAAATCAATCTGGCCATGGCGTGGTTTAATTAACCCCGCAATGGCTTTTAATGCGGTAGTTTTACCACAACCGCTAGGGCCCAATAGGCATAAGATTTCCCCTGCATCTAGGTGAAAACTCAAGTCGTTAAGAATATGACGGCCGTCAAAAGCGACTTGAATATTACTCATTTCAACCGCTGGTGCAGAGGGGCTTAACGTTGCTGGGCTTGATGCCATGTTCTATCGACTCACTTAATGCATTTTTTGACTGCGCGTTAGCAGTAAAATAGGTAATAAACTAACCACTATGATTAATAGTGCTCCAGAAGCGGCATGCTCTAGCTGTTCGTCTGAAGCAAATTGGTAAACATAAGTCGCTAGTGTTTCAAAATCAAAAGGCCGTAGCAAGAGTGATGCGGGAAGTTCTTTCACTACTTCAATAAAGACCAGCAAAAAAGCACTGATGATGGCCGGTGTCATGATGGGTAAATGAATTTTTCGAAAAGTTTTTAGTCGACCTGCTTTTAGCATGGTTGAAGCGGTATCTAAATTATTCGGCATTTGTTTGTAGGCGGCTTGCAGACTGCCGTTACTGATGGCAGAGAAGCGAATAACAAAGGCGAGAATTAAAGCAATGCTGGTGCCTGAAAATACTAAGCCTATTTTTTCAAATCCTAATCCTTGCGCAAGGGCATTTACCCAAATATCGAGTTGCCCTAGTGGTATTAAAACGCCAATGGCCAAAACGGTGCCTGGAATCGCATAGCCTAGGGAAGATAAAGACAGTTTCGCTTGGTTGCTTTTGTTTGGGTTAAAACGCTGTTGGCTATTGAATAGCAAGGCCAATACGCAGGCGATGAGTGCGGTGATGGCGGCTAAAGTAAAGGTGCTTTGGCTATGGGTGAGAACGATGCTATTGGTATTTTCTGCCCAATAATTTAAAAAATAATGAACTAATGTTATCAAAGGAATGGCAAAACCAAGCGCAATGATAGTGCCGCAAAATCCCCAGATAACCGTTGTTTTAGTTGTGCTGGCGGCTACTTTGGAAAGAGGCTGGGCATTACGGCTATCAAAATATTTTTGTTTATTGCGACTGGTTTTTTCTAGGCCTACTAAAATCAGTACAAATAATAAGGTTAAGCATGAAATTTTTGCGGCACTCGCTAAGCTGCCATACACAAGCCAACTGTCATAAATAGCGGTGGTTAATGTGCTGATGGCAAATAACTGTACCGTGCCATAATCGGCGAGGGATTCCATCGCAACTAACGTACAGCCAATGGCGAGTGCAGGTCGTGCAATAGGAAGGTGGATTGTCCAGAAAATCTTACGTTCGCTTGCCCCCATGAGTTGTGCCGCTTGGATGAGGCTTTGTGAGCGTTGCTCAAAGGCATTGCGTAACAATAAGAAGATATAAGGGTAGAGTGCCAAACCTAGCATCAAGCTTGCGCCCCATAGGCTTCGAATATCAACAAACCAATAGTCTTGTGGGCTGTTCCAGTTAAATACACTGCGTAGGTTAGATTGAATAGGGCCGGCGTAATCGAGCATGTCGGTATATATGTAGGCGGAAATATAAGCCGGTATTGCTAAGGGAAAAATCATCATCCACTGTAAATATTTACGGCCTTTGAACTCATAATGTGCACACCACCATGCTGGTGCAATTGAAAATACACAGGCGAAAAAAAGTGATCCACCTACAACGAAGAGGCTATTGCTGATGTAATCTGAGAGTACAGTATTGGCAATGTCAGTGAAGGTTTCATCAATGACTGTCTTTGTAAAAGGTAGGTATTCGGCAATCGATTGGTAAATCAATGCGGCTACAGGCAGCAGCATGATGAAACTGATTAGCGCCGTCGCTAAAGAAATGGCTCTGGCGCTAATCTGAGGTAAAGCTTTAAAGCGAGTCTTCATTAGTGTGAATTGTTAATCTGGCCTATTGATCGGCAGATTATAAGTCAAAGTGTACCTTATCGACTAATTTCAACGCGTCTTTTTGGTATTTAGCGATTTCTTCTAGCGGTAGAGGATCGGCTTTGAATGTTCCCCAGCTTTTCACTAAGTCAGAAACTTTCGCAGAAGGCATGACGGGGTATTCCATATTTAACTCAGCGTATAACGTTTGTGCCTGTTCGCTGGCTAAAAATTCGATCAGCTTTTGTGCCGCCTGTTTATTCGGTGCGTACTTGGTTAATACCGCACCCGATACGTTGATGTGTGAGCCACGATCTTGCTGGTTCGGGAAGTTAAGATTAACGGCATTGGCCCATTCAACTTGCTTTGGATCTTGCAGCATTTTTCCTAGGTAGTAACTGTTGCCCAAAGAAACGTCACATAGACCTTCTTTTATCGCTTTTACTTGGCCACGGTCATTACCTTGAGGTTTACGTGCTAGGTTGCCCTTAACCGCGGTTAGCCATTGTTCGGTAGCCGCTTCGCCGTTATGGGCAATCATTGAGGCTATCAACCCTAGGTTGTAAGGGTGTTTGCCGCTGCGTGTGCAGATGCGTCCTTTATATTCAGGCTTTGCAAGATCTTCATAGCGTATGGCACTTTGATCGCCAGAGCGTTCTTTGGATGAATAGATGTTTCTTACGCGCTGAGTCAGGGCGATCCAGTGATTTTCGGAATCACGGAATTGTGCAGGGATATTCTCAGCTAAGGCCGTACTAAGTTGATAAGGTTGGCTTAGACCTTGCTCTTTTACTTGCAGCATTTTTGAAAAATTAGACGTTAAAATAACATCGGCTGGAGACAGCTCTCCCTCGCGCTTAAGACGTTGAATTAAGCCCTTTTTAGAAAAAACAACTTTCGCTTCAATCCCTGTTTGAGCTGTAAATTTTTCAAGAATGGGTTGAATAAGAAAAGGTTGGCGGAATGAGTAAATATTTACTTGTTCAGCGTTAGCCTGAAGAGAGATGATGCTCGTGATGGCAAGCATGCAGAGAGTGAGTATTGAACGCATTGTGGGCCTACTGGTTGAGTGAAATCAAATATTAATGATAATGATTCCTATTCTATCAGAAAGTGCTCACGTATCAAGTGCCCAAGGGAGGTTGAGTCAGCTTGAAGACGCACAAATTCAATTTTTTGGGCTAGGCTGGTGGTTGGATTTTCTTTATCGGCTTGAATGAGGCGAGTGAAGGCTTTACTGGCCAATACGAATTCATCTACAGATTCTTGTCGATCAATTTCGCTAAAGCGAATGTAGCCCTCTTCTTGTAACCAGATAATGGCACCGAAGGCGGCCAAATGTCTGGGGCTGTGCAAACCAAACTCATCGGCTTCATCGGGGCCGCAAATATCTTCAACATACAGAATTTGTTTGGCCGGAAAGGATTTAAAGCCGTGCAGTAAAATAACTGCACAGTCTTTAAAAAAGTCATCGATATGAACGTCGAGCATAAATGCCTATCGCTGCTTTATAGTTGCTTATAAGAAGAGAAAAACTGCCCCATCTTATCAAGTGCAAGAGAGAGATCTTCAGGTCGCGGTAAAAACACAACACGAAAGTGATCAGGCTGCGCCCAGTTAAACGCAGTGCCATGCACGATTAATATTTTTTGCTGCTCTAATAAATCCAATACCATGCGTTCATCGTTGTGGATATTGAATTTTTTAATGTCTACTTTAGGGAAGCAGTACAAGGCGCCCATTGGCTTTGTGCAGCTGATGCCTGGGATGCTATTCAACGCTTCGTAAGCAATGTTACGTTGCTCGTAAATACGTCCACCCGGTGCTACTAAATCATTGATACTTTGATAGCCGCCTAAAGAAGTTTGAATGGCGTGTTGAGACGGCACGTTTGCGCACAGGCGCATGGATGCCAGCATTTCTAAGCCTTCAATATAATCTTTGGCTTTGTGTTTAGCGCCACTAATAATCATCCAGCCTGCACGGAAACCCGCTAGGCGATAATTCTTAGATAGACCATTGAAGGTAATGAATAATAAATCATCCGCTAAAGATGCCGTTGATGTGTGCGTTGCACCATCAAATAAAATTTTGTCGTAGATCTCATCAGAAAAAACAATCAAATTGTTTTCTCGTGCGATTTCAATTAATTCTACTAAGACTTCATCTGGATAAACCGCCCCAGTTGGGTTGTTTGGGTTTATCAGAACTAAGGCTTTGGTATTTTTATTCACTTTTTTGCGAATGTCGTCCATATCTGGGAACCAGTTGGAACTTTCATCGCAGTGATAGTGCACCGGGGTGCCACCGGCTAAGCTCACTGCACCTGTCCATAATGGATAATCAGGGGACGGGATGAGCACTTCGTCGTTGCTATTTAATAAACCCTGCATCGACATAACAATCAGTTCACTCACACCATTCCCTAGAATGATGTCTTCGATGTTAACGTCTTTAATGCCTTTTTGCTGGCAGTATTGCATAACTGCTTTACGAGCAGAAAATAGGCCTTTTGAATCGCAATAGCCTTCAGAATCGGGCAAGTTTAAGATAACATCTTGAATGATTTCTTCAGGAGCATCTAAGCCAAAAGGTTTTGGATTGCCAATATTCAATTTTAGAATGCGATGGCCATCTTCTTCCATTTTCTTGGCGGCATGCGCAACAGGCCCACGAAGATCGTAAAAGACATTGGCCAGTTTTTTGGATTTGAGAATATCCTGCATGGAGCGCATTCCACCTTAATTAAAAAGTCACATAATATATAAACGACTAATGATACTCTTGAATGATTAAAATTTACAGAGATTGAAAGTGAGTAATTGCGAATGAGTTCAGGTAAAGAGAAAATAATTAAAACCCCGCAGCAGTGGGCTGAAATACTGGATGAAGAAAGTTATCGTATTACCCGTGAAAAGGGCACCGAACCTGCATTCAGTGGTAAATACGATGGTTGCGATAAAAGCGGCCAATATCAGTGTATTTGTTGCGGAGAAGTATTGTTTGAGTCTGGCGATAAGTTTAATGCAGGCTGTGGTTGGCCAAGCTTTACTCAGCCTGCATCAACAGACGTTATTGAAGAAAAGAAAGACATTAGCCATTTCATGGTGCGAACAGAAGTATTATGCCGTCGTTGTGATGCGCATCTTGGCCACGTTTTTCCTGATGGTCCCGCACCTACAGGGCTTCGCTATTGCATTAATTCGGCTGCGATAAAGCTGGATGAAGAGCATTAGAGTCGGCCTTCGGATTTAGCCATTGTTACGGTCATTGCTTGAAATTTGACCGTTTCGTGCTAGTGTATTGCGCACAATAAAATTTTACGCAATATTATGATGGAGATCGGTTTATGACGTTATTACAAAAGAAAATGCCTTTGTTATCGGGAGAAGTTCAAGACTTATCTGAATACAAAGGGAAGGTTGTTTTAGTGGTCAATACCGCGAGTAAGTGTGGTTTTACGTATCAGTATGAAGGCCTTGAAGCCTTGTATGAGCAATATAAAGACCAGGGTTTGGAGGTATTAGGCTTCCCTTGTAATCAGTTTGGCGAGCAAGAAAAAGGCGCAGATACTGAAATTGCCAGTTTTTGCCAAAAGAACTATGGCGTTAGTTTTCCGATGTTTTCTAAAATAGACGTTAATGGTGATGATGCGGCGCCGCTTTATCAAGAGCTGAAGTCACAAGCGCCAGGCATTTTAGGCACGAAAAAAATCAAATGGAATTTCACTAAATTTCTTATTAATAAGCAAGGCGAAGTTGTCGATCGCTATGCGCCAACAACCAAGCCTCAAGCATTGCAGGATGACATTGAGAAGTTACTCGCTCAGTAATTGCTGATGTTATATCCAGAGTTGTGCAACATGTTAAAGAAGGTTTGTATTCATGGCAGATGAAAAAGCTGCACTAAGCGCGTGTCCCGCGCTTCACCTTGAAAATCAATTGTGTTTTAGCTTGTACCGTTTATCAAGAATGGTGACTCAAAGCTATACGCCATTATTAAAGCCATTGGATATTACGTATCCGCAATATTTGGTATTACTTGTATTGTGGCGAAACGAAGAAGATGGCTTAACATCAATGAGCGTTAGTCAGCTAACAAGGGCGCTGCAACTCGATACAGGCACGGTAACGCCGTTATTGAAGCGTATGGAGGTTAAGGGGATATTAGGGCGTCAGCGTGATACTGACGATGAAAGGGTCGTCTTAGTTCAGTTAACCGAGCATGGTCTTGGCTTGCGTGAATTGGCTAAACCCATTCCTGGTAAACTGATGTGTCAGGTAGAAATGAGCTCTGAAGAACTGTTGATTTTGCAAAGCACTCTGCGAGGGTTGATTCAAAAAATTAACCCTTAGTGCTGGGTGAAGATTACAATTTCCTCAAACAATGGCTACTTATTTAGGTAGCCATTGTCGTAAGGCATGATTCAGTTGTTCTTGAGTGAAAGGCTTACTAATAAAATCGTTCATTCCTGATTGCAAGCATGCAAGACGTTCATCTTCGGATTCAAACCCTGTTAGAGCAACGATGGGGGTTTTTTGATTCAGTTGTGAGCGCCTAATTTGGCGGGTTGCTTGAAAGCCATCCATGATAGGCATTTGGCAATCCATAAATATCATGTCGTACTGTTTGCGGTTGGCAATGTTAACGGCTTCTTTGCCGTCTTCTACCATGTCAACTTCAACGTTTAAATTTCGCAGAAAGCGTTGACTCAACATGCGATTAATAATGTTGTCTTCTACTAATAATACCTTGGCCATAATCGTGGGTGATTGCTCTGATTGGATCAGCCCACAGGCTTCGGTGATTAAATTGTATAGGTTTCCCTCATTGATCTGCTTTAAAGTCAGTAAGTTCACATCATTGATTTTATGTTTGTTCTGAAACTTGGCCCCAATACCAATAATAAAGCGAATATCATCGTGGCTAGGTAACGCTTCATTATCGGTAATCAATAATACCGGTTGCTTGCTCAGGCTGTTCGACAAGACGTAAGGCAGCTGCCATTGGTCTAAAAACAGTATCAGTTGTGCGAGCAGAGTATTTTGATTGATGTTTAGGCAAATACCTCCGCTAGGAAGTCTCTTACGCAGCTCTTCTAGCGCCTGTACACCATTTAATAGCGGTAGCTGCAGGCTGAGCTCATTTTCATTTTGTGAGTTGATGCTGATGTACATGTTGCCATCAAGAAACTCCGTTAAATCTCGGCTGTAGGCAAGGCCCATAGACGTTAATGGATTGGCGGTATAGCTATTGCTGAAAGGCGTAATCATTTGTTCAAACAAAGCATCGTTTAGCCTCAAATCTGGGGCAGAAAAATGGAAAATAATACCCTGTTCATTTTCAGAGATGGCGATGTTAATTCTTTGCTCTGGGGTATTGTTTAAAATATTGGCCATTAAATTGTATAAAAGCTGTTCTATTTCTTGGCGATTACCAATGTGGCTCTTGGCTAAATCTATTTGGTAGCGAGCATCAATTTGAAAAGACACATCATTATGGTTAATGATTTTATCCGTAATATCACTGATTAAATTGCTGATGCTAAACGGACTGGCGCTATTGCTGTTTTGCGGATGCTTTAGTTGTGCAATGAGCTCAAGCTCGCTTAATAAAGACAATACTTTCTTATTGTAGTTAACCGCTCCTTCAAGTGAAGCGCTGTGTGTTGCATCGCTATGATCGTCGCTGAGAAAATGCAGAGTATGTATCGTATTGGTGATAGGGACTCTCAGTTCATAAGAGAGGTTTTTTAATAAATGGGTTTGGCTTTGGTTGAACTGCTCTAAATTACTTTGTGTTCGTTTCAGCTCATTATTAACGTTTTGTAATTCATAGTTGATGCCGGAAATAGCTTCTGTGCGTTTATTAACTAAGGCTTCTAAGTTGCTTGAATAGTCATTAATAGTGAATTCGGCGGCTTTAAGGCGGCTAATGTGGTCGTGGGTTGTGCGCAATAGTGCAGAGAACTGGTTGATGAGCACGCCAATCTCATCTTTTCGTGTGCTGCTTATATTCTGAATGCTAGACAGTTCAATGGCGCTTGGGTCGATTTTCTGTAAGCGGCTGGCCAGCATACTAACGGGGAGGCTGACTAAACGATAGAATAGGAAGTAAATAATTAACGCGATGCAGATACTGTAGATTAATCCTGAAACCAGAGTGCGTTTGATGTCTTCAAAAAATAATTCACTTTGCTGGCAATGATTAAGTTCTAACGTTAATTTGCCTAAATAAGTGCCACGATAATTAATAGGGTATTCAAAATGTGGGTTGGCGCCATGCAGCAGGGTATTGATGTTCGATGGTTTGCACGGTTTGGGAATGCTTGAAATGCCTATTTCTCCGCCCTTGGTATCAAAAATAGCGGCGTTTAAAATACCTGGGTGCTCAGCGAGGCCGTTGATCAGTTGTTGTTTGAGTTGAGTATTAAAATTGTAGGTAGCGATGCTAATTGAGGGCAGAGTTGTTGAAATTAATGAGTTGATGAAGATGTGATTGCGCTGCTCTCGCTGTTCGAGATTAGACCAGATTTGGTGTCCGCTAATTAAAAACCCCAATACCGCTGCTGTTAGTACACTATAAAGTGCTACCTTGAATGCAAGATTGGTTTGTAATTTATTAAACATTAACGTTGAGTCCTGCTTATAGTGCGGTATCTGAATAGCTTATCATTCATTACCTGCTTAAGGATCATAAAGCTGTTTTTTTTGCCAATCTTGATCTATTTCTTCCTGTTTATCAAATTCCTCTTCTAATCGCTTGGTACTGCTGGGCTTCGATTGTTTTACGATCTCATGTTGCTGGGCTAATAATTCATTACAGCTGATCAGCCTATTTTTCAAACTGTTGGGCAGGGGGTCTACTTTAAGCAGTAATGCTTTGATTTTTTTAAGGGCTAGGCTGGCCGCTTGTGGGTCTTGGTTTTTGATGGCTTTATCGGCGTCTTGTTGGAGGTAGTGACAAGCCAGCTTTATTTTGCTGATTTTTGTACTGCTCGCCAGAGATAGGGCTTCTTTGCGTGAAATTGCACGCCTTGAAAGGGATTGCCGAATCAATTGGATGATGGACTTCATTTGTAACAATTGTTTTTGCTGCTTTTCTGGCTTTCTAGTGCGGGACTGTTTACGCACCTTTTTAGTTTCGCTTATCCAAATTTGGGCTTGTTCTTGTGTATTCTGGCTGCGCTTGTCAGGCTGAATATTGTATTTGATCAGCTGCTTAATACTGTCGTCGACACTTTTAGAAAGAAAGTGGAGAAGGGTATCGTCTAAAAAGTGTGCGAGTGAATCGACTATTTGGTGTATTTGTGCAATTTGTGAAGTGAATATCACGGTTTTTCGTGCACGCTCAATCGCCCTTTGTTTCTTTATTTGAAAAATCCAAAGCACGGCAATACACAATAAACTTACGAGTATTACTGTAAAAATGAGGTTTGTTGTCGACATTGGTTAAATTACACTCTGTTTTAGGGCGTGGAACGATTAATTTACTTAATTACAGTTTAGACCTAAAAAAAGGGGTTGACTCAAATGCGTATCCTTCATAGAATGCGCGCCGTTGATTAGCAAGACGTCCCCATCGTCTAGAGGCCTAGGACACCGCCCTTTCACGGCGGTAACAGGGGTTCGAATCCCCTTGGGGATACCATCCTTCTTCGGAAAGATTGGTATCAGTACGTGGTTAATCAATGTGTGATGCGGAAATAGCTCAGCTGGTAGAGCATAACCTTGCCAAGGTTGGGGTCGGGAGTTCGAGTCTCCTTTTCCGCTCCAAATAACTTATTTTTACTAGGCTAAAGTTAAGTTATTGATTTGTAAGAATAAATTACTTGCAAATAAAAATTTGATGTGTAGAATGTACATCACTCAAACGGTGTGTCCCCATCGTCTAGAGGCCTAGGACACCGCCCTTTCACGGCGGTAACAGGGGTTCGAATCCCCTTGGGGATACCATTCTTTCTCACGAAAGAACGTATTGACAAGATCGAAGGTAGCAAGTGAAGTTGTTATCTTGCTGAGGAATCAGTTAAATCATTCATGCGGAAATAGCTCAGTTGGTAGAGCATAACCTTGCCAAGGTTGGGGTCGGGAGTTCGAGTCTCCTTTTCCGCTCCAAATTCTAAAAGTCGCTTCAGTCACCTGAAGCGGCTTTTTTTATGCCTGTTATTTGAGTTTGGCTTAATTGCAGGCGTAAAAAAGCCCTGCGGAACTTTTAGCAAGATCGGCAGGGCTGTTTTAGCAAAACGTTGGCTATTTTTTGGTATCAAAAATAGCTTCGCGTGATAGCGTATAATTAAACGGTGCATTGCGCAGCATGGCTTCAGCCATTGCGTCATCGAGTAGCTGGTATTTTTCGATTTCGTCATCTGGCATAAAATGAAGGCAGTCGCCACCAAAGAACCACAGTAGATCTCGATGAATGGCAGGTGCTAATTCAGGGTTGTGTGTCAAAAAGCGGTGAAGCCATTGCTGCCCTTCGAAGATTGCTGAATCATACTGTTGCGCAGAAGGATCTTTTAAAGACTCAATCAGTTGGCCAAGTTGCTGTAGAATGGTGTTTTCTTGATTGTATTCTTGATCTGATTGTTCCAACTTAGCTAATTGTATGGCTAGTTGGTTTAATAATTCTACATGGTAGGCGAGCCGTTGATTCATATATGTTCTCTTTTGGTTCTAGCTTCTGGCTTAAATGATTCTATCTTAAATGGTTTTAGATAAAGGTTTAATATGACTGCTGCATTATCCATCCAAGGACTAGAGAAAGTCTACGGAAATGGCTTTAAAGCATTAAAAGGAATTGATTTAACCGTTCAGCGTGGTGATTTTTTTGCTTTGCTTGGACCTAATGGTGCTGGTAAATCGACAACGCTGGGTATTGTTTCATCCTTGGTGCAAAAAACGTCGGGCAGTGTGTCGATTATGGGTCACGATTTAGTGACGGATACCTTTGCAGCAAAACAGTGTTTAGGGGTCGTGCCACAAGAATTTAACTTCAATCAGTTTGAAAAAGTATATGACGTTGTTATTACTCAGGCGGGTTATTACGGTCTGACGGGAAAGCAGGTGGCATCTCATGCTGAAGTCCTGCTAAAGGCGTTGGATTTGTGGGATAAGCGCGATGAGTGTTCTAGGATGCTTTCGGGTGGCATGAAGCGCCGCTTAATGATTGCGCGTGCATTGATTCACAAGCCGCAGATTTTGATTTTGGATGAGCCTACCGCAGGTGTCGATATTGAGTTGCGTCGCTCCATGTGGGAGTTTATGAAAGCGTTGAATGAAGAAGGCACCACCATTATTCTGACAACGCACTACTTAGAAGAAGCTGAACAATTATGCAAAAATATTGCGATTATTAATGACGGTGAAATTGTCACGAATACCAGTATTAAAGCGCTATTGAGTCAGTTAAAAACAGAAACTTTTGTTTTGGATGTGGAAGGGGACTTAGCTTCTTTGTCAGCTCTAGGTTCTTTGCCGCAGATGGCTGATTATCAAATAGTAAAAGTGGATGATGACCATATAGAAGTGACTGTCGACAAGGGGCAAGGGCTGAATGATATTTTCAGTGCTTTGACCGCTGCTAATATTCAGGTGCGCAGCATGCGAACCAAAGCGAATAGATTAGAAGAGTTATTTGTTAACTTGGTTCAAGATCATAATATCGAAAGTAAGACTGACCGTGTGAGTCAGCAAAAAAAGGAGGGCTAGCATGAAAAAAAATATCAGCGCCGTGCAAAATAAACAGCAGATTAACCGCAGTATTTTTTCTATTCAGTGGGTTGCCTTCAGTACGATTGTTATTAAAGAAGTGCGCCGTTTCATGCGTATTTGGCAGCAAACTTTATTGCCACCTGCCATTACGATGACCTTGTATTTTATTATTTTTGGTAACCTTATTGGTTCGCGTATTGGTGAGATGGATGGCGTTGATTACATGTCATTTATTGTTCCGGGTTTGATCATGATGAGTGTGATTACGAATGCTTATGGCAATGTAGCGTCATCATTTTTTGGTAACAAATTCCAACGCAGCATTGAAGAGCTGATGGTCTCTCCGGTATATCCTTCGGTAATATTGGCGGGCTATGTTATGGGAGGGGTTGCGCGCGGTGTTATGGTCGGCATTATTGTTACGTTGCTATCGTTGTATTTTACGGATCTGCAATTGCACAGCTTGCCCGTGGTGATTGTAGTGACGTTGTTATCGGCCATTTTATTTGCCTTAGGGGGCTTTATTAACGCCATTTTTGCGACTAAGTTTGATGACATCTCGATTATTCCTACCTTTATTATTACGCCACTAACGTATTTGGGGGGCGTCTTTTATTCGATTTCGTTGCTGCCTGAATTTTGGCAAAATGTTTCCATGCTCAATCCTATTTTGTATATGGTAAATAGTTTTCGCTACGGCATATTAGGCATATCGGATGTCAATATAAGTGCCGCAATTGCTATGTTGGTCGTATTCATTGTTCTGTTGTCATCGCTTAGTATTTGGTTGCTAAAGCGTGGTACAGGCATGCGCAGCTAAATTTGATTATTTGTATTTAAGTTTTAATATTAAGGTATTTTTTTGATGGCGTCGGTACACAGTGATAATAACCCATTGGGTAAAAGCTCAAATTATATAGACAGCTATGATGCGACTTTGCTATTTCCTATTTCGCGTGGCGAAAGCTGGAAAGCAAGTGGTATTGAGCGTGATACGTTGCCATTCTTTGGTGAAGATATCTGGAACGGGTATGAGATTTCTTGGTTAAATGATAAGGGCATTCCGCAGGTTGCTATGGCTGAATTTCGTTTGCCAGCAATAAGCCCATTTTTGATTGAATCGAAGTCGTTTAAATTATATTTAAATTCTTACAATCAAACGCGTTTTGCCAATAAAGAAACCGTTGAGCAACGTATGGTAAGAGATCTTTCCGCTGCGGCGGGTGGGGAGGTGAAAGTTGCGATTTTACCGTTAACCCATAGTTTTCCGGCGGAGCCTAAGGCGTTTTGCATTGATGGTTTAGATATCTCCATGGACAAGTATGAACTTGATCCAACGGTTTTGGCATTAGCCGAAGGGGATGAGGCCGGCGAGTTCCAAGGAACCCTGGTTAGTCATTTGCTGAAATCTAACTGTCCGGTAACAGGTCAGCCTGATTGGGGCTCTATTTACATTGAATATAAAGGCGCGCACATTGATGAGGCGTCTTTATTAATATATTTAGTTTCATTACGTACCCATCAAGATTTTCATGAGCAGTGCGTTGAACGTACCTTCTGGGATATCTGGACACGTTGCAAGCCAGAATCGTTAACCGTGTATGCTCGCTATGTGCGTCGTGGTGGTTTGGATATTAATCCGATGCGCAGCTCCGACTCTTCTAAAGCGGCCGTGAATTTTAGAACCATTCGCCAGTAAAGCATAAGGGTCAGGAATACATAAAAAAGCCCAGTTTTACTGGGCTTTTTTATTTTCTAGGTAATGATTTTATCGCGAATTTTCTTTGCTGCACTTTCTAATGCCGAGGCGATACGATCTTTGTCGTAACTCTTTACTTTCTGTGTGTCTAAATAGAGTGAGAAGCCTTCGGAGTCGTGTTCAATAAAACTCGGATTCGAACCAAGGTCGCGTCTAAAGTCGATCACTTGATACGACGCGATGGGCTGTGAAAAACCTTTCATTTCAATTTTGTCTTTTAAACGACACATTATTTTATCTTTTACTAAATTGTAGGTTTCTTCTGAAATTAATATCTCGCCTGCTTCTGCGCTGCTTTCTAGGCGGCTGGCAAGATTCACTTCTTGACCAATAATGGTGTAGTCCATTCTATTTTCAGTGCCGAAATTGCCGACGGTGCAATATCCGGTATTAATGCCCATGCGAATTTGAAGAGGTGTTTTAATGCCTTGATCTAACCATTTCTTTCTTAAGATTTGCATGTGTCTGCGCATATCAATCGCCATTGCTAAGCAAGCTAGGGCGTCACGCTTGGTGCCGTTAGACTTGGGGTCGCCAAAAAAGACCATCACGCTATCGCCAATAAACTTATCAATGGTGCCGCCGTGCTTAAGAGCAACCTTCGACATTTCAGTTAAATACGTATTAAGTACATCGGTTAAGCTTTCAGCTTCCATTTGTTCTGATAATGCGGTGAAACCAACAATGTCAGAAAAGAAAACGACTAATTTTTTGCGCTGAGTTTCTAAACGTACTTCCTTGCGGCCGGAAAAAATAGACTCCCAGATTTGAGGAGAAATGTATTTTGAAACTTTATGAGAGAGTTGTTGGAAGCGTTCGACCTGACCTTGGAATTTACGCTTAAGGCGCATTAGATCGCGTGCTTGTCGGTGTGAATTAAAAGCGGTAATGGCTAAGTGCATGCCAACCCCAATAACAGCGGCTACAAATACTTCACTGGGGATGTCTTTGGCAGGATTGAAGCCAAATAAAATAATACCTATTGATGCACCTATAAATAAAGAGATTACGCAGAAAGTCCATGCGGTGATGCTGCCGACAACAATAAAGCTGGTATTGATCATGATTAAAAATAAAGAGGTCAGCTCTAAAGGAAAGCCGATGAGCGCCAGCATGATACCGCATAAAATGGCATCGCCATGAATAAGAATCTGTCGGGTTCCGTAAGGATGCCGTGCGCGAAAAGATCGGGTAACAACTTGCAATAAATGTGGGTAAAGAAGTGCCGCTAGGCCTACCCACAGAATGCTGTTTTGAAAATAACCGATAAGCGTACCAATAATGAGCGTTACACCAGTCGCTGCATAGCCAAGCACGCGGGCGATATAGTCCTGCATAGGCATACTGGTTTCGCTAAAATCTATTGCTTTGTTATCTGTATTCATAAATTATTTATTGACACAATTCCATGCTATATACTTCTGGTAGTATAAATTAGACAGCTTGAGTTGGGGAGCTATTTCATCCTTTTGCTCAAATTGATCGATGAATAAGCCGCAAATATTTTCATTTTAATCGGTGTAGAAAACTATGGATGCAATCACAGCCATTACTGAAAGGGTTTCTGTTAAAAAGTTAACAGGACCAGGCCCTAGCGCTGAGCAATTGGACACCTTATATCGAGCCGCCTTTAGAGCGCCAGATCATGCTTGGATGCGCCCTTGGCGTTATTTAACAATAAAAGATGCCGGTTTGCAGAGCTTGGGTGAAGTCTTTGCCGAGGCGGGTATTTTGGCCACACCAGACCTTGCGGAAGACAAAATTGAAAAATGTAGAAACATGCCAAAGCGTGCACCTCTCATTATAGTCGCGATTGCCAATATTCAGCCGCATGTAAAAGTACCTGCAATAGAGCAGCGTTTAGCCGTTGGTGCTGGTATTCAAAATATATTAACCGCCGCTTATGCGATGGGGCTTGGAGCCATTTGGCGTACAGGAGCAATGGCGCAGAGTCATCATGTGCAGCAATCTTTGGGTTTGACAGAGAGCGAAGAGATTGTCGGCTTTGTTTATGTGGGCCACGTTAATTGCAAATTGAAAAAACCGCCAGTATTAGACAAAGAACAATTTGTGCAGCAATGGCCCTTAAATACATAATGGATGATCAAATAACAAAACAAATCCTTTTAAAAACAAAGGATTGCACTAAAAAACGCGTATATAGGCTTGACGCTATATTATCTGGTGCGTATAGTACGCGCCTCTGCACAAGTTGCAGCTAGATGAATAATCTAGATTAAGGTGAGGTGGCCGAGTGGCCGAAGGCGCACGCCTGGAAAGCGTGTAACGGGCAACTGTTCGAGAGTTCGAATCTCTCCCTCACCGCCACTAATTCTAAAACCCGAAGCATTTCTAAAAAAAGTGCTTCGGGTTTTTTCGTTTCAGCTCTGCAATATCTAGAGAAAGTCGCAGGGATCTCGACATATATAGATTCGAAGAGTGCGCAATTAAAAAGTTTCTTATATGCAGGAATGAGAAAAGACAATATTCAATAGATACCTGTTAGCGAACTGATCGCTAAGAATTAAACGAAATTACGGGTATGAAGTGATTAAGTTTGAGAGCAAGCGGGGAGCTTTGTGATTAGCAATGATAGTAAAGAAGTGAGGAAAAGAAAGCCGACTAAATGTCGGCTTTTTTGTCTAATAAAATCATTAAATAGATCTTACTTAGTTTTTCCTTTATTGCTTTGATGGGTCAAAAGCTTTTACTTTTCCTTTTTGCTGTTGTTCAGCCGCTCGAATTTTCATGTCGGTTTGAAAGCGCCATAAGCCTGCTAAAAGTGAGCCGCTTATATTGTGCCAGATGCTGAAGATAGCGCCTGGTAAAGCGGCCATCGGGCCAAAATATTTTAATGCTAAGGCGACGCCTAATCCTGAGTTTTGCATTCCAATTTCGATGGCCAGTGTGCGGCAAGTGACTTCTGTTTGTCGGGTCAGCTTGCCCGCCGCGTAGCCGCTGATTAGGCCGATAATGTTGTGTAAGGCAACGGCTGCAAAAACGGCGTAACCGACGGTAGCAATTTCGTCGGCATTCAGTGCAACGATGATGGCGATGATTAATAAAATAAAGCCGCTGGCGATATCGGCGAGGTGTTTATTGATCATGTTGGTAAAGGCTGGCTGGTAGTGGGTGATTAGAATGCCTGCGGTTAGTGGAATCAATACCATTTGAATTACGCTTATAAGAATATTAATGCTGTCTACGTGAATGATTTCTCCCGCGGTCATGCTGATGATCCATGGTGTGGCAAAGACGCCCCATAATGTTGACGCAAGTGTCATGCTAACCGAGAGTGCAACATCGCCACGGGCTAGGTAGGTCATTACGTTGGACGCGGTACCGCCAGCGCAGGCTCCTACAATGAGCATACCTATTGTAAATTCGTCTGTTAGGTTAAACGCTTTGGCCAGCAGTATGGCGGCTAAAGGCATGATGGAAAATTGTATGATGATGGCTAGAGCAATGGGTTGTGGGTTATTCCAAACGCGTTTGAAGTCGGCAACTCTCAGGGTCAGGCCCATGCAGAACATGACTATCGATAATAATGGAATGATCGAGGCTTTCCAGGCAATCAGTGGTGACGGATCGTAGTAGGCAAGTAACGAAACGACGATGGCTAGGATGGGAAATAAACGGCTAATCGATAACATGGACGGCTCACAAGGAAGCTAGCAAAACGCTATTGTATCCTATGGTTTATAAAATGGGTGAAAATAGACGTGCCGCTTTTGTCGCCAGCGTTGTGAAAAAATGGCTTTCTTTTGGGTAGCTAATGCTGGTACTGAAATCGTGTTTCAACATGGTTTCAACATCTGTGGCCAGTGCTTTGCATTCGATTAGCGCGTTCAGTTCAAAATTAATACGCAATGAGCGATTATCTAAATTAGCACTGCCAATGTAGCTTAAATCATCATCAATTAGCATGGTTTTTTGGTGCATGAAGCCTGGCTGATATTGCAAGAAAGTAATGCCTAGCTGTCTCAATTCGCTGACGTAGCTGCGGGTGGCTAGGGCTATGATTATATTGTCTGTTTTATCGGGCAATAAAATACGAATGTCGATGCCTTTTAGTGCCGCTAGTTCCAGTGCGCCCATCACGTTTAAGTCGGGTACAAAGTATGGTGTGGCTATCCAGACTCTTTTTTTAGCCGATAAAATAAGCTGAACAAAACTTAAACTCATGGTTTCAATGGTATCGGCAGGGCCGCTTGGAATAATCAGAGTTTTTGCATTTTGCTCGCTGCGATAGGCTTCCCACGTTAGATTAAGTACGGTGCGTTGCGCCCAGTACCAGTCTTCTACGAACGAGAGTTGTGCGGCGAGTGTGGCTGGGCCATGAATTTGTAAGTGGGTATCGCGCCATAAGTCATCGTTGGGAGTGCGACCTAAGTATTCATTTCCTACATTATGGCCGCCGATGAAACACATTTCTCCATCAATAACGATGAGTTTTCTGTGGTTGCGAAAATTCAGCTGTAGGCGATGTTTAAGGTTTCGAGGGTTGAAGCGACTGCATTGAATACCGACTTTTTTCATGGCGGTTAAATATTGGGTTCTTAAGCCGACGCTGCCAATTTCATCGTATAGAAAATATACCTCAATACCTTGCTTGGCTTTGCTGATTAAGGCTTGCTGTAAACGTCTGCCTAGATCGTCGTCATTAACGATGTAAAATTGAACAAGGATGGTATGGGTTGCTTTTTCAATGGCGCTGAATATGTGGGCAAAGGTTTGTTCGCCATTAATGAGTAGGCGCACATTATTTTGTTCGCTTTGAGGAAGGCGAGACATGGCTTCTAAGGGAATAATGACGTCGGATTTATGGTTGTTAACGAATGCTCGCGCGCATTGCGTTTTTTCAAAATGAAGTTCTTTTAAAACTTTGCTGCTGGCGGTGCGAGCGGTTCTGTAGCCATGAAATCTGCGACTACCAAAAAATAGGTAAAGAGGGAGGGCGATAAAAGGAATGAAGGTGAGTCCGGTTACCCAGGCGAGTGTGCCCTGTGAGGTTCTTCCGTTCCAAATAGCATCGACGGTTGCTAAGAGTCCTAAGGCATAAATTAAAGCAGGCCATGCCCACTTATAACCTTCGATCCAAAATTCTGACGTTGTCCAGTCCAAGGTAGGCTCCATCTCATAAATCCTGGCTCAGTATAGAGTAGGCAAGAGCTTGGAGCCAGTCGCGAAAAGGGTAAGTTATTTACCGATTAAGCGCAAAAATTCGCTGCGTGTTGCGGGTGATTCACGAAACCCGCCCAGCATAACAGAGCTCGACATAGAGGAGTTTTGCTTTTCAACACCGCGCATCATCATGCACATGTGGCGTGCTTCAATAACAACGGCAACACCGCGTGCGCCGGTTACTTCTTGAACGGCGTCAGCAATTTGCTTCGTTAGGTTTTCTTGAATCTGTAAGCGACGAGCAAACATATCAGTAATGCGGGCGAATTTAGATAAGCCAAGCACTTTGCCATTGGGCAGATAGCCAATATGAACTTTCCCAATGAAAGGCAGCATGTGGTGTTCGCACATTGAATACATTTCTATGCCGCTGATAACGACCATTTCGTCAGTATCGCTGGCGAAAACAGCATTATTTACGATATCTTCTAAAGAGGTTTCATAGCCGCTGGTTAAGAACTGCATGGCTTTTGCAGCACGTTTAGGGGTATCTAATAACCCTTCACGGTTTACATCTTCCCCAAGTTCAGTAATGACTTGAGAGTAAAGATCAGACAGCGCTTTCATCGCTTCTCCAGAATATAAGTATGTAGCGTAGGCATAATGCCCGCGCATTTTACGCAATTATCAAATAATGTTAAAGGACTGGTAGGGTGCAATACGCCTGCAGGCCGCTAAAAAGACGACTTTATTCTCGATATTAGCCGTTGTTATTAATTTGTGCGCTGCATTGTCGTATTGCAAGCCTTCAAGGTCGTATCCTAATTGCTGTAGAACAAAGCAAATGCGTCTGGCAATTGCTGAGCCTGAATCGACTAATGTGAGCTTCGGAAACAGTTGTGCAATGTGCTCGCTAACCAGTGGGAAGTGAGTGCAGCCGAGTATCAGTTGGTCTATTTTTTTATTTTCTTGCAGTGGTTGCAGAATGTGTTTTAGCGTGGCCAGATCTAGGCTTCCTTGAAGCCAGAAGTCTTCCGCTATTTTAACTAATTCGCTGCTGCCAATTCGCATCACTTGGCAATCTTCACCATGGTCTGAAATTAATTGGTCAATATAAGGTCGGTTGATGGTGGCCGGTGTCGCTAGCAGGGCAATTTGTTTGCTTAGGCTCTGCTTTGCAGCGGTTTTAATGGCGGGTACAACCCCAATGATTGGGATATCCAATACTTTACGTAACGCAGGTAACGCGAGTGTACTGGCGGTATTGCAGGCAATCACCACCAAATCGATGCGGCGTTCTTCACAGGCTTTTAAGCACAGATTGACGATGCGAGTAATTAATACATCGTCTGGCTGTACGCCGTAAGGAAACAGGTGGTTATCCATTAAATAATGGGTAGATAAACCCGGAACAGCTTGGCGTATATGTTCAAGAATACTAAAGCCGCCAACTCCAGAGTCAAAGATAAGTGCGTTGACGGTCATAAACTGTGTATTAGTCCGCTTTAAACGTAAGGCTGAAGGTTAGAGGCACGGTATAAGTAATGGACGTTAAGCCCGCAATTTCTTGCAGTTTATTAATACCTTTTACAAGGCTAAAACCTTGCGCATCGATCATCATTGGCGTCACGCTGGTAACGGTTACCGTGCCGTTTTTATTGGGGCTGATGATGACTTGGCAATAACCTTCTGCTTGTTCACCGTGCAGGGTGATTTTGCCTTTTAAGTCGTAATACGTGGTGGTGCCATCGATTGCTTGTTCAAGTACCGTTGGTGGTATTTCTGCTTCAAAATGCGCTTGGCTGAATGTCTCGGTTTCAAATAGGTGTTCTTGTATGCGTTCGTCACGAATGCCTATGCGTGTATCAACACTGGCTAAATCGATATTCAGCTTGGCATAGCCAAATTTGTTGATTTTTCCGCTAAAGCTTGTGAAAGAATTTGTTTCGGTTACTTGGGCGTTTTTAGTCGTTAAAAAATGAATGCTAGAAGGGGATTGTAAATTCCAATCCGCCATCGAAGCAGCACTAACAACTAAGCCTAGAGCAAGGGTGATAATACGCATGAGAAGATCCTTTTATCGATTTAATATCAATGAAGTTGTTTCAAGTTATTAAATGAATACTGGATGATCAATTGGGCTTCTGCAAGTA
The DNA here is from genome assembly GCA_963933055.1 of uncultured Oleispira sp. GTDB lineage: Bacteria > Pseudomonadota > Gammaproteobacteria > Pseudomonadales > Oceanobacteraceae > Oleispira. The sequence goes on from CAWVSY010000023.1 coordinate 43,110, forward strand.
CTTGCTTGCTATTCTCTTGCTCTAAACGAAAGCGCTGTTGATCTTGTTGAAATCTTTGCTTTTTTGTTAGGGCTTGATAAGCCTCTTTAATGGCCATGTCTTTACAGGCGTTAAAGTGTTTATGAAGGGTAGAAAACTGTTGTTGCTTCATTATATCGGTATCAAGAGCATCAGCAAGGTGGTGGATTCTGAGTACGCCTTCGGTAATGTCGCACTGCTCTGTCACCAACGATTGTGCAATGAAACGAATATCGCTGATGATGCCGTTATTTCTTTTATCAAGGTTATCTTGTGCAAGCTGGCGTTCTTCATCATCTTTTATTTGTGCCGCTTGCTGTTTGTTTTTCAGCTTGAGATGCAAATACACGGCGTAAAGCGCTAAGCCGCTGATGATAAGGGCAGCTGATATGATGAGACTAATTTTGATTGAGGGCATAAATGAATTCGTGCAAATTTTGAAAGCGGATAGGTATTTTACTCTGCTTTTATAGCCCAAGCCAGCTGATTTCGGCCATTATTTTTTGCTTTGTATAGAGCTTTATCGGCATCATCGATCATGGCTGCAATCGTATTGTAAGTATGTTCTGGGGTTAAGTGAGCAATACCAATACTGAGTGAAACAAAGTCGAAAGATACTTGAGGCGCGTGTTCAATTTTACACTGCTGCAGGTTATCGATTAAACGTTGGGCTTGGTATTCTGCTTCGTCATGATGAATTGCGGGCAGTATGATTGCAAATTCTTCACCGCCATAGCGTGTGCATATTTCACCCGCGCGGTTGAACGTTCGTTGCATCACTTGTGCAACTTGCTGTAAGCAAGCGTCCCCTTGGGGGTGACCGAAGTGATCATTATAAAATTTGAAATAATCAATATCGCATATCAATAAAGTGAGATTGCTTTTGTGTCGAATTGCTCGGTCGAATTCTTGTGCCATGCTGTTATCAAATGCTCGCCGATTTGCAAGGCCCGTTAATGCATCGTGCATTGCCTGTTGTGATAGCATCCGATTCGCGTTGGATAAATTTTGCTGACTCACTTCAAGATCAAACTGAATGGCGTGGTGTTGAATCGCTGCCGTCAAATTTTGTGCTGTGAGTTGTAAGAAACGCAGGCTTTCTTCGCTGAAAATTTGTATTGGCAGGGCATCATAAAAGATAATGCAGCCTATATTTTTTTGCCCGTTAGTAAGCTTGATTGCGGTTAAGCTTTGAATGTCATATTTTTCCAATTCATTGCGTACTTCTATTGGCAATTCTAGATTAGATAAATCATTAATTTGTATGATTTCTTGATGAAATAAATGTTTTTTAGCAAGCGCAATAAGGTGCAGGTGCTTCTGTAAATCAGTGGTGAAGTATTGCTGTATAAAGCTATTAAATTCAGAACTTTTATCTTCATTGAAATAAATAAAGGCTTCTCTGTGGCCGCTAATTAATGTTGCTTCAGACAGGACTTCTTGAACTTTTATTTGAATGTCATCGTGTGAACTTGAATACAGAAAATTAGAGGCTCCTAATAAGGTTTGGCTATATTCAGCCTTTTCGGCCAGTAATTTATTTTTTTCCTGAATGTTGTTTTCTGTATGCCGAGCTTGACTAATTAACTGGTGCCGTTCCCAGGCGTTGATGATTAACGGTATTGCTAAGCTCAGCAATTCTAGCTGAGCGTCTGGCTTTGGATGACTTGGGTCTAAGGTTGAGAAACCGATGATGCCTAAAATTACCTTATTATCATCTAGAATTGGGGTGATGTGGGTAGAGTAAAAACCGTTCGGTGATAGTTGCTGGGCTAAGTTAAATAGCACTTCGTTGGTTTCTTTGCCTTGTTCGATTACGATCGTATCTTGATTTTCAATAGCCTGTAAAAAAACTTTGCTATTGTGAACGTTGAAGTCACTTGGGAAGGCTTTCATTAAACTGGCTGATCTGCGCCACTCTGCCCACAGAGAACCTTTCGTAAAATTTTCTGATAGTTGTAAAATGTAGCAATGATCGAGTGATAAAAATTGGCCGATAGCTTGCAATGCCGCTTCCATGATTGTGTGGAATTTATCGGCTGGGCAGCTCAATAACAGATTGCCGTAAGTATTTAGCAGTCCTTCAAATTCAATTCGTTGATCAAGCTTTTGTGTTGTTGAGTGAAAGGTTTGAAACAGTTTTGTAAGGGTTTCTTCATGTTTTCTTAAATCTTGTATGACCCCAGTGAAGCGCAAGGCTTTGCTCGAGTGATCAGCAGAAACGGTGATTGCTAACGGGATTAAGCCGCCATCTTTGTGCTTACCAATAATGGTTTGCGACATGTGCAGTTTCTGGGTTTTATTATTGCTTATTTTTTGACTGGCTGAGCTTAGGAAGCCACCGTGTGCTTTGGCTTGGCTATCTGACATTAAAATATCGAGTGGTTTTCCCAGCAGTTCGACTTCGCCATAGCCAAATAAGTTTTGTGCTGCACTATCAAAAGCCAATACGGTACCTTTGCAATCAATGATGATAATGCCATCAATGGAGGGCTCATTGTTTGTAGATAAAAGCTCATTGACAGCAGACTGGTTTACTTTCATTAGGCATCTATTTAAGTGTTTACTTAATAATGGACTCTGGGCGAATATTCGCAAGGTAATATGCTTCGAATTATGCTTACCATAGTCGATGGCTGATTTTTTATTAGATTAAAAACGCATTAAAACTTATTCCTTTTTGGCTTTTATGTATAAATCAGCTAGTCTAAATGAATAACTATGGATGTAGGATTGGCCGCACATGAAGCTAGATAATCGATGGGTGACTGCAGACGGAACTTTAAATGAGTTGCCTATAACGATATACAGTCGTGAAGACTGGAAAGTGATCTCTGAAAGTGGTCGCTTTCCTATTTGTATTCAGATTGCTTGGCATGCACAGCAAAAAGATGAAACTAATGCCTATCCTTCTAAGCAAGAAATGGTACAAATAGATGTATTTCACCATCAATTACAAAGCCAGTTAGAAAGTAATAATGATGCAATCGTCGCGATGGTTATCACTCATGATGGCGTCAATCAGTGGGTCATTTATTGTTCTGATATTGACGCGGTGAAAGAGGGGTTGAATCAGTTAGCGTCACCAGAGCAAGGATATCCGATAGAAATTGTGGCCGATGAAGATGCCGAATGGGAAACGTTTAATAAAGTGCATCAAGCGATTCAATGAGTTATTCAATCAGCGTTGATGCACTGTTTACAGTTATCTATTCACCGTTACCTATAACGTTTAAGTCTTAGGTTGAGACCTGTCTTTTTTGGGTGTTTGGAAGCGCTTACCTTTTAATGCCAAGCGTTTTCGCTCTGCATTGGCGGCTTCTTTTGCCAAGCGTAATTCTTCAGCAATGATTTCTTCGGCAACCATCATCTCTGGTGTTTCTAAGCTTAATAAACCAATCTTACTGGAACGGAAATCGTGTAATACAATTTCTCCTGCCTTGTGTAAGTCGACCTTGCCGCCACTGCGAATACAGCCACGTTTACGCGCGACCATATCAAGTAAGCTATCTCCTGATTTAGGCAGAACATCTAACTTATAGCGCGCCATTAAGGCATCAGGGTAGGTGGCCGCAAGATATTCTAATGCGTACATGGCAACGTCTTCGTATTCCATGGCGGTATTCTTAATCGCGCCGCTTGTCGCAAGGCGATAACCACTATGAAAGTTTTCGAATTTGGGCCATAAAATTCCAGGTGTATCGCTTAATACTACACCGTTTTTAAGGTCGATCATCTGCTGTCGTTTGGTTACTGCAGGTTCATCCCCGGTATTTGCAATGTAGCGACCAGCCAATGAGTTGATTAGCGTCGATTTTCCTACATTAGGTATGCCCATAATCATAACGCGAATATTGGTTTTTTTATCTGAACTCTGATTAACAATCTGCTTAATCATTTGAATGAGCTTTTGACTTTGCTTGTGTTCTTCTGCCACTAGCGCAATAGCGTGGGTATTATCTTGTTGCTCGAAATGCTCAATCCATAATTTGGTGATTTTAGGATCTGAGAGATCGGCTTTGTTCAGTACTTTGATGCAAGGCTTACCGGCACGCAGCTCGTCAACGAGAGGGTTCGTACTGGAGTAGGGAAGGCGAGAATCTAAGACTTCAACAATTAAATCGATATCAGGCATGGCCTCTTCGATTTGATTGCGAGCTCTGTTCATGTGTCCAGGGAACCAGTTAATGGCCATATAAATGTATTTCCAGGTAAATCAAGAGTAGGTCGTTTGCTTACTAATCAGCAAAAGTGCTGATGAGTATGACAAGGATTAAGCAAAAGAAGTCTCTTCAGCCGACGACTGACTTTCTTGGTCAGTATCAGGTTGAGCATCGGTGCTTTCAGCAGAAGATTCTTCGTGCTGTGCCGAATCTTCGGCGATGACAGTTTCAACGATAACCGTTTCGGTATTCGTCTGAACGTTTTCTGCAACGTTGGCACTTTTTTGAGCCTGTTTTTTGGCTTTAAGTGCCTCTTCTAATTCTTTGGCGCGTTTTTTCTCGGCTTTGGCAATGCTACGCTCGTGAGTCGTCCAGACATTGGGTTTGTGATCAACGTCTTTTAAACCATTTTCTTCGGCTATTTCACGAGCCAATGAGCTTCCCATTTCATCCGCATCGCGAGCAATTAACTTACGCTCGCCCGGTTCTAATTGAGTTAATAAATCAATCAGTGCATGGCTTAATACGTCTTTGGCAAGATCGGTTCTAGATTTATTAAAACGTTTAGCGATTGTGCTTAGCATGGCCAAGTCATTTGCGTCTAATTGCAAGCTTAATGAAGCATGTGATAAAGCTTGTGCTTTTTTTTCTTTCTCTTCGGTATAATAGCGATCAATTAGGGCTTGAGTATTGGTTAAATCTTGGTCTTGCATCATTCAAGGTCCATTTCACATAAATTTAATTACATACAATACCGAGTTTTACTCGGGGTGCAATATTAGAACGCGCTATTATATCTGAGCCATGAACAAGAGGCAGTACTATTTATGACAAATATCCAGGATATGACAATGGAACAGACCATTCGTAATAAAATTGAGCAAAACTTAGCACCAGGAACCTTAGAAATACTGAATGAAAGCCATATGCACTCTGGGCCTGCTGCGAATTCACATTTCAAATTGACCGTGGTAAGTTCGGCTTTTGAAGGTAAGCGCCCAGTAGCGCGTCATCAGTTGGTTTATAAGGTATTAGCCGATGAGCTTGCAGGTGAAGTTCATGCTTTAGCGCTGCATGTTTTTACGCCAGAAGAATGGATGCAAGCTGGTGGGGCGATAGAACCTTCTCCTAAGTGTAAGGGTGGTCATTAATGATCAAAATATGGCTAAATTACACCTATTAAATGTCATATAGAGCGGGTAAAGTGCTTGGCATTACAATAATAAATTTGGAATAGAATCCATGCGTCTATTTGCTTTCGTACTTTTGATAACGTCTTTTAACTTTATGGCTCACAGTGAAACGACTGACTGGGAGCTGGAAAAGGAAAATTCAGACCTTCAGCTTAAAATTTATACTCGTGAGATCTCAGGCTCTGAGTTAAATGAATTTAAGGGCGAAATGGTTGTTGAAACAAGATTAACCGCATTAGCGGCTTTGTTGCTTGATAGCGAGGCGGCTCCTAAGTGGATGCATCAATGTGAGAAATTCGAAATCATTGAGCAGCATGATGCTAAAAGTGCCATTGTTTATTTTATTAATGGTGCCCCTTGGCCTGTCAGTGATCGAGATGCGGTTATTTCATCCAAAATGAGTCAAGACCCAGAAACATTAACCTTGCGGTTTGATATTGAAGCGATGGCCGATCGCTTGCCTGAAGACGATGACTACGTAAGAATACCTAAAATGAGTGGTTTTTGGTCATTTAGCCCTTTACCTGAGGGTCAAGTAAAGATCACTTACCAGGTACATGCTGAGCCCGGTGGCAGCTTGCCTTCTTGGTTAGCAAACAGTGTTGTTGTGGATACGCCGTATTATACGCTGAGCAATATGGCGGATATGTTGAAATTGGATAAATATCAGAAATCTGATATTCCTTTCGTAAAAAATAGCCATTAATATCTTGGTCGTATAAGAAATGTGGCTGATTTTGTTATTTTTCTGTCATATTAATGTCATTAAGTTGTAATAAAACTGTCACATAAATAGCGTAACGTGCACCAAAATTCATACTTATTTGGTGCAGTTACGTATGCGTAAACGTCTTTTTTCCCCTCTGATATTTTTCACACAATTAACGGCCTTAGTTCTTAGCCCTTTATCCTACGCTGATACGTTACCCGAAACGCATACTCTTACCATCCATGGTTCTAATACCATTGGCGCAAAATTAGCACCTGCTTTAATTTCTGGTTATTTACAATCTTTGGGGGCTAAAAACATCCGCCAACAAGAAAGTGGAGAGAATGAAAGCCAAATTACGGCAACGTTTGCGCCTGATGCTGGTAATAACGCCAATAAGGCCGTGATCAATATTGCTGCCCACGGCAGTGGCACGGGCTTTAAAGGTTTAAAGTCAGGCACCGCCGATATTGCCGCTGCCTCTCGACCTGCGAAACAAAAAGAAGTTGATAGCTTGAGTCAGATGACTGAGTTAAACAGTTTAGGTTCAGAGCACATTGTAGGTATCGATGGTTTAGCCATTATTATTCATCCTAAAAATCCCATTAATCAATTAGATGTTGAGCAGATTGCCGCTATTTTCTCGGGGCAAATCACTAACTGGTCAGAGCTGGGGGGGGCGTTTGGTGAGATCAATTTATACGCTCGTGATAATAAGTCAGGAACCTGGGATAGTTTTAAGCGCATGGTGCTGGGAAAACGACCGTTGGATAGCCGTGCTTTACGGTTTGAATCTAACGATCAGTTATCAGACAAGGTCAGTAATGATCGACGAGGCATTGGCTTTGTTGGGTTGCCGTCAGTGAGGGATTCGAAGCTTATTGCCGTTTCTGATGGTGATGGTAAAGCACTGACACCTAATCAGTTAACCATTTCTACAGAAGATTATGCGCTCTCTCGTCGTTTGTACTTTTATACCGATGACGACCCTAAAAATGAGCATGTGAAGCCTTTTATCCAATATCTCCAAAGTAAGGAAGGGCAAAAAATCGTAGCCGATAATGGGTTTATTTCTCAAAATATTGAGGTCGTTAAACCTACAAACTTCTCAAGTTTGCCTTCAGGTTTTCAGAAAATAGCAGGTGATGGCCAGCGCTTAACGGTGAACTTTCGTTTTAAAAAAGGCAGTGCGAAATTAGATAATCGCGCTATGCGTGATATACAGCGATTGGTTGATTTTTCTAATAATAACCCAGACAAAAAAATAGTACTGATTGGTTTTGGTGATCCTAAAAAATCACAAGAAAGATCGCTGCTTCTGTCTAAGTTACGAGCGATGGCGGTAAGGCGAGAACTGGTTAGGTTGGGTGTTTATCCTAAATATAATTACGGTTATGGTGAGGAATTGCCGGTTGCTTCAAATGAACGGGAAGCGGGCAGAGTGAAAAATAGACGTGTTGAGGTCTGGCTAGACAAGGCTAATTAGGTCGTTCAATAATAATAACGCATTTTAATAATTAACTAATGAAACTGAGCAGATAGCATCTACACTTAGAAATATAAACGTATTGTGTTTTTAGGAGATGCTACATGCCCTCGACTGTAACTAGCAGCCAGCAAGGCAGTCAGTTAACTATTGTGATATCAGGACGGTTCGATTTCTCAATCTTGCAAGATTTTCGTAATGCTTATACGTCGGGCATTGAAGGGAAAATCGAGCACGTTGTGATTGACTTATGCGAATCTGAGCATATGGACAGCTCGGGAATGGGGCTACTTTTAACACTCAAAAAAGAATTGTACCTAGACGCAGGCTGCGTCGATATTATTCATTGCCGTCCCCACATTAAAGATGCGCTATTAGCCGCGCAGCTTAATCATTTCTTTAGGTTTAATTAATCATGCGAGTACTGATCGTAGATGACCTAGAAGCTAATAGAATGTTGCTCTCCTATCTTGTTGAAAAACAAGGTAATGTTGCCATTACCTGCAGTAATGCTGAGGATGCATTAGATGCTTATCAAACCCATGGTGCTGACCTTATCTTTATGGATGTGGTTATGCCTGGTGTTGATGGTTATGCTGCTGCTAAGCAATTAAAAGACGTCATCGGAACATATTTTGTCCCTATAATTTTTATTACAGCACTGCAAGATGAAGATGCTCTTATTCGTTGTTTAGAGTTTGGTGATGATTACTTAATTCGACCTTTTAACCAAATCATGTTCAACGCTAAAATTGCAGCGCATACTCGAACCATTGAACTGCATCGTAAGGCTCAGCAGCAGCATGAAGAGCTGAACTACTTGCATACTCGCCTCATTCAAGAGCAAGAAATGGCGCAAAGCGTCTTTGATCATGCAACTCAAATTAACCAGCAAAACTGCAATAATGTCGAAACCTATCTTTCAAGTGCTTCGCAGTTTAATGGTGACGTTTTATTAACCGCAAAATCCCCTGCGGGGGGGATTTACATTATGCTCGGTGACTTTACCGGTCATGGCTTACCTGCGGCCTTGGGCAGCTTGCCTCTTTCTCAGCTTTTTCATGGTTTGGTTCTAAAACAGCTTTCTGTGGGAGATTTGGCCCGTGAAATGAATAAGGTATTGGTTGATTTTTTACCGGACTATATGTTTTGCGCAGCGGTAATTGCCGAATTAAATTTAGCCGGTGATGTGTTGAAGGTATGGGCAGGTGGGCTTCATGATAGTTTGATCGTCAATCAAGCATTTGAGGTCACGGAGCGTATAGCTTCATCCCACATGCCGTTGGGTATCTTGCCCGATGAAGAATTTAAAACCACTGTACTTGAATTCAAGGTAAAACCTACTGATAAAATTGTGATATATACCGATGGTATTTTGGAGGCCAGTAATGATCGTGGAGAGTTATTTGGCCGAGAGCGCTTTGAAGCCGTGATAAAGCGCTCGCACGGTAATATCGATAAAATACGCAAAGGTTTGCATCGGTTTACCGGATATCAGCATGGAAGCACGGTTCAGGACGATGATATCAGCTTGGTCTGTATTTCGGCTGGACCAGTAACGTTTAATCAGGATGTGAGTGGCCTTAGAAATAAACCTCAGTACGACATTAATCGTGCGCCTGTGTCTTGGTCTATTTGTATGGATTTATCCATTGATGAGCTGCGTTTAGGAAGCCCTGTTACGCAATTGGTTGATATGGTAGGTGAGGCAACGGGGCTCTATAGCTATAAACCCGTTTTATCAGTCCTCATTGCTGAGCTGTTTAATAATGCCCTTGATCACGGTATTTTAGGCTTAAAATCAAGCTTGAAAGATGGCCCTAATGGCCTAACCAATTATTACAATGAGAGAGACAAGCGTTTAGCCGACTGCGAAAGCGGATCACTCAAAATTGATATTCGTCATCAGCTGCTGGAGTCTGGTGGTGGAGGCCAAATAGTTTTGCAGTTTGAAGACTCAGGTGCAGGGTTTGATACTGAAAAGTTGCTGAAAAGCTACATAGATCAGCCCCACGGACGCGGCTTATGTTTGGTAAAGCAGCTTAGTGAAAAAGTAACTTTCACTAAGCAGGGGCGTTGCATTGAGATTTTATTTGGCTATCAACAGCACTAATTAGCCTTTTGCAGCATGAAAATGCAGAAACATCTCAATAATAGCGGGTGGAATGTTGACGCACATTTGGTTTGATAGTGTGTCGTCTTCATCAATTTCAGCCATTTCTGGTTCATCAACGAACAGTCCCGAAGCGTACATGATTGGGAATATCCATTGCGCCATCTGATCTTCGCCTTTGCTATACCAAGCTTCTTCGTTTTGCAGAACCCCCGCCATAAAACCTGCAGCCCAAGCTTCTATCGCCGCGCCTTCTTCATCATCATCTTCGACTTGCAGGGTTAAGTCACAAGGAACAGGAAAATCTTCCCCATAATCAAGCCAAGCTTGAATCTCATAGCTTAACTTTCTTAATAAGCGCTGTACTCGCTCAAGCTGCTCAGCGGTAAACGCCGTTTTTTCTGGAAAAATAATGTCATAAATTTCTGACCATTCAAGGTCTATTGGGCCGGTTTTTATGGCGGTCAAAAGCCCATGAGCTTCAAAAAAATCAAATGAATCTTGGCGTTCAAGCTCATCTTCTAGCATTTGGCCAAGAAGTTCTAATTCATCTTCATCTAAAGCTGGGATCGATAACA